>NZ_QUGH01000005.1:0-311953 GCF_003478985.1 Ruminococcus sp. AF20-12LB | reverse complement strand
GGTGGAAGTGTGGTAACACATGGAGCTGACTGTTACTAATCGGGTGAGGGCTTGACCAATAAGCCGAGGAAGCGGGGATAACCTCCGCTGGTGAATCGGTACGCAGGTTAGAATTGATTCAACAAAAAGATTAACCATCAACAAGCATGTATGTAGTTTTTAAGGTACAAAGGGAAAGAGGAAATCAGGAGAAAAATCAGTACATGGATTTTTCTCCTGATTTTGTTGTATATGATCATACATCTCCCACCATTTACATCTCCTTTTCCATATGCTACAATAGGTAAGACCAAAGGAGCCTGACCAGACTGTGAGGAGGTGTAGGCTTCGACCTTTGAACTTGATTGGGGTAATTTCATCGTAAGGAGGAGAGAAAAGAGTATGTTTAATTTTCTTGTGACTGCCGAAGGCGGTCTAACAACGGCAGGATATGTCGTAGCTGTTATTGCAGTTCTGATTTTGATAATTCTGATAGCAGTATTACTTCAGAAAAACACATCTGTATTAAAATTTACCACACAGCAGCTGGTTACCTGTGCAGTAGCATTGGCACTTGCATATGTAACTTCCTACATTAAGATATTTAAACTGCCATTTGGCGGATCTGTGACCTTGTTCAGTATGCTGTTTATTGTTCTGATCGGTTACTGGTATGGCATTAAGGTAGGAATTCTTACCGGCCTTGTATATGGGATTTTTCAGTTCCTCCAGGAGCCATATGTCCTTTCATTTTTTCAGGTATGCTGTGATTACATTCTGGCATTTGGAGCCATGGGACTTTCAGGATTATTTGCAAAATCCAGAAAACATGGTCTTCTTAAAGCATACATAATAGCAATTCTGGCAAGAGGGGCATTCCATGCACTTGGCGGATATCTTTACTGGATGGATTATATGCCGGATAATTTTCCGAAGTCTCTGACAGCTTTGTATCCGATCATTTATAATTACAGTTATATTCTTCTGGAAGGTGTACTGACGATCGTAGTGATTTCTATTCCGGCAGTATCCAGTGCACTTGGGCGAATGCGAATAATGGCAACTGGTGGAAACCGACAATCTGCAGCCACCGAAAAATAATTAATACAGACACATAAATAAAAAGAGATCGTTCAAGCTATTACGATCTTTTTTTATTGAAAAATCACAAAAAGTTATACAAAACAAACCAAAAACACAAAGAATACTTTTCACCTAAAGAAAGTTGTGCTATGATAATCAGGCGGAATAATTTCCCATTCAAACGAATGAATGCAAGTCTCCACCCACAGCTTATTGTTTCTCGCAACCACATAGGAGACTTCTTTGATTCAGTTAAAATATTACAGACAGATATAACATATCTGAACATATAAAATACAAAAGAAAAAGCAGCCATACAGTTGCGAAAAGGAGAGGAAAAAGATGTCTAAAAAAATCGAACGAAATGATCCCTGCTGGTGTGGAAGCGGAAAAAAATATAAAAAATGTCATGAAGCATTTGATGAAAAAATGGAACTCATGAAAAAGAAGGGGTATGCAGTTCTTGACCATGATCTGATCAAGACACCTGCACAGATCGAGAAGATCAAAGAGAGCTGCAAGATTAATGTTGCAGTTCTTGATTATGTTGCAGAGCATATCGGACCAGGTGTAACGACACAGCAGATCGATGACTGGGTACATGAAGAAACAGTACGTCATGGCGGAATTCCGGCACCACTTGATTATGAAGGTTTTCCAAAAAGTGTATGTACATCTATCAACGAGGTAGTATGCCACGGAATCCCGGATGAAGAAATTGTCTTAAAAGAAGGTGACATTGTCAATGTAGATGTATCTACCATTTATCAGGGATATTTTTCTGATTCCTCCCGTATGTTCTGTATTGGGCAGGTAAGTCCGGAGAAGGAGAAGCTTGTCCGTGTGACAAAAGAATGCGTAGAGCTTGGCCTTGAACAGGTAAAACCATGGACACCGATCGGAAATATGGGAAGTGCTGTACACAAACATGCAGTGGAAAACGGCTATACAGTTGTGAGAGAAATTGGCGGACATGGTGTAGGTCTTGAGTTTCATGAAGATCCATGGGTAAGCTACACATCTAAGGAAGGTTCAGGTGTACTCATGGTACCGGGAATGATCTTTACTATTGAACCGATGGTCAATATGGGATCTGATGAAATCTATACAGATGAGATCGATGACTGGACAGTGCGGACAGAGGATGGATTGCCATCGGCACAGTGGGAGATCATGGTCCTTGTCACAGAAACAGGACATGAGGTCCTTTGCTGGTAAAAGCCCTCGAAAATCCGGAAAAAAAGTCCTTGCAATGAGAAGTTATCTAGTGTATAATCACAGATGTTGTGATAAAAGATGGTCCTCTGTTACCATATGTGTATTAAGAACATCCAGTATAATTAAGGAGAGAAAGAAATGAACGAAATTATTAAGAACATTGAGTCCGCTCAGCTGAAAGCTGAAGTACCGCAGTTCCGCGTAGGAGACACAGTAAGAGTACATGCACTGATCAAAGAGGGTACACGTGAGCGTGTTCAGATCTTCGAGGGTACAGTACTTAAGAGACAGGGCGGAAGCACAAGAGAGACTTTCACAGTAAGAAAGAGCTCCAATGGTGTTGGTGTTGAGAAAACATGGCCGCTTCATTCCCCACATGTAGTTAAGGTTGAGGTTATCCGTCATGGTAAAGTACGCCGTGCGAAACTGAACTACCTGAGAGATCGTGTAGGTAAAGCAGCTAAGGTTAAAGAGCTTGTAAAATAATTTCATAAGTAAAGAGGCAGGGACAATAACATTTGCTATTGTCCCTCTTTTTACATCAGTGCGTATGCGTGTAAAAGCACATACAGGGGATAGAATATGGGATTAAATAAGAAGATAAATATTGAAAATCTGAAGGAAAACAGAGCTGTTTCCGAAGCAAGGGAGAAGCTTCGTGATGACAGGACAAGAGGAATCGTGAAGTGGGTATTTGAAATTATTGTGACCCTGGTTTTTGCTGTGCTGGTTGCAATCTCTGCATTTCAGACTGTGACATTGCAGGAAAGTGCCATGGAACCCACGTATTCTGTAAGTGAAAAGTTTTTTGTAAACAGGGCTTTATATAAGATCAGTTCACCAAAACGTGGAGATGTGATCGTTTTTAAAACAAGCGCCAGTGATTCGGCAGCCCTGCATATCCGACGTGTGATCGGCCTTCCCGGGGAGACTGTTCAGATTAAAGACGGGAAGATCTATATCAACGGCAAGGTTTATGAAGAAAACGGAGCTTATCAGGATATGACAGATGGAGGACTTGCGAATAGTGCTATAACTCTGGAAAGCGGGGAATATTTTGTCCTTGGTGATAATCGCAATAACAGTGAAGACAGCCGCTTCAGCGATATCGGAAATATCAGTAAGAAGTACATTATCGGGAAAGTTTGGTTTACAGTTTCTCCGAAAAATAAAATAGGTTTTATAAAATAGATCAAAGTAAACAGATTAAAGTACAGATAAATGAGGTGAATTATGAACGTACAGTGGTATCCAGGCCATATGACGAAGGCGAAGCGTCAGATGCAGGAAGATATCAAGCTGATCGATCTGATCATTGAGCTTGTAGATGCAAGAGTTCCTCTTTCCAGCCGAAATCCGGATATTGATGAGCTGGGAAAAAACAAGGCACGTATGATCCTTCTCAACAAAGCAGATCTTGCCGATGAGAGACAGAACCGTGCCTGGATGGAATACTTCAAAGAAAAAGGAATCTATGCGGTAAGTATTGATTCCCGCAATAAGGGATCTATGAAGGCCGTTTCTGCGGCGATCACAGAGGCATGTAAGGAAAAGACAGAGAGAGACCGGAGACGAGGAATCAAAAACCGTCCGGTACGTGCGATGGTTGCAGGAATCCCTAATGTTGGAAAATCAACATTTATCAATACCTTTGCAGGAAAAGCCTGTGCCAAGACCGGTAATAAACCAGGAGTTACAAAAGGAAAACAGTGGATACGTCTGAATAAAAGTGTGGAGCTTCTGGATACCCCAGGAATTCTCTGGCCGAAATTTGAAGATCAGGAAGTTGGAATGCGTCTTGCCTATATCGGTTCGATCAAGGACGATATTCTGAATATTGAAGAACTTGCCCTGGGTCTGATCGGATATCTGCAGGAGTTTTATCCGGCAGCGATCAGAGAGAGATACAATGTAGAAGAAGAGCTGAAACCGCTGGATATCCTTACTGCAGTTGCAAAAGCAAGAGGATGTCTGAAAAAGGGCGAAGAGCTTGACTATGAAAAAGCATCCCGCCTTTTGCTGGAAGAATTTCGTTCCGGAAAACTGGGAAAAGTGACTCTGGAGTTTCCAAAAGGACCGGAGGAAGCGTAATGGAAACAATGAAAGATATCAAGGCGCGTTTTGCGTCAGCGAAGGAGGGCGAATATAACGCCCTTTTTCGTCATTATGAAAATGATGAGAGAAGCGGTGTACAGAAACTGATCCAGCAGTATCACAAAAAGCTTCAAGCGTTGGAGGATGAGCGTGTACGTACAGAGAGCATGAAGAAATATGAACATGAATATGAGCATCTTGGATATCTTTGTGGGATCGATGAGGTAGGAAGAGGCCCTCTTGCCGGACCGGTTGTCGCCTGTGCGGTGATCCTTCCGAAAGACTGCAATATTTTATGGCTGAATGATTCTAAAAAGCTTACAGCTAAGAAGAGAGACGAATTGTACGATGTGATCCTGGAGGGAGCAGTTTCTGTTGGAATCGGAATGGCAAGTCCGGAGAGGATTGATGAGATCAATATCCTGCAGGCAACCTATGAGGCAATGCGTCAGGCAGTGAGCAGGCTCTCTGTACAGCCACAGCTGCTTTTGAACGATGCGGTTACCATACCGGAAATCCAGATTCCGCAGGTACCCATCATCAAAGGTGATGCAAAAAGTGTATCCATTGCGGCAGCAAGTATTGTTGCCAAAGTGACCAGAGACCGGATGATGGAAGAATATGATAAGGTTCTTCCGGAATACGGATTTGCCTCCAATAAAGGATATGGTTCTGCAGCGCATATTGAAGCACTGAAGAAATATGGACCAAGTCCGATACACAGAAAAACATTTATCACACATTTTATATAAAAATACTTAAGATACCGACATCAAAAACAGAAAGGTTTTGTTTATCTGAAGGAAAATAGAAGACAGAAGGGCAGCTATTATGAAGGAATTGCTGCAGCGTTCCTGGCAGAAAAGGGGCTGCAGATCAAGGAAAGAAATTTTCGCTGCCGAAGTGGTGAGATCGATCTTGTTGCGCAGGATGGAAGATATCTGGTGTTTATTGAAGTGAAATACAGAAAGAACGGAAAGAGTGGAAGTCCTTTTTCAGCGGTAGGGAGAGAAAAACAGCGGATCATCAGCAAAGTGGCAATGTTTTATCTGATTGCCCATGGATACCGGGAGCTGCCTCCCTGCCGTTTTGACGTAGTAGGAATTGATGGAGAGAACATCCACTGGATAAAAAATGCTTTTGATTTTTGCAGTTGAAAGGACTGGTCACATAAGATGAAAATAAAATGGTATAAAGATAAACAGCTAATGAATGTAAATCAGAAGAACGAGGTTACCTGGCTTACATATCCTGCTTTTGAGAAATTTCCCGGGATCGTACATGGCTTCAGTACCCGTCTGGGAGGAGTAAGCCAGGGGATTTATGAATCTATGAACTTAAGCTTCACAAGAGGGGATGATGAGGCTGCGGTGAGGGAAAATTATCGCAGACTTTCTGATGCTATGGGATTTTCCATGGAAGATATCGTAACCTCTGATCAGACACATACCACCAATGTACGTGTGGTCACGGAAGAAGACAGAGGAAATGGGATCACAAAACCAAGGCCTTATACAGATGTGGACGGAATGATCACCAATGTGCCGGGACTGGTGCTGGCAACGTTTTATGCGGACTGTGTACCACTTTTCTTTATAGATCCGTTACATAAAGCTGTGGGACTTTCTCATTCCGGCTGGAGAGGTACTGTAGGAAAGATTGGTAAAGCGACGGTGGAAAAGATGACTGAGGAATTTCAGACAGATCCTTCAGAGCTTTATGCAGCCATTGGTCCTTCTATCTGTCAGGATTGCTATGAAGTCAGTGAAGATGTGATCGATCAGTTTAGAGAGGCGTTTGAAGAAAAATACTGGGATGCGCTTTTTTACAGAAAACCAGATGGGAAATATCAGCTGAATCTGTGGGAGGCGAACAGGAGGATCTTTCTGGATGCAGGCATAAAAGAAGAGCGGATCTCAATGCCGGGCATCTGCACCTGCTGTAATCCGCTCTTTCTTTACTCACACAGGGCTTCTCACGGGAAACGTGGAAACCTGGGAGCATTTATTACTGTTCGTTGACTTTTTTCATGAGATTCATGATCTTTTCGTTGCTGGAACGAACCTTCTCGACAGATACATCATGATTGATGATATCGATGATACTTGCAAGATACTTGCTCATATTTGCTTCGATATAGTATGGACGGTCAAGAAGCTCAGGAATACGATAGTTAAGGTTGGTTGTGATGACTCTGTCCAGCCAGCCTTTTTCGTAATATTCATCAAATTTGGCTACGCCATCTGTAAACAGACCGTAGGTTGTGCAGACGAATACACGTCCGGCTTTACGCTCTTTGAGCTGACGGGCAACATCCAGCATACTTTCTCCGGAAGAGATCATATCGTCGATGATGACAACGTCCTTGCCCTCTACGGAATCTCCGAGGAATTCGTGAGCAACGATCGGGTTCTTTCCGTTGACAACGGTGGAGTAATCACGGCGTTTGTAGAACATACCCATATCGACTCCAAGGATATTGGAGAAGTATACAGCACGGGACATAGCACCTTCATCCGGGCTGATGATCATGAGATGATCATTGTCAAGCTTGAAATCAGGGACATTTTTGACCAGAGCCTTCAGGAACTGGTATGTGGGGAAAAAGTTATCAAAGCCCTTCAGCGGAATAGAGTTCTGTACACGTGGGTCATGAGCGTCAAAAGTAATGATGTTGGAAACGCCCATGGCACTTAACTCGCGAAGTGCAAGTGCACAGTCAAGAGATTCTCTCTTGGTGCGTCTGTGCTGACGTCCCTCGTAAAGGAATGGCATGATAACGTTGATACGGTGTGCTTTACCGGTGGCTGCGGAGATGATTCTCTTCAGATCCTGGTAATGATCATCCGGAGACATGTGGTTTTCATGACCGCATACGCTGTAAGTAAGACTGTAATTGGTCACATCTACCATGATATAAAGGTCTGTTCCGCGGACAGATTCCTTGATGTAACCTTTACCTTCACCGGTTCCGAAACGTGGGCATTCGCAGTCTACAAGGAAAGATTTTTCTGCATATCCCTGTGGGATGATGGTGGATTTCTTGGCGGCTACAAGTTCTTTACGGAATTTAACCAGCTTTTTGTCAACCTCCTCGGCCAGTTCGCGGCATCCGGCAAGTGCGGCGATTCGGATCGGGGCAACAGGCATAGACTTTTCCAGCAATTCTATGTTTGGCATAATATTCCTCCTAAGTGTATGTCATTAAAAATTCTCAGTCTATTTATAACATCAGACCCACGTGTCAGTCAAGGTGTTTTCTCAAAGTGTTGATTTTTAAGAGCAAAGTTGTTATTATATACGGGATAGAAAAGGGAGATAATGATGAAATTAAGAAAGCATATGATTTCCAGGGTGCTGCCCGACAGTATTGCCGAGGAGCTGGGGCTGGAGCCGGGAGACAGACTTGTGTCTGTGAACGGACAGCCTGTGGAAGATGTCTTCGATTACCGGTATCTCATGAATGAAGAGCTCGTGGTGCTTCTGGTAGAGAAGCCTGATGGCGAGGAGTGGGAGCTGGAGGTAGAGAAGGAATATGAGGAAGACCTTGGAATAGAATTTGAGAACGGAGGACTGATGGATGACTATCGCTCCTGTTCAAATAAGTGTATGTTCTGTTTTATTGACCAGATGCCGCCGGGTATGCGTGAGACGCTGTATTTTAAGGATGATGATTCCAGGCTTTCCTTCCTTCAGGGAAATTATGTTACGCTTACCAATATGAGTGAGAAGGATATTGAGCGTGTGATCCGCTATCATCTGGAACCGATCAATATTTCGTTCCAGGCAATGAATCCGGAACTCAGGTGTAAAATGCTGCATAACCGTTTTGCAGGAAAGGCTCTGGATAAGGTGGATATGCTGTACAATGCAGGAATCACCATGAATGGACAGATCGTATTGTGTAAGGGTGTCAATGACGGAGACGAGCTGGAATACAGCCTTGAAAAGCTTTCTGCTTATGCGCCGATCCTTCAGAGCGTTTCTGTTGTACCGGTAGGACTTACCAAATACAGAAAAGGTCTTTATCCTCTGGAACCCTTTAATAAGGAAGATGCTGAAAAAGTCCTGGGGCAGATCGAACGCTGGCAGAAGATCATGATGGAGAAATATGGGATCCATTTTATCCATGCTTCAGACGAATGGTATATTCTGGCAGACAGGGAGCTTCCCTGTGAGGATGAATATGATGGATATCTGCAGCTTGAGAATGGTGTGGGAATGCTCAGGCTTCTGGAAACAGAAGTAAAAGAAACGCTGGAGGGGCTTTCCGGTGACGACCGTAAGGTGACAGGCAGGATCGCCACAGGAAAACTGGCGGCGCCTTTTATCGCACGCCATATAAAAGAGATCCAGAAGAAATATCCCAATGTGCAGATTTCGGTCACAACCATCGAGAATCGTTTTTTCGGTGAAAAGATCACAGTGTCCGGTCTGATCACCGGGCAGGATCTGAAAGAGCAGCTTTCCGGTCTTGATCTTGGCGAGAAGCTTCTGATCCCATGCAGCATGCTGAAAGGCGATGAGGAGATTTTTCTGGATGACATGACACTGGAAGAACTTTCGGAAGCACTGAACACAGAAATTGTAATCGTAGACACAGGAGGACATGATCTGGTGGAAGCCGTGATCTACCCTCCGGAACATAAACAAACAAGAAGGAGACAGATTTATGAGCAAACCAGTAGTAGCAATAGTGGGAAGGCCTAATGTAGGCAAATCCACTCTGTTTAACGCTCTGGCAGGTGACAATATTTCCATAGTAAAGGATACACCGGGAGTAACCCGTGACAGGATTTACGCAGATGTCACATGGCTTGACAGGACATTTACCCTGATCGATACAGGTGGAATTGAGCCGGACAGCAGCGATATCATCCTCTCCAGAATGAGAGAGCAGGCACAGATCGCCATTGATACGGCAGACGTGATCATTTTTATCACAGACGTCCGCCAGGGCCTTGTGGATTCCGATGCCAAGGTGGCAGACATGCTCCGCCGCAGCGGCAAGCCGGTACGTCTTGTAGTTAACAAGGTAGACAGCCACCAGAAATATATGATGGATGTATATGAGTTTTACAATCTTGGAATCGGAGAACCGATCCCGATTTCCGCAGCTAACAGACAAGGCCTTGGAGACATGCTGGATGAGGTGATCAAAGAGTTTCCGGATAAGAGTGAAGAGGAAGATCAGGATGATATTCCGAAGATCGCCATTGTAGGAAAGCCGAACGTGGGAAAATCTTCTCTGATCAATAAGCTTCTTGGAGAGGAGCGTGTGATCGTATCTAATATTGCAGGAACCACACGTGATGCTATTGACACAAAGGTTACCTGGAACAAAAAAGATTATATTTTTATCGATACCGCAGGACTTCGACGCAAGGGTAAGGTAAAAGAAGAGATCGAGCGTTACAGTGTTATCCGTACTGTGACGGCTGTAGAGCGCGCAGATGTGGTTGTAGTTGTGATCGATGCCTCCGAGGGTGTTACCGAGCAGGATGCTAAGATCGCAGGAATCGCTCATGACAGAGGAAAGGGTATTATCGTAGCGGTAAATAAATGGGATGCCATTGAGAAAAATGACAAGACCATCTACAAGCATACGGAAAAGATCCGTCAGATCCTTTCCTTTATGCCATACGCGCAGGTCATCTTTATCTCTGCAAAAACAGGTCAGAGACTTCCGAAGCTTTTCGAGAATATCGATACAGTTATCGAAAATCAGACACTCCGTATCCAGACAGGTGTTCTTAATGAGATCCTTTCTGAGGCAGTCGCTCTTCAGCAGCCGCCGTCTGACAGAGGAAGAAGACTGAAGATCTTCTATATGACACAGGTTGCGGTAAAACCGCCGACATTTGTTATCTTTGTCAATGACAAGGAACTGATGCATTTTTCCTATGTAAGATATCTGGAGAACAAGATCAGAGATGCTTTTGGATTTTCTGGAACTTCTCTGAAATTTATTATCCGCGAGCGCGGGGAAAAGGAATAAAAGTATGGAACGTATTATTTGTCTTGTTATCGGTTATGCATGCGGGCTTTTTCAGACAGGCTATATTATTGGAAAAATCCACAAGACAGATATCAGAAAGCATGGCAGCGGGAATGCTGGTACTACGAATGCCTTCCGGACCTTTGGAAAGAAGGCGGGAGCGATCACCCTGCTGGGAGACTGCCTGAAGTGTGTACTGGCTATTGCGATCGTGAGAATGGTTTATGGAAATTCCATGAATGGTATCCTTCCGCTTCTTATCCTTTATGCGGCATTAGGATGTATCCTTGGACACAATTTTCCGATTTCTATGGAATTTCGTGGCGGAAAGGGAATTGCTGCTTCTGTGGGCATGATCATTGCTTTTGACTGGCGGATATTTATTGTATGTGCAGTTGTCTTTTTTGCGCTGTTCTTTACAACACATTATGTATCGCTTTGCTCTCTCAGTGCATATGCGGTGGCTTTTATCCTGGTCCTTGCTTTTGGGCATATGGGAAAATATGGGATGGATCAGCCGCATACCGTTGAGCTTTATATTGTGATGGCAGTTCTTACAGCAATGGCGTTCTACAGACACAGGGCAAACATTGTAAGACTGTTTCATGGAACAGAGAATAAGGTGTTTTTAAGCAGTAAGAATAAAAAATAAGAGGTAAGATTTATGGCAAAAATCAGCGTACTGGGTTCGGGAAGCTGGGGATTAGCCCTGGCACTCCTGTTGCATAATAATGGCCATGAAGTCCTTCTCTGGTCAGCAAGACCGGAGAATGCCCGGAAACTCCGGGAAAAAAGAGAAAATCCTGACAGGCTTCCGGGGGTACGGCTTCCGGATGAAATCGATGTCCTGACGGATATGGAGCGTGCACTTAAGGACGTGGATGTAACAGTTCTGGCAGTAGCTTCCCCGTATATCCGGAGTACTGCACACAAGATGGCACCGTTTGTCTGCAAGGATCAGAAGATTGTCAATGTTGCAAAAGGCATTGAGGAAAAGACACTGAAAACACTCAGTGAGGTGATCGAAGAAGAAATCCCGCAGGGTAATGTAGCCGTACTTTCCGGTCCAAGCCATGCGGAAGAAGTAGGACGCGGACTTCCTACAACCTGTGTGATCAGCGCACATTCACAGGAAACTGCGGAATACCTTCAGAGCATTTTTATGAGCCCTGTGTTCCGTGTGTATACAACACCGGATATTCTTGGGGTAGAGCTTGGCGGAGCATTGAAAAATGTGATCGCACTGGCAGCAGGTACTGCCGACGGCCTTGGATATGGAGATAATACCAAGGCAGCACTGATTACCAGGGGAATCACGGAGATAGGAAGACTTGGCAAAAAAATGGGTGCGCAGATGGAGACCTTTTACGGCCTGTCCGGGATCGGAGACCTGATCGTGACCTGTGCAAGTAAGCATAGCCGTAATCGAAAGGCCGGATACCTGATCGGCCAGGGATATACGATGGAAGAAGCTATGAAAGAAGTGCAGATGGTTGTGGAAGGCGTTTATTCTGCAAGAGCTGCAAGAGAGCTTGCAGAGAAATATGAGGTGGAGATGCCTATCATAACGGAAGTGAACCGCGTACTGTTTGAAGGAAAATCAGCAGCGGAAGCAGTAATGGACCTGATGCTGCGTGATAAAAAAGTGGAAACGCCCATGCTTCCGTGGGAAAATGCGTGAGCGGATCAGTCAAGTATTTATCAGTTTCAGACATGTGAAATACTAAGCGCAGAATTATAGGATTACCATATCAGGTGAAAAGAAAAAAAGATATCTGCCAGGAGATCACTTATAATCTGGCAGATATCTTTTTGCATTATTATGGAAATTAAAACTGAATATCACGGAGATCTTCCGGAACATGAGAAGTATGCAGATCTTCGTTCAGTGTATCGATGATCGCCATATCTTCATCCTCGATATTGAAGTCAAAGATGTTTCCATTGCTACGGATTCGTTCCGGGTTGATGGATTTCGGAATGACAGAAATTCCCTTCTGTATTGCCCAGCGAAGTCCGATCTGAGCAGGTGTCCGGGCATATTTGGTCCCCAGAACACACATTACATCATTATCAAAATATGCACCTCTTGCCAGAGGAGCATAAGCCTGTACCTGAATACCGAAAGCCTTGCAGTATTCGATCAGTTCAGTAGGGTAACACAAAGGATGGCACTCGATCTGGTTTACAGCAGGAATAATCCCGGATATCTTACGAAGCTCTTCCAGATGCCGGATATCAAAATTACTGACGCCGATACTTAAAGCACGTCCGGAGTCAAGAATGGATTCCAGCTCTTTCCAGGTGCTTAAATAGCAGCCGGGAACCGGCCAGTGTATCAGATAGAGATCTACATAACTGACTTTCAGACGGTCGAGGCTACGGGAAAATGCTCCCTGGACATCGCCGAGACGCTGCGCATTGTTCCAGATCTTGCTGGTGATGAAAAGATCCTTTCTGGGAACTCCGCATTTGGCAATGGCACGTCCAACGCTTTCTTCATTTTTATAAACAGAAGCGGTATCGATCATGCGGTAGCCGGCGGAAATAGCAGATGTGACGGCTGCTTCGGCCTGTACGTCATCGGGCAACTTGTATACGCCAAGCCCCAGAAGAGGCATTTCTCTGTCGTTGTTCAGAAAAACAGTTTTTTTCAAAATAATTCCTCCTTGTATGTTCTGCTTTCCATGCTTTTGCTATTATAGCACAAAAATATGAAAGAATCACATCAATTATATTACAAAAGTGATAAAGCTTAGACTTGGCCAGGAAAGCAGATTGGGTAAAGAGTAATGGTTTGAAGAAACTAACTTCGTTAAAAATGAAACAATCGAGTTAATTTACTGTCAAAGTTTTTGGAAAAATAGGAAAAACAGCATATAATTTTGGCTATTTTTTATAATTATTTTCTTGATAATAACAGTGAAAAGATGTATAATGAATTTAATTGATAAATTCTTGTCATGAGAGTGTCCGTACGGCGGATACAGGAAAGGGGTATTTATGCATTTAATCAAAGATGAGAATGGCAATCTTGTTCAGCATGGACATGCAGATAGCCATGAACATACACATGAGCACACCCATGAGGATGGTGTGACTCACAGCCATACACACAGCCATGCGGAAGGAGACAGCCATTGTCATACACACGGTGATGGGCACTGCGGTTCCTGTGAGAATGGTGACTGCAAGAATGAGACTGTAGCACTTCTTACCTATATGCTGCAGCATAACGAGCATCATGCTGCAGAACTTGATCAGATGGCTGACAATCTTAAGAAGCTTAACATGGATGCAGCTGCTAAGACGATCAAAGAGGCAGTAGCAGATTTTCAGAAAGGTAATATGAGGCTTGGACTTGCCCTTACACTTGTTAAGGAAGAGTTGAAATAAAAACTGACAGAATAGTTTTGACAGCATAGTGGTTAAATGACGCCACTTATTTGGAGGAATGATTATGTGTCTTGCAACAGTATATAAGGAAGAAGATAATTCTGTAATTTTTAAGAATGTAAGCCGGATCGATGTAGACGGAAATAAATTGATCCTTCGTGATATCATGGGAGATGAGCGTGAGGTAGAAGGCAGTATCCTTATGGTGGATCTTGCAAACAGCATCGTGAAACTGCAGTGTAACTGATATGATCAAGACGTAAGATGTGGAGGGACGATCGATGAAATTATCTGAAGCAATGAGAGAAAAAATGTTGCTTTCCTTTGAACTTTTTCCGCCAAAGACAGAAAAAGGCATGGCAAATCTGCCGGGAACCATTGAACATCTCATGAAGTATAGACCGGAGTATATTTCCTGTACATACGGTGCCGGCGGCGGAAATGTCGGAGCCAACAGGGAAGTATGCCAGATGATCAGGAATGCAGGAACTATTCCTGTAACACACTTCACAGTGATCAAGAACACAAAAGAAGGAATCAGACAGCAGTTGGAACGGTATCTGTCAGATGGCGTTGACCATATGTTGGCACTTCGCGGAGATATTCCGCTTGGTGAGACAACGACCTGCGGAGACTTCAATTATGCGACAGACCTTGTTAAATTTGTCCGTGATGAATTTGGCGATAAGTTTGAGATTGCAGTAGCCGGTTCACCGGAAGGCCATATCGCATGCAGAAGCTTGGATGCTGACATTGCTGTTTTGAGACAGAAACAGGACAATGGTGCTGATTATATCATGACTCAGCTCTGCTGGGATATGGAACAGTTTAAATACTGGTTGGACGCTATCCGCGAGGCTGGAGTGACAATGCCTGTAGATGTTGGCGTAATGCCGATTTTGGATCAGGCAGCTACCATTAATATGGCCCTTTCACGTAACGGCTGTGTAATGGACAGTGAGCTTTGCAGGCTGATCTCCAGGAACTGGCTGTTCCCGAATCCGTTTAACGCTAAAGATGCTGATGGTAAACCATTTGACATGTTCTATGAGGACAAGGTTAAACGATTCAAAGAAGAAGGAATCGAATACACCATCAGACAGATCGATGAGTATCGCGCTCTTGGTGTTGACGGTATCCATCTTTATGCATTAAACAAATGGAAAGATGTATCCGAGATCATTGACAGATCCGGACTTCGTACACTTATCTAATCATTAACGAAATAAATAAGAATTCCGGCACGATGCGGAGGTGTCAGAACAGTATCAGGCACCTCCCTTATGCGCCGGCATAACAGATATTAAATCAGGAGGTGCCCGTTTTATGGCACATGTTATTGCAGTCGCCGGAAAAGGCGGCGTTGGAAAAACTACATTATGCGGAATGCTGATCCAGTATCTCTGCGAAAAGAAAAAAGGACCTGTACTGGCGGTAGATGCAGATGCCAATTCAAATCTGAACGAGGTTCTTGGCGTAGAAGTAGATACGACTCTTGGCGATGTCCGTGAGGAGATCGCACATGCCGAGATGACAGAGAAAAGCCCGATTCCAAAAGGAATGTCCAAGGCAGATTATGCAGAGGTACGTTTCGAGGATGCTCTTGCTGAGGAAGATGATTACGATCTTCTTGTGATGGGAAGAACCCAGGGAAAAGGATGCTATTGCTTTGTGAATGGCCTGCTTCAGGCACAGCTTGCCAAATACCAGAAGAATTATCCATATATTGTTGTGGATAATGAAGCAGGAATGGAACATATCAGCAGAGGAATCCTTCCGAGCATGGAGACAGCAATTCTTGTAAGTGACTGTTCCAGAAGAGGCGTACAGGCAGTTGGCAGGATTGCAGAGCTTATTAAGGAATGTGATATGAAACCTTCCAGAGTGGGCCTTATTATCAACCGCGCACCAAAAGCAGAACTGAATCCGGGAATCCTTGAGGAGATCCAGAAACAGGGACTCGATCTGATCGGTGTAGTACCACAGGATGAGACAGTTTATGAATATGACTGCGACGGGAAACCAACCGTTACTCTTCCTGAAGATAATCCGATGAGAAAAGCAGCTTTTGAAATTTTTGATAAATTAGGTTTATAATTAAATATAAACCTTTTTTTAAAAAAGAGAATAACCCATGGGTGGGGATGGGTTCCTGCCCGGGGCTTATTATAAAAAAGAAAAAATAAATAGATGTGCTATTAAAGGAGGTCTATAATGAGTGAATTCAAATTAACTACAGTGGAGGAATTTGAAGCCGCTACAGCCCGTCTTCTCGAGACAGGTGCAAAGGTAGGAGCAGATGCATGGCAGATCCGTGCAAAGAACCAGACTCCGCACTGTAAATTCGGTGAGCAGGGTATCTGCTGCCGTATCTGTGCAATGGGACCGTGCCGTATTACACCGAAGGCTCCAAGAGGAGTCTGCGGATGTGATGCTCATGGTATCGTAGGAAGAAACTTCCTTAAATTTACAGCTGGTGGTGCAGCTACTCACTCCGATCATGGTCGTGAGATCTGTCATACACTGTACTGTGCAAAAGAGGGCGGAAATTATCAGGTAAAAGATCCTGAGAAACTTCTTCGCATTGCTAAAGAGTGGGGCGTAGAAACAGAAGGCAAGGATATCTATGATCTGGCTCATGAGATGGCAGAGATCGGTCTTATGGAATATGGTAAACCGTTCGGATATCAGAGATTCCTTGACAGAATGCCTGCAGGACAGAAAGAAAAACTGATCGAGAACGAAATCGCACCACGTGCTATCGACCGTGAGGTTGCAAGTTCCCTGCATATGAGTCATATGGGATGTTCTTCTCTTCCGGAAGCACTTGTAAAACAGTCTATTCGCTGTGGACTGGCTGATGGATGGGGCGGTTCCATGATGGGAACAGAGTTCTCTGATGTATTATTCGGAACCCCGAAGCCGCTTGACACAGAGGCTAACCTTGGAGTAATGGTTGAAGAGAACGTAAACATTGTTGTACACGGACATGATCCGAGTCTTTCTGAGATGATCTGTGAGTATGCAGACAGCAAAGAAATGATCGATTATGCAAAATCTGTAGGAGCAAAAGGAATCACCGTTTCCGGTGTATGCTGTACTTCTAATGAGGTAGCTATGCGTCGTGGTGTTCCGATGGCTGGTAACTTCCTGCAGCAGGAGAACGTGGTACTGACAGGTGCCTGCGAGGCAATCGTAGTTGACGTTCAGTGTATCTTCCCTGCATTAGGACCTCTGAGCAAATGCTTCCATACCAAATTTGTTACAACTTCTCCGATCGCTCAGATGCCGGATTCTGAATTTATCAGATTCAACGCTGAGACAGCAGGAGAAAATGCAAAAGCAATCGTTAAGATGGCTATCGATAACTTCAAGAACAGAAAACCTGAGCTTGTACATATCCCACAGATGAAACAGAAAGCTACTGTTGGTTACTCAGTAGAAGCAATCGTTAAAGTTCTTGATGGTGTTACAAACTCTCAGGTTGACGTAACAGGAACAACCAAACCATTACTTGAGTGCATCACTTCCGGTGTTATCCGTGGTGCTGTCGCTATGGTTGGATGTAACAATCCTAAGATCCGTCCTGACTATGCACATATCGAACTGATGAAGAAGTGTATCGCAAATGATATCATTATCATTGCTTCCGGATGTTCAGCACAGGCAGCTGCAAAAGCTGGTCTGATGGACAAATCTGCAAGAGATCTCTGTGGTGCAGGTCTGAAACGTGTCTGTGAGCTGGCTGACATCCCGCCGGTACTTCATATGGGATCCTGTGTAGATATCTCCCGTATGATGATTCTGGCTGCTGAACTTGCAAAAGATTCAGGACTTCAGATCAATCAGCTTCCGGTAGTAGGATGTGCTCCTGAGTGGATGTCTGAAAAAGCTGTATCCATCGGTAACTATGTAGTTGGTACCGGTATTGATACATTCCTTGGTGTTGATCCATATGTTTCCGGTTCTTCAGAAATGTGTGAACTTCTTACAGAGGGAACAAGAAAATGGACAGGTGCTGCTTATACAGTAGAGACAGACATCGAGAAATTAGTTGATCTTATGATCGAGAGAATTGAAGAGAAGAGAACAGCATTAGGAATCTAATCCGTTGCGATCTTTAAAATGTTATAAAAGGTGGAAGACGTAAAATGAAAATAGCAGTAACCGGTAAAGGCGGAGTAGGAAAGACAACTTTCGCAGCAACACTTGCAAGATTGTACGCAGATGAGGGTAAAAAAGTCCTTGCGGCGGATGTGGATCCGGATGCGAACCTGGGTCTTGCCCTTGGATTTGACGAGGAAACCTTGGATTCTATTGTTCCGATCTCAAAAATGCGTAAGCTTATAGAAGAACGTACCGGAGCCAACAGCCAGAATCAGTTTTATAAGCTGAACCCAAAGGTAGACGATATTCCGGATACTTATGGAAAAACCTGTAATGGCGTAAAGCTGCTTGTCCTTGGGACTGTGGAAACAGGTGGAGGCGGATGCGTCTGTCCTGAACATGTGATGCTTAAAAGAGTGATCAATAACCTTGTGATCCACAGAGATGATGTGGTGATCATGGATATGGAAGCCGGCCTGGAACATCTGGGCCGGGGCACCACGGAGAGCATGGATGAATTTATTGTAGTGATCGAACCAGGGGCAAGAAGTGTACAGACCTATAAGAATGTTAAACGTCTTGCAAAGGATCTGGGAGTTTCTCAGGTTAAGGTCGTGGCCAATAAGGTAAGAAATCCGGAGGATGAGGAATTTATTCGGAATAAGATCCCGGCGGAGGATCTGCTTGGAATGATCCACTACAATACAGAAGTTATAGATGCTGATCGTCAGGGAAAATCTCCCTACGATTTCAGTGAAACTGTAACAGCTGAAATCAGAAAAATCAAAGACAAAATTGATCAGAATTCAATTCTGTAAAAATAGGAGGTATTACAGTGACTTTATTTGATAGAGTATTCGGCGGAAACGATGCTGTATATGGTTTAACAGAGGGTGCTATCGACGGCGCGATCGCTCAGTATGGCGAAGACAAAGCTGTCAGCTTCCCGAATACCGCTTACAGCCTTCCTTGCTACTATGCTGTAACAGGAACAAAAGTTACAACATTAAAAGAATTAAAAGAAGCTCTTGGCGTTGTTAAAACACTTATGACAAGAGAGAAGAGACTGAACGATGCGTTCATGTCCGGTGTTGCCACAGCACTCTGTGCAGAGTTTATCGAAGTTCTGAAATATATCGATGGAGCAACTCCTTATGAAGAGCCATGTTATGGACATCTTGGAGATGCAGTGATCCGTGAGCTCGGTGTACCGCTTGTAACAGGCGATATCCCAGGCGTTGCAGTTATCCTTGGTTCTGCTCCTACTACAGAAGAGGGTGTTGCCCTTGTAAAGAGCTATCAGGCACAGGGTATCCTTGTAACACTGGTTGGAGGAATTATCGACCAGGTTGCTGAAGCTGGAATGAAGACAGGCGCTAACGTACGTGTTATTCCTCTTGGAAAAGATGTTACATCTGTTGTTCATGTAGTTTCTGTTGCAATCCGTGCAGCTCTGATCTTCGGTAATGTAACACCTGGAGATGCAGGAACACTTATGAAATACACAATGGATCGTGTACCGGCATTCGTTAACGCATTCAAACCTCTGGATGATGTGATCGTAGCATGCGGCGCAGGTGCTATCGCACTTGGCTTCCCGGTTGTTACAAATGAGACAGAGAATATCTTCCGCGTACCGAAGAGCCTTATCGTTCAGGAGGACGTAAGCAAATTCAACGCTACTTCCCTTGAGGCACGTGACATTAAGATCAAGATCACAAATATCGATATTCCGGTTGCTTTCGCATCTGCATTCGAGGGTGAGATCATCCGTCGTAAAGACATGCAGGTTGAGTTCGATGGTTCCCGTGTAGACTGTGCAGAGCTTGTACATACCTGCGATGCATCTGAGATCGAGGATCACAAGATCACAGTAATCGGACCGGAAGTAGATGAGATGGAATTCGGCAGCAAGAACAGTATTGCGTATGTTGTTAAAGTTGCAGGTAAAAACATGCAGGCTGACTTTGAGCCGGTTATCGAGCGTAAATTCCACAACTACATCAACTGTATCGAGGGTGTATACCATACAGGACAGCGTGATATGCAGCGTATCCGTATCAGCATTGACGCATTTAATGCAGGATTCAGAATCAAACATATCGGTGAAGTTCTTTATGCATCTGTTAAAAATGAGTTCGATGCAGTTGTTGATAAATGTGAGGTTGTTATCTATACAGATCCTGCTGAGTGTACAAGAATCCGTCATGAGGTTGCAATCCCGATCTTTGACAAACGTGATGAGCGTCTTGATACTCTGACAGATGAATCTGTTGATGTATATTACAGCTGTATCCTTTGCCAGGCATTTGCGCCAAGCCATGTATGTGTAGTAACACCGGAGAGACTTGGACTTTGTGGTGCGGTTTCATGGCTGGATGCAAAAGCTACACATCAGCTTGACCCGGCTGGTCCTTGCCAGATCATCACAAAAGAGCGTCCAATCGATGAGAACCTTGGTGCTTATGAGGACGTTGATGAGGCAGTTCAGAAATTCTCCCAGGGTGCTCTGGAGCACGTTACACTGTACTCCATCATGCAGGATCCGATGACTTCCTGCGGATGCTTCGAGTGTATCTGCGGTATCGAGCCATTCTCCAACGGTGTTGTTATTGCCAACCGTGAGTATGCAGGCATGACACCACTTGGAATGACATTCCCTGAGATGGCATCCATGACAGGTGGTGGAGTTCAGACACCTGGATTCATGGGACATGGTAAACATTTCATTTCCTCCAAGAAGTTCATGAAGGCTGAGGGCGGTATCGAGCGTATCGTATGGATGCCGAAAGAACTGAAAGAATTCGTAGCTGACAGACTTAATAAGACTGCAAAAGAGCTTTACGGAATCGATAACTTTACAGACATGATCGGTGATGAGACGATTGCAGAAGACCCAGAGACACTGGTTGCATTCCTTACAGAAAAAGGACATCCGGCTCTCGGACTTGATCCGATGATGTAATTTGTCAGGGAGAAAGGATGTGCGGACATCCTTTCTCCTGTAAACTGTTAAAAAGTTTGTTGCTTTTTTAACAGAAATATAGTGCTGCATCTTGCCAATAACTGGTGTTATGTAGTATAATATGAGAAGCTCTGTAGTTTTTAATTATTATTTTTAAGGAGGCTAACGAAAAATGCCGTTTAATCAGAAACCACAAAAGTTCAATGCAAAGATTAATGCTGTCACAATCGGAAGCGGAGATAAGACTGTGACAATTGGTGGGGATTGTACATTCCCATTTTATTCCTTTGACGCAGAGTCAGAGAACTGCCCGAAGATCGGTGTAGAAATCTCTGATATGGGTCTTGAGGGCGTATCTGAAGGTATCAAAGCTTACTATGAAGGCGCTACAACAATGGCTGACATTGCTAAGAAAGCTGCAGCTATGGAGGGTGCTGACTTTGTTGCACTTATTCTTGAGGGCGGCGACCCGAACGGTGTTAACAAATCTATCGATGAGCTGATCGCAGTTGTTAAAGAAGTTGCAGATGCAGTTGACTGTCCGCTGGTTGTAGAGGGATGCAAGAATGTTGAGAAGGATGCAGAGCTCCTTCCGAAGGTTGCAGAGGCTCTTCAGGGCAGAAATGCACTGATCCTTTCCGAGAAAGAGGAGAACTACAAAGCGATCGGTGCAGCAGCAGGTCTTGCTTACAATCAGATCGTAGGCGCTGAGTCTGCCGTTGATATCAACCTTGCTAAACAGCTTAACGTTGTTACTACACAGCTTGGTGTAGATGCTAAGAAGATCGTTATGAATATCGGTAGTGCAGCAGTTGGTTATGGATATGAGTACGTAGTATCTACTATGGACCGTATCAAAGGTGCCGCTTTAGGCCAGAATGATAACATGCTGCAGATGCCTATTATTACACCTGTATCCGCTGAGACATGGAATGTTAAAGAGGCAATGGCTTCTGAAGCAGACATGCCGGCATGGGGACCACAGGACGAGCGTGGAATCGACATGGAAGTTGAGACAGCAGCAGCTGATCTTGCAGCTGGTTCTGATGCAGTTATCTTAAGACATCCGGAATCTGTTAAGACAATTTCCAAGCTGATCAAAGCACTTGCGTAATAAATAGGAGGATAAAGAGCTATGGCACTGAATGGTATTCAGATCTTTAAATTAACACCAAAGAAAAACTGTAAGGAATGTGGATGCCCTACATGTATGGCTTTCTCTATGAAAGTTGCACAGGGCGCTATGAAAATTGAGCAATGTCCTCATATGTCAGAGGATGCATTAGCATCTCTTTCTGAGGCAACTGCACCGCCAATGAAAACTATCAAAATCGGAACAGGCGATGGAGAGTTTACACTTGGTGGCGAGACTGTTCTTTTCAGACATGAGAAGACATTTGTAAGCAAAACAAGATATGCCGTATCACTTTGCACATGCATGAGTGATGAAGAAGTAGAAGCAAAACTTGCAGAGATCCCGCACGTTGACTATGATCGTATCGGTGAGAGAATGCATGTAGAGCTTGTTTATGTAAACTGCGATGAGAATGCAGATGCTGCAAAATTTACAGCACTTGTAGAGAAGGCTAAAGGTCTTGGAAGAACACTGATCCTTGGCTGTACAGATCCTGAGATCGCAAAAGCTGCCCTTGAAGTATGTAAGGACGGCAAACCGGTTCTTAACGGAGCAAACGCTTCCAACTACGAGGCAATGAGCAAGGTTGCTACAGATGCAGGCGTAGTTCTCGGTGTATCCGGTAAGGACATCAATGAGTTATATGATACTACAGCAGCTATTGAGAAACTTGGCAACAAGAATCTCGTACTTGATACAACAGGAGCTGACATCAAAGAGACCTTTGCAAATACTGTACAGGTTCGTCGTGCAGCTCTTAAGAATCAGGATAGAACATTTGGTTATCCTTCTATCGTTAACCTTGTTAAACTTGCGAAGGGTGACAAACATTTACAGGCAGCACTTGCTTCCCTGTTTACTATGAAATATGGTTCCATCATCGTTATGGAGCAGATGACATATGCAGAGGCACTTCCGCTGTTCGGACTTCGTCAGAATGTATTTACAGATCCTCAGAAGCCGATGAAGGTAGAGCCGGGTATTTATCCTCTGAACGGAGCAGACGAGAATTCTCTCGTTGTAACAACAGTAGACTTTGCTCTTACATATTTCGTAGTATCTGGCGAGCTGGAGCGTTCCGGTGTTCCGCTTAACCTGGTGATCAATGATGCAGGCGGACTTTCCGTACTTACATCCTGGGCAGCAGGTAAATTCTCCGGAAACAGCATCTCCGAGTACATCAAAGAGAATGTTGAGCCGAAGGTTAAATGCAGAAGACTGGTTATTCCTGGTAAAGTAGCAGTTCTTAAGGGCGATCTTGAGGCTAAGCTTCCTGGATGGGAGATCATCGTAGGACCAAGAGAAGCAGTACAGCTTGTGAAATTCTTAAAAGACCTTGACGCATAAGCTTGAGGTTTAAGAAATCAGCTGTCCGGCAATATCGCCGACAGTTATAAGCGGCTGTGCAGGTTTGCTGCACAGCCATATCCTACTAATATGTAAAGGAGAACACGAGTATGGCAAAATTTGTAACAATTGGGGAGAGACTTTCAACAACAGCACCGGCAGTAAATAAAGCATTTACTGAGAGAGATCCTGAGCCGATCATCAAAAGAGCAAAACAGCAGCTTGATGCAGGCGCTACATATCTTGACGTAAACATCGGACCTGCTGAGAACGATGGCGAGGACCTTATGAAATGGGCAGTACAGCTCCTTCAGTCTGAGTTTGACAATGTTCCGCTTGCTCTGGATACTACAAACCAGAAAGCTATTGAGGCTGGTATTTCCGTATACAACAGAAGCAAAGGTAAACCGATCGTAAACTCTGCAGATGCTGGAGACAGAATTTCCAATATCGACCTTGCAGCAGCTAACGATGCGATCTGTATCGCACTTTGCTCTTCCGGTATGGTTGCATCAGACAATGACGAGCGTATGATGCATTGCCAGAACATGCTTGAGAGAGGTCTTGGCCTTGGTATGGAAGCAGAGGATCTCTGGTTTGATCCGCTTTTCCTTGTTGTAAAAGGAATGCAGGACAAACAGATGGAAGTTCTTGAGGCAATCAAGATGTTCTCCGAGATGGGTCTGAACTCCACTGGCGGTCTTTCCAACAACAGTAACGGTATGCCAAAACATATCCGTCCGATCATGGACTCTGCTCTTGTAGCTATGGCTATGATGAATGGTCTTACATCTGCAATCGTTAACCCTAACGACCTTCGTCTTATGGAGACAATCAAATCCTGTGACGTATTCAAGGGTAACACACTTTACGCAGATTCTTACCTTGAGATCTAATTTGGCGTGTGAACAAAACAGGAGCGCTGTTTCAGAGGCTGGGGGCTTCGGCCTTCAGCCTCTTTTTTACTAATATAGTTTAG
Source organism: Ruminococcus sp. AF20-12LB (assembly GCF_003478985.1). NCBI lineage: Bacteria > Bacillati > Bacillota > Clostridia > Eubacteriales > Oscillospiraceae > Ruminococcus > Ruminococcus sp. AF20-12LB. The sequence continues at coordinate 287,652 of NZ_QUGH01000005.1, read as the reverse complement.
TCTAACTCCCAACGCCACAGGTGGAAGACGAATAACTTTTACGAGGCGAGAAAGGTGGTTGCCGAATGTTTAAGGTGACTTTTGCTTTTGAAAATGGCAGTACGGTAGAAGCATTTGCCAATGCGGGGGATAATTTACTGGAGGTTGCTCGTGGCGCCAATGTGGCTATCGATGCACCATGTTCCGGAAACGGAGCCTGTGGAAAATGTCGGGTACAGTTAAAAAGCGGAGAACTGGACTCAAAGAAAACTCTTCATATTTCGGATGAAGAATATGGCGCAGGCTGGCGTCTGGCCTGTATGAGCAAGATCAGTGCAGATGTGGAGGTTCTTGTTCCGGATATTGCATCCGCATATAAGAGCCGAATGAAAGTGGCTGATTTAAGCTCAAAAGAAGAAATTGCTATTTTTGAAAATGCCAAGCATGAAGTTGAGATGGCTGGCATAGAACTTACAAACAGTCTTGATGTTATAGAAGTACACATGGAGGAACCATCTCTGGATGATACCATGCCGGATAATGAGAGACTGACACGGGCACTGCGGAAATATATGAATCTTAAACATATCAGAATTCCCTATTCCGTGCTGAAAAAACTTCCGGATGTACTTCGAAACAGTAAATTTTCAGTGAAATGTGTGGTTCGTACAACACCGAACGACATGTTTGTATACGATATTTTTGACAGTAAAGAAGATGTTGTGATCGGTGGTCTTGCCGTAGATATCGGTACCACAACAGTTTCTGCAGTTCTGATCAATATGGAAAGCGGAGAGATCCTGGCCAAAAGCTCTTCCGGAAACGGACAGATCCGTTTTGGTGCGGATGTTATCAACCGTATTATTGAATCTCAGAAACCTGGAGGAAAAAAGAAGCTTCAGGATGCAGTGATCAAAGAGACCATCAATCCGATGATCCACGAGATGTGCAGAAGCATTCACTTCCCGGAGGAACAGATCTACCGGATGTGTGTTGCTTCCAATACAACCATGAATCATCTGTTTGCAGGGATCAATGCGGATCCGCTTCGCATGGAGCCGTATATTCCTACATTTTTCAAAACAAATTCCTTATTTGCATCCGATGTGGGAATTGAGATCAATCCGGATGCACATATTATCATGGCTCCGAATATCGGAAGCTATGTAGGTGGAGATATCACTGCCGGTACACTGGTAAGTATGATCTGGAACAGACCGGAATTTTCTCTGTTTATCGACCTTGGTACTAACGGAGAGCTTGTGTTCGGTAATTCCGATTTTATGATGAGCTGTGCATGTTCCGCAGGTCCTGCCTTTGAGGGTGGAGATATCAGCTGCGGTATGCGTGCTACAGACGGTGCTATTGAGGCATGTACCATTGATAAAGAAACTATGGAACCGACATATAAGGTTGTAGGCGAACCTGGAACCAAACCGGTAGGACTTTGCGGTTCCGGTATCATTGATGTGATCAGTGAACTTTTTATGACAGGAATCATCAATCCGAAGGGCAAATTTGTTCGTGAAGGCAAAAGAATCCGTCACGATCATTATGGCATGGGAAGCTATGTGATCGCGTTTGAAGAGGAAGCCGGTTCTGCCAAGGATGTTGAGATCACAGAAGTAGATATTGATAATTTTATCCGTGCCAAAGGCGCTATTTTCTCTGCAATCCGTACTATGCTGAATTCTCTTGATTTCGATGTTTCCATGATCGATGACGTATATGTTGCCGGTGGAATCGGAAGCGGGATCAATATGTCTAATGCAGTGCATATCGGAATGTTCCCGGATATTCCTCTTGAGAAATTCCACTATATTGGTAACTCTTCTCTTACAGGTGCTTATCTGATGCTTCATTCCACACCGGCAGAGAAAAAGACATACGAACTTGCATCCAATATGACTTATCTGGAGCTTTCTACAGTTCCGACTTATATGGATGAGTTTGTAGGTGCATGCTTTATTCCACATACGGACACAAATCTGTTTCCGTCTGTTATGGAAGAACAGCAGAAGAGATAAAGCAGACTAAAACAGCAGAGGTAAAACATGGCTTTTAGTATAAATGACTTGAATTATGAAAAAGACAGCAAGGAAAGAATGCCCTGGGAGCATTATATAGAGGAGTTCAGTAAGGCAGACCCGGCAGAAATTGCCGGACGTCTTTCACTTCCTTATGACGAAGAGAAGAAAGTACTGACTCTGAAATTCCTGGAAAGCGTTTATTATATTTCCTGGCCGGATTTTCAGGTAACTCATGAAGAAGACGATGCGGGATTTTATCCTCTTGAGGAAATGCATTATGCAAAGATCCTTGCTATCCGTTTTCTGCTGAACGGGAATGTATCTCAGGGAAGCGGAAGGTTTAAAACATACAGGGAAATGCCCTGGGGAGAGGTTTATCTCCGTCAGTTTGATGGCAGGTGCATCAAACGCCTGGCTTTCACATACGGAAACAGACTTAAGGATTTCAAGGAAATCATGGAACACATCCATGCGGTTCTCGTGGATCATGGAGATATTGCATACCAGGTGGAGATCTTTCCAGGATATGTAGTTCAGATGATCCTCTGGGAGGGGGATGATGAATTTCCGCCGTCCTCACAGATCTTGTTTTCTGATAATTTTCCGGTTTCCTTTGCGGCTGAGGATATGGCCGTTATGGGAGACGTTATCATTGGGTCTTTAAAGGCATTTCTGAAATGTCTTTAAAAATGAAAAATAGTTAAGAACAGGATGGGACCTGTTTTTATAGAGATGCAGTTTTAAGGGATTAAAAACTGTAAAAATACCTAAAGGGAGGTAACATTATGGGATTTAAAAGTGACATCGAAATTGCACAGGAGTGCGAAATGCTTCCAATCACACAGATTGCAGAGAAGGCAGGTATTGACGACAAATATCTGGAGCAGTACGGTAAGTACAAAGCAAAAATTGATTACAATCTGTTAAAAGAGAGTGACAAGAAAGATGGTAAGCTGATCCTCGTAACAGCTATCAACCCGACACCTGCAGGAGAGGGAAAAACAACAACAACCGTTGGTCTTGCAGATGCAATGCAGAAAATGGGCAAAAAAGTAATGGTAGCTCTTCGTGAGCCATCCCTCGGACCGGTATTCGGTGTAAAAGGTGGTGCAGCAGGCGGCGGTTATGCACAGGTAGTTCCGATGGAGGATATCAACCTTCACTTTACCGGTGACTTCCATGCGATCGGTGCGGCAAACAACCTTCTTGCAGCAATGATCGACAACCATATCTTCCAGGGTAATGACCTGAACATTGACCCGAGAAAGATCACATGGAGACGTTGCGTGGACATGAACGACCGTCAGCTTCGTAATGTAGTAGATGGTCTTGGCGGAAGAACAAACGGTATGCCTCGTGAAGACGGATACGACATCACAGTTGCATCTGAGATCATGGCAGTTCTTTGCCTCGCAAGTGACATCAAAGACCTGAAAGAGAGACTTTCCAGAATCATCATCGGATATACCTATGGTAAAGTTTCCGAGCAGAAACCGGTAACAGCTGGTGATCTTCATGCAGAGGGTGCTATGACAGCACTTCTGAAAGATGCCCTGAAACCAAACCTTGTACAGACACTGGAGCATGTTCCTGCAATCGTACACGGCGGACCATTCGCAAACATCGCTCATGGATGTAACTCCGTAACAGCTACAAAGATGGCTATGAAACTTGCAGATTATGCTATCACAGAGGCTGGATTCGGTGCTGACCTTGGTGCAGAGAAATTCCTTGACATCAAGTGTCGTATGGCAGGTCTTCATCCAAGCGCAGTTGTTATCGTAGCTACTGTTCGTGCACTGAAATACAACGGTGGTGTTCCGAAGGCAGATCTGAACAACGAGAACCTTGAGGCTCTTGAGAAAGGTCTTCCAAACCTTCTGAAACATGTAAGCAATATCAAGAATGTATACAAACTTCCATGTGTAGTTGCTATCAATGCATTCCCGACCGATACCAAGGCAGAGCTTGACCTGGTTGAGGCAAAATGTAAAGAGCTTGGCGTTAACGTTGCACTTTCCGAGGTATGGGCAAAAGGCGGCGAAGGCGGCATGAAGCTTGCTGAGGAAGTTATCCGTCTTGTTGAGGAGCCAAACGATTTCACATATGCTTACGAGCTTGAGGGATCCATCGAGGATAAACTGAATAACATCGTACAGAAAGTTTACGGTGGTAAGAAAGTTGTTCTTACAGCAAATGCTCAGAAACAGGCAAAACAGCTGGAAGCACTTGGATTTGGCAACTGCCCGATCTGCGTAGCTAAGACACAGTACAGCCTGACAGATGATCAGACAAAACTTGGTGCGCCGAAAGATTTTGAGGTAACAGTACGTAACCTTAAGATCTCTGCTGGTGCAGGATTTATCGTAGCTCTTACAGGTGAGATCATGACTATGCCAGGTCTCCCGAAAGTACCGGCTGCAACTAAGATTGATGTAGATGAGACAGGAAAGATCACAGGTCTCTTCTAATCACAATAGAAGATATGAAACAACCGGAGGGGGCTTTTTATAAGGCCCCCAATGGGCTCTCAGGAGTGCTAAAATAAGAATATAAGGAGGAGAGTCCTATGGGATTTTCTACAAGTACTTGTACTGAATTTGTCGAGGTATTAAGCTCCAAGGCACCGGTTCCAGGCGGCGGCGGTGCATCTGCCCTTGTAGGTGCTGTTGGTACAGCTCTTGGAAATATGGTTGGAAGCCTTACTGTCGGTAAGAAAAAATATGCGGATGTAGAAGATGAAATGTGGGAGCTGAAAAAGAAATGTGATCAGCTTCAGAAAGATTTCCTTCATCTGATCGAGAGAGATGCGGAAGTTTTTGAGCCTCTTTCCAAGGCTTACGGAATGCCAAGAGAGACAGAAGAAGAGAAGGCTGAGAAGGCTCGGGTAATGGAAGCAGCCCTCAAGGAAGCATGCTCTGTTCCTATGGAGATCATGGAGAAATGCTGCGAGGCTATTGAACTTATCGTTGAGTTCGGAGCAAAAGGTTCCAAGCTTGCAATCAGTGATGCCGGTGTAGGTGCTGCATTCTGCAAAGCAGCTCTTAAGGGAGCAAGCCTGAATGTGTACATTAACACAAAATCCATGGCTGACCGTGCGTATGCAGAGGAATTAAATAAAAAAGCAGACGCTATGCTTGAGAAATATACAAAGATTGCAGACGAGACATTTGACAGTGTTCTCGGAAGACTGAAATAGGAGGAACCAGACAAATGGCAAAGCAGTTATTAGGTAAAGAAGTTACAGCAGCTCTCAATGAGAAGATCAAAGCTAACGTTGCAGAGCTTCAGGCAAAAGGTGTAGATCCTACCCTTTGCATCATCCGCGTTGGTGAGAACCCAAGCGATATTTCCTACGAGAGAGGTGCTACAAAGCGCTGTGAGACTCTTGGTGTTGCATGTGAGAAGATCCTTCTTCCGGAGGATGTTTCCCAGGATGAGCTTCTTGCAACCATTGATAAAGTAAACAAAGATGACAAGATCCACGGAGTTCTTCTGTTCCGTCCGCTTCCGAAACATCTGGATCAGGCAGTGATCGAGAATGCACTTGCAGCAGAGAAGGATGTTGACTGTATGACAGATCTTTCAATGTCTGGTGTATTCACAGGCAAGAAGATCGGATTCCCGCCATGTACACCGCAGGCATGCATGGAGATCCTTGATCACTATGGAATCGACTGCACAGGCAAAAAAGCGGTTGTTATCGGAAGAAGCCTTGTAGTTGGTAAACCGGCTGCCATGATGCTTGTTAAGAAAAATGCGACAGTAACGATCTGCCATACAAGAACCGTTGATATGCCGTCTGTTGCAAAAGAGGCGGATATCGTCATCGTTGCAGCTGGTCGTGCTGGTGTTGTCGGCGCTGATTATGTCAGAGAGGGACAGACCATTATCGATGTTGGTATCAATGTCAATGCAGAGGGTAAGCTTTGTGGTGATGTTGATTATGCGGCAGTTGAGCCAATCGTTGATGCGATCACACCGGTTCCTGGCGGAGTAGGAAGTGTTACAACTTCTGTTCTTGTAGGACACGTAGTTGAAGCAGCAATGAGAAAAGCGCAGTAATAAAGGATTGATTATTGATATATGTACAGATTCCGAAATAGTTTTTGTTTACGGATGATGATGCTTGCAGGCGTTCTGGTATTCGGAACGCCTGTGGGTGTTTTTGCAGAAGAAGCGGATCATTCCATGGAGGGACAGATCTCCAAGCCCCAGCCATCCGGAGAGAGTGATGCAGATAGTTTTGTGGATGATTCCACAGATAATACTTACGGATATTATACGATCATGGGGTGTACCACAGTGACTGGGGAGGATATGGTGGCGCAGTATGAGGCGCAGAATGTGGAATATCCTTCCGGTATCCTGACAGAGGGTGGTGCACCGGACATTGATACGTTTTGCACAATTGTGACAGAGGAAGCGGATGCGGAGGGTGTCCGCGGGGAGGTTGTTTTTGAGCAGGCGATGCTTGAGACCGGTTGGCTTCAGTTTGGCGGAGATGCCAGTGCCGGGCAGTTTAATTTTTCCGGACTTGGGACTACCGGCGGCGGTGTTGCCGGAAATTCCTTTCCGGATGTCAGGACCGGGATCCGGGCTCAGGTACAGCATCTGAAAGCTTATGCGTCTTCGGATGAACTGAACCAGGTCTGTGTGGATAACCGCTTTCAGTATGTGACCCGGGAGAGTGCACCTTATGTGGAATGGCTTGGGATTCAGGAGAATCCTTACGGCGGTGGATGGGCCGCCGGGAGAAGCTATGGATATAAGCTTAGAAGCCTTCTGGCAAATCTGAAAGGTGAGGAATATACCTGGCCGGAGAGCACAGAGACTGTGGAGAAATGATGAAATGGAGATGTGCGTCTGAATAAAAACAGGCGCACATCTTTTTGTGTCAAAGATTAATTAATTCAATTCCAGATTTTCAAGTTCCTGAGATGGAATCTTAGGGTCTGAGCCATCTACATATTTCTTGAGTGCTTTGGAGGTTTTTGCGAAGCCGGCATTGGTTCCGGCACCGCCGATGCAGCCTCCCGGACAGGCCATTCCTTCGATCATGCAGTTTTTGATCTTACCGGCTTTGGCCAGAGTGAGGACTTTTTTGCACTCAGCGAGGCTTTCAGCGTGTTCGATGTGGACGGGGACATCAGGATAATATTCCTTCAGACAGGCTTCGATAGCACCTGCTACGCCGCCTGCGATGGCATATCCTCTTCCGGCAGCTGTTGCAGTCTGGGTTTCTTCCGGAATGTCCTCGCATGCAGATGGAATGATATCTCTGGCATCGAACAATCCCCAAAGTTCTTCGAAAGTGATAACGAAATCCACATCACTTCTTACGGAATGACGCATGGCTTCCAGTTTTTTGGAGGCGCATGGTCCGATGAATACTACTTTCGTATTGGGATGTTCTTTTTTTACAATGCGGGCAGTTGCCACCATCGGGGTCAGTTCCTGTGAGATGTTGTCGATCATAGCCGGGAAGTATTTCTTCGCCATTACAGACCATGACGGGCAGCAGGATGTAAGCAGGAACGGGAGATTGCCGGTGGCTACTTCTGTTGCATAATGATGGGCCTCGGAAATACAGCCGATATCTGCGCCGAGTGCTACTTCATAAATATTGGAAAATCCAAGCTGAGTTAAAGCAGAGCGGAATTTACCGGGAGTTACATCTTCACCGAACTGATTGATGTAAGCTGGTGCAACTTCTGCAATAATCTCAGTTCCCTCACGGAGGGCATGTGCCAGCTGGAAAATCTGGGATTTATCAGAGATGGCACCGAATGGGCAGCTGACCATACACATGCCGCAGGACACACATTTATCCTGGTTGATGGAAGCGCGTCCCTGTTCATCGCTTTCGATGGCTTTTACACCGCAGGCGCGTTCGCAGGGACGTTCTTTATGGGCGATGGCGTCGTAAGGACAGACAGCTTTGCATCTTCCGCAATGGATACATTTGTCCTGGTCGATGAAAGATTTTCCGTTTACCATGGAAATGGCGCCTTTGGGGCAGGTGAGTAAACAGGGATGTGCAACACAGCCGCGGCACATGTTGCTGACTTCGTATTTGTTGGATTCACATGCGGAACATGCGGAAGGAATCACCTGCATAAGAGGTGGTTCATAATATTTTTCATCAATATTGCTGGCTTTTACGCCATCAGTAAGATGTACAGAACGGTTCTCCGGGCGGAGGGAAAGTCCCATGGCCAGACGGACACGTTCACTTGCAACAGCTCTTTCACGATAGATGCTCTCGCGGTATTTCGCACGTTCCTCTACAATATTGTAAGGGATGGATTCAATATCGTGAATCAGGGATTCGTCCGTGGATTCAAATCCGATCTTCGCAATTTCTGTAAAAATCTTTCGCCGGATCTGTTTAACTGGTGTGTCGAGATTTCGCATAAATGTTCTCCTTTTCAAAAAATGATTAAAATGTTTTCCACGCACTTTTTATTCATCTTATAGTAATTGAGAAATAAAATCAACAATAGGAAATGTTTTTTTAGCAGAAACAAAAAAAGAATATTTGTTTCTTTATTGTCATGAATGTTAAAAAATGCACATTTATTATAAAAAATAGATGCAAAACCAGTAAGACGTTGTAAACTTTCTAATATATTCTGAAAAAAACGAAAAAATATCTTGTGAAAAATGACGATATAAGTTATAATTAAAAGCACGAAAATAGTGCAATATAATGATAGGCACGTAAATGAGGCACTGACAGAGTGTTAAAGCATTAACCTGTAGTGGAACAGGTTGATCAAGTGGAAAATCTATGAGAAACAAGGAGGGAACCGAATGTTAGACCAGACGTATTACAGGAAAACGGACGAGATCATCGAGCACTACGGCCGGAAAGCTGCATCACTGATTCCGATCATGCAGGATATTCAGGCTGAGTACCGTTATCTTCCGGGAGAGCTTCTTACTTATGTTGCGGAACAGATTGGTGTAAAAGAAGCGAAGGCGTACAGTGTAGCTACTTTCTATGAGAACTTTTCCTTTGAGCCGAAGGGCAAGTACATCATCAAGGTATGTGACGGTACTGCCTGTCATGTACGTAAGTCCATGCCTGTAAAGGAAGCAATGCTGAAGGAGCTTGGACTGAGTCATAAGAAGCATACTACAGATGATATGATGTTTACCGTTGAGACAGTCTCCTGTCTTGGTGCCTGCGGACTTGCACCGACACTGACTGTAAATGATGAAGTTCACCCGAAGATGACTCCTGAGAAGGCTGTTGAGCTTTTAAATGAATTGAGAGGTGAGAGCGTATGAGTATAACCAGTATGGAAGATCTGAAAAACAAACAGGCTGAGGTTAAGAAGAATCTTGATGGCTATACCTGCCGTGTTCTCGTCTGTTCCGGTACCGGATGTATTGCTTCCGGTGCTCAGAAGATTTATGAAGAAATGTCAAGACTTTGCGAGGGAATCGAGGGCGTTGCAGTTGAGATGCAGAAGGATGTTCCTCATGTAGGAATCGTTAAGACCGGATGCCAGGGCTTATGTGAGCTTGGTCCTCTTATGAGAATTGAGCCATATGATTATCAGTATGTACATGTTCAGGTAGATGACTGTCGCGAGATCGTAGAGAAGACCGTGATCTGCGGACTGCCTGTTGAGCGTCTGTTTTATCGTCATGATGATGAGGCCTGTCCGCATCCGAGTGACATTCCGTTCCTGAACCAGCAGACAAGGATCGTTCTTGAGAACTGTGGCAAGATCGATGCAGAGTCCATTGATGAATATATTTCCGTAGGCGGCTTTTCCGCAATGGCGAAGGCGTTCTTTGAAATGACCCCACAGGATGTTATTGATGAGATCACGAAATCCGGCCTCCGCGGCCGTGGCGGTGCAGGTTTCCCTGCAGGCAAGAAATGGTCACAGGTTGCACGCCAGCCGGAAAAAGTCCGTTATGTAGTATGTAACGGTGATGAGGGTGACCCGGGAGCCTTTATGGATGGCTCCGTAATGGAAGGTGATCCTTACAAGATGATCGAGGGTATGGTGATCGCTGCCTATGCAGTAGGTGCAGAGGATGGTTATATCTATGTACGTGCCGAGTATCCTCTTTCTGTACAGAGACTCCGGATGGCCATTGAGCAGGCAGAGTCCTATGGCCTTCTTGGCGATAATATCCTTGGTTCCGGTATCAATTTCCACTTACATATCAATCGCGGTGCCGGAGCGTTCGTATGTGGTGAAGGTTCTGCCCTGACTGCCTCTATCGAAGGCAACAGAGGTATGCCTCGAGTAAAACCTCCGAGAACTGTCGAGCAGGGTCTGTGGGGTAAACCTACCGTTCTCAATAACGTAGAGACCTACGCCAACGTACCGAAGATCATCCTTCAGGGTGCTGACTGGTTCCACACCATCGGTACAGAAGGAAGCCCCGGAACAAAGACCTTCTCACTTACCGGTTCCATTGAGAACACCGGTCTTATCGAGGTGCCGATGGGAACAAGTCTCCGTCATATTATCTATGATATCGGCGGCGGTCTTAAGAGTGGTGCTGCATTTAAGGGAGTACAGATCGGCGGACCATCCGGTGGATGTCTGATCGATGACCAGATCGATCATCCGCTTGATTTTGATTCCGTTAAGAAGCTGGACGCTATCATGGGATCCGGCGGACTGGTTGTTATGGATGAGAATACCTGTATGGTAGAGGTTGCACGTTTCTTCATGAGCTTTACACAGCGTGAGAGCTGTGGTAAATGTGTTCCTTGCCGTGAGGGTACCAAACGTATGCTTGAGATCCTGGAGAGGATCGTTGAAGGTAAGGGTGAGCTTTCCGATCTGGATGAGCTGGAAGAGCTTGCGAACATGGTTCAGAGCATGGCACTGTGCGGCCTCGGTAAGAGTGCACCGCTTCCGGTCATCAGTACTCTGAAGCGTTTCCGTGACGAATATGTAGAGCATATCGTAGATAAGAAATGTCGTGCGAAGGTCTGCACGGCGCTCCGTCAATTCCATATCAATCCTGAGTTCTGTATCGGCTGTGGCAAGTGTGCGAAGAACTGTCCGGCTGGTGCGATTTCAGGAAAGATCAAGCATCCACATGTAATCAACAACGACGTATGTATCAAATGCGGATCCTGTAAGGATAACTGTAACTTTGATGCGATTTATGTGGAAGCATAGAAGGGAGGATATCTTATGGGTACAATGACAATTGACGGAAGAAAAGTAGAATTTACCGACGAAAAAAATGTCCTGACAGTCATCAGGAATGCCGGTATCAATATCCCCACACTGTGCTATCATTCAGAGGTTTCCACATTTGGTGCCTGTCGTCTCTGTACAGTTGAGGATGACAGAGGCAAGACATTTGCTTCCTGTTCCGAGCAGCCGAGAGACGGAATGGTTATCTATACCAATTCCGGCCGTATTAAGAAATATCGTAAACTGATCGTGGAGCTGCTTCTTGCAGCACATTGCCGTGACTGTACAACCTGTGTAAAGAGCGGCGAATGTATCCTGCAGGAGCTGGCACATCGCCTTGGTGTGCGTAATATCCGCTTCGAAAATACAAGAGAACAGCATGAGATCGATGACAGTTCACCGTCCATCATCCGTGATCCGAACAAATGTATCCTCTGCGGCAACTGTGTACGTGCCTGCGAGGAGCTTCAGGGAATCGGAGCTCTTGGATTCGCATTCCGTGGAACAGAAGCCATGGTTATGCCTGCATTCAATAAAAAGATTGCTGAGACACAGTGTGTAAACTGTGGTCAGTGCCGTGTTTACTGTCCGACAGGTGCGATCTCTATCCGTACACATATGGATGAAGTATGGGATGCACTGGCTGATAAGAATACTCGTGTTGTTGCACAGGTTGCACCGGCAGTTCGTGTTGCAGTTGGTGATCATTACGGACTTGCCAAAGGCAGAAGTGTTATGGGTAAAATCGTTAACGCGCTTCACAGAATGGGCTTTGACGAAGTATACGATACCACATTCAGTGCCGACCTTACCATCATGGAAGAGACCAAGGAGTTCCTAAACAGAGTGGAGAAGGGTGAGAATCTTCCGCTTCTGACTTCCTGCTGTCCTGCATGGGTGAAGTTTATCACTGATCAATATAAAGAATATGTTCCGAACATTTCTACCTGCCGTTCCCCACAGGGAATGATGTCTGCGGTTATCAAGGAATACTTCCGTGATCCGGAGCATGCAGCAGGCAAGAAGACCGTTATGGTTTCCATTATGCCATGTACAGCCAAGAAGGCAGAGGCAATCCGCCCGAACAGCTTTACCGATGGCGAGCAGGATACCGATATCGTTATCACAACCACAGAGCTTCTCCGCATGATCGATAACTTTGGTCTTGATTTTGCAACACTGGATCCGGAAGCATGTGATATGCCGTTTGGATTTGGTTCCGGCGGTGGCGTTATCTTCGGTGTTACCGGTGGTGTTACCGAGGCAGTTCTTCGAAGACTGAGCCCGGATCACAGCAAGGAAGCCATGCATGAGATTGCAGAGTGCGGTGTTCGTGGTGAAGAGGGAATCAAGGAATTTACCGTGCCGTATAAAGGAATGGATATCAATGTATGTGTTGCCAGCGGCCTTGCAAATGCAAGAATCGTTATGGAACGTGTAAAGAACGGTGAGGCAAACTATCATCTGATCGAGGTTATGGCGTGCCGCCGTGGATGTATCATGGGTGGTGGTCAGCCGACCAGATCCGGTGACAGGACCAAGGCAGCCAGAGCAAGGGGTCTGTATAATGCAGATAATACCATGATCATCAAGAAATCCGATGAGAACCCGCTGGTTCTGGAGCTTTATGAGGGACTTCTCAAGGGCAAGGAGCATCATCTGCTTCATAATGAGTTTTATATTAAAGACTGATGTAAGGAATACAAATGGCTGCTGTTCTCGTTGAACAGCAGCATATAAGAAGCCTTCCGGGCATATACTGTGGTATGCGGGAACTATCTTTTGCAGATGGTTTCCGGAGCTTACAGGCCAGTATATGCAGGGAGGCTTTTTTATATGGAAAACTTTCAGGTTTACCGTGATATCCAGGCACGGACGGGCGGGGATATCTACATAGGGGTTGTGGGCCCGGTCCGTACAGGAAAATCCACATTTATCCGGAGATTTATGGAACTGGTGGCACTGCCTGCGCTTAGTGAGGGAAAAAGAGCAGAGCTTCAGGATGAACTGCCGCTCAGTGGCGCCGGGAAAATGATCACAACTGTAGAACCCAAATTCATTCCAAAAGAAGCGGTGGAGGTATCCATAGGGGAAAATCAGAAGATCCGGGTAAAGCTTATTGACTGTGTGGGCTTTTTGGTAAAGAATGCATCCGGAAATGTGGAAGAAGGCAGGGAACGGATGGTCAAAACACCATGGCAGGAAAAAGCAATCCCGTTTCATGATGCGGCCCGGATCGGGACGGAAAAAGTGATCAGCCAGCATTCCACCATTGGAATTGTAGTTACAACAGATGGAAGCTTCGGGGAAATTCCAAGAGAAAATTTTATTCCGGCAGAAGAACAGACGATAAAAGAGCTGAAAGCCCAGGGAAAACCCTTTCTGATCCTGGTAAACTCCCAGACTCCCTACAGTGAGGAAACCGGAAAAACTGTAAAACATCTGGAAGAGAAATTCGGAGTATCCGTTCTGGCAGTCAACTGTGAACAGCTTAGAAAAGAGGATGTGACCAGGATCCTGGAGAAGATCCTTTATGAATTCCCGGTTAGTGAGATAGAGCTTTTTGTTCCCAGATGGGTGGAGATGCTTTCTCCGGAACATGAGGTAAAGGCGGCTCTGTTAAATGAGATTCGGGAAAAGATGACAAGACTTACTCATGTGCGTGATGTAAGCAGAGAATCGGTATATCTGGAATGTCCATATGTGGAAGATACATTGCTTGAACAGATCAGTCTTTCCGATGGAAAAGTCCGTATCCGGATCGCAGTAAAAGACATTTATTATTATCAGATGCTCAGTGAAATGAGCGGGATATCCATGGAAAGCGAATATGAACTGATCCAGACCATAAAAGAGCTTGCCGGTATGAAGGAACAATTTGTAAAAGTCCAGGCTGCCCTGGAAGCGGTAAAAGGAACAGGGTATGGGGTTGTTGTGCCTGAGCTTTCCGAGATCACTATTGAGGAACCTGAGGTGATCCGTCAGGGAAATAAATTCGGAGTAAAGATCCGGTCAAAAAGTCCGTCCATTCATATGATCCGGGCGGAGATCGAAACGGAGATCGCTCCGATCGTTGGTACAGAACAGCAGGCGGAGGATCTGATAAAGTATATCAGAGAAAGTCCGGAGCGAGGGGAAAGTATCTGGGAGACCAATATTTTCGGAAAATCCATCCAGCAGCTGGTGGAAGACGGAATCCGGAACAAGCTGGCCATGATCAGTGAAGAAAGTCAGGTGAAGCTTCAGGATACTATGAAGAAGATCGTAAACGACAGCAAAGGCGGACTGGTGTGTATCATCATATGAATGGAGAATAGAATTGCAAAGCAAAAAGGACGTTCTTCAGCAGACGTCCTTTTTTTGATGTTGTTTTTTCCATTCTGCGATAAACTGAAGCTGTTCCTGGTCAGATAGTTCCTGGGAAGCGGCGTCATTTCCTGCAGCGGCACAGCAGAAAAGAACAAAGATCTGGAGTCCGAAGAATACAAGAAAAAAGAGAAGCATAGAAAAACCTCCTTTATTTTTCAGATATGTTAAGTATTGGAGGAGATAATGTATTTTATACATTATATTGCAAGAAAATCTAATTATCACCGGGTATGAAGATTTTTAAAACAGGAGGAAAAGAAACCATGAAAAAGAGAAGATTCGCACAGCTTGTTCTCATGATCACAATGCTGTTTTGCCTGACATTTGGTACAGTGTGTGCGCAGGCGGCAACAACAGCAACCACAACAACCGCAAAAGCAGCCATTAAAAATGGCTGGAAAAAAGAGGGCGGCCAGTATTATTACTACATAGGACAGGCTAAGGGCTGGCATACCGGTGTTTATGGAAACTACAGCTACGGAATGGACAATCAGATCCAGAAAACAGTTGATTTCCGTACAGGAAGAGGAAACTAAATAAAAAATATACAGCAAAGATCCCGGGGATTCAGATGTAAGATCCCGGGGTCTTTTTATATAAAACGAGTAGCGGGAAAGATGGCCGCAGAATAAGCTAAAGAAAGGTCAGCTGTCCGACGGGAGAGCTTTGGAAAGGTATAAAAGGATGTATACAGGGAAAGGGATAGGCGTGGCAGTTCTGGATACCGGTATTTTTCCCCATATAGATTTTGGCAGCCGTATTTCCGTGTTTCGTGATTTTACAGGAATCAGACGCAGCCCATATGATGATAACGGACATGGGACTCATGTCAGCGGGATCCTTGCAGGGGACGGAACTGCATCAGGTGGAAAATATAAAGGGGCTGCACCTGGCTGTAGTATCGCTGCTCTGAAGGTTCTGGATCGTTTCGGGAACGGAAGCAGGGAGGATGTGATGCGGGCATTTCGGTGGATCATGGAGTTTGGAAGCATTTATCATATCCGTATCGTTAATATTTCAGTGGGAACAACATCCCGGGATCATAAGGAACAGACAGATCTTCTTGAAGGAGTGGAAAAACTCTGGGATCTGGGATTTGTGGTGGTAGCTGCAGCAGGAAATCAGGGACCGGGGGCCGGCACGGTAACAGCACCGGGAAGCAGCCGGAAGATCATTACCGTAGGCTCCAGTGATATGCTGAATGGCAGAAAGGCAGTTTCCGGAAGAGGCCCTACCTTTGACTGTGTATGCAAACCGGATCTGGTAGCGCCGGGAAGCCAGGTCATTGCCTGTGCACCGGGACTGCCGTACTCATATGGGCTCAAAAGCGGAACCTCCATGTCGACGCCTCTGGTGTCAGGAGGAATCGCCTGCCTTCTGGAAAAAGATCCTCGGCTTTCTAATGTAGAGGTAAAGATGTTGTTAAGAGAAAGTGCAGAAGATATGGGACTTCCCAGAAATCAGCAGGGATGGGGAAAATTTAACTGTGAAAAACTGTTGGCAGGTTGAATTATTATACAATTCTTATAAACAAAGCGTGGTAACGCACAAAAGCGTTGACGGAACCGGAAAATATGAGTACAATGTACAGTAAAAGTGCTGAAGAAAGATTCTAAAGGAAAGAGCACCTGGAATCCGAACAGGAGAATAAACCTCAAAAGGAGAAAATAATATGGAAAAAATCAAAATGCAGACACCTTTAGTTGAGATGGACGGAGACGAGATGACCCGTATCCTGTGGCAGATCATCAAGGATGAACTTCTCACACCGTATCTGGAACTGAATACAGAATATTATGATCTTGGTCTTGAGCACAGAAATGAGACAGATGATCAGGTTACCATTGATGCAGCAGAAGCAACCAAAAAATACGGAGTAGCCGTAAAATGTGCCACGATCACACCAAATGCAGCCAGAATGGAAGAGTACGACCTGAAAAAAATGTACAAAAGTCCAAACGGAACGATCCGTGCCATTCTTGATGGAACTGTATTCCGTGCGCCGATCGTTGTAAAGGGAATCGAGCCATGTGTAAAGAACTGGGTGAAACCGATCACACTTGCACGTCATGCATATGGAGATATCTATAAGAATACAGAATTCTATATTGACAAGCCGGGAGATGCATATCTTGTATTTGAGGGCGAAGATGGAGAAGAGCGTAAGGAGCTGATCCAGCATTTTGACGGAGCAGGTGTTCTCCGTGGCATGCATAATCTTGATGATTCCGTAAAGAGCTTTGCGAGAAGCTGCTTTAATTATGCATTGGACACAAAGCAGGATGTATGGTTCGGAAGCAAGGATACCATTTCCAAAACATATGATGGAAGATTTAAAGAGATTTTCCAGCAGATATTTGATGCAGAGTTTAAGGATAAATTTGAGGAAGCTGGCCTGACCTATTTCTACAGTCTGATCGATGATATCGTAGCCCGTGTTATGAAGGCAGATGGCGGTTTTATCTGGGCATGCAAGAACTATGACGGAGATGTTATGAGTGACATGGTATCTTCCGCATTTGGCTCTCTTGCCATGATGACCTCTGTACTGGTATCACCGAAGGGATATTTTGAGTATGAGGCTGCCCACGGAACAGTTCAGAGACACTATTATCGTCATCTTGAGGGAAAAGAAACATCCACAAACTCCGTTGCAACGATCTTTGCATGGACAGGAGCTCTCCGCAAGAGAGGTGAACTGGACGGAAATGAGGCACTTGCTGATTTTGCAGAAAAACTGGAAAAAGCAACACTGGATACCATTGAAAGCGGAAAGATGACCAAGGATCTTGCATTGATCACTTCCCTGAAAGAGGTACAGGTATTGAACAGCAAAGAGTTTATCCTTGCTGTAAAGACAAAACTGGATGAACTGATGGCATAAATAACAGAAATTTCAGAACTTCAAGTAATCTCATAAAAATAAAAAACTGCACCGGAAGATCCTGGGATGGATCACGGTGCAGTTTTTTCATGAGGGATATATGTGGATCATCTTATCTCTGTCAGACCGAAGCGTTCATGGCCTGCTGTACATGTTCCACAAGGATCTGCCGGACCTGGGGATATTCTCCAAGTCCCTTCAGTACAGGGGTGACTTCATATCCTTCGGAAGAAAGACGGTTCATCCAGGAGTCCGAATCTGCACCGGCCAGATCGTTCTGTGCATGGTCGCCGGCTACGATCATGAAAGGCGCCAGCACGATCTTTTTCGGATGAAAGCTGTCGGCAGCCCGGAGAAGGGAGTCCAGGGCCGGATAGGCTTCTACAGTTCCAAGAAAAATATTTTTATGTCCGGTATCTTTAAAACGGTAATCCAAAGCAGCATAAACCGTGTTTGCGTAGTGCTCTGTTCCATGTCCCATCAGTACAAGTGCAGTGTCCGGATCCATGTCCCGGAATTCATCTGCAACTACCCGGACGATCGCCTGGTTATCTTCTTCCGTTGTGAGAAGAGGATTTCCGAAAACAATACTGGAAAAACGGTCACGAAAAGAAAGCGCATCGGCTTTCATCTGATCATTTTCGATACCGTTGATCACATGAGTCGGCTGTACGATCACATCGGTGATACCATCCAGAAGCATCTGTTCCAGAGCTTCCTTTACCGTGTGGATCGTAAGACCGTCCCGCTTTTTCAGTTTGGCAATGATCATTTTGCTTGTCCATGCACGGTAGGTGGGACAGGCAGGGAATGCATCGGCAATATCGTGCTCGATGGCTTCGATGGTAAGTTTACGGGTGTTTTCATAGCTTGTGCCGAAACTTACTACTAGGATCGCTTTTTTTGAAGCTGAGTTCATACGGGGATTTCCTCCATCCTGATAATTATGGTGATTATGATAAACTCTTTATATTTCTCCGCTGGAATATAAAGATAATCCGCAATTTCTACCATAAGATATTATAAAAGGGAGGGCTGACATTGTCAATCGTAGTTGACTTTCCCTGTGGAAATGTTTATCATTATAAAAGATTGTGAAAACAAAGGAGAAACGTAGGACATGAGTATATTCATGCTTGGAATCGATCATAATATGGCACCTGTAGATGTCAGAGCGCAGTTTGCCTTTACCCGCAAAAATACCGGAGAGGCGCTGCACAGGCTGAAAGAAGAAGCTGGGATCTGCGGGTGTATTATTCTGTCGACCTGTAACCGGCTGGAACTGTGGGTAAGTACTGCAGATGAGAAGAAGCCGTACCTGTATCAGTGGCTTTGTTCGTTGAAAGGTGTGCAGGGAGAACAATACCAGAAGTATTTTACCAGCAGAGAAAATGAAGAGGCGGTGGAGCACCTTTTTTATCTTACCAGCGGACTGAAATCCCAGATTCTGGGGGAAGATCAGATCCTGACCCAGGTAAAAGAGGCGTTGAGCATGTCAAGGGATGAGTTTACCACAGACAGTGTTCTGGAGGTGCTTTTCCGTATGGCGGTAACTGCAGGCAAGAAGATCAAAACGGAAGTGCCGTTTTCCCATGGAAATCCTTCTGTGATCCATCAGGCTATCCGTTTTCTGGCAGAAGGCGGTTACGATGTTCGCAATAAAGTCTGTATGGTGATCGGAAACGGTGAGATGGGGAAGATGGCTGCCCAGACACTGCGTGAAGCAGGAGCGGATGTGACGGTTACGATCCGTCAGTACAGAAGTGGTGTTGTGAGTATTCCGGTTGGATGCAGCAGGATCAATTATGGTGAGAGAATGGACTATCTGCCGGAGTGTGACCTGGTGGTCAGCGCAACAGCAAGCCCCAATTATACACTGACGGAAGAATTGTTTGAGGATGTACGTGTGGAACGACCTATGATCCTTATCGATCTGGCAGTTCCAAGAGATATTGATCCGGAGATCCGAAAAAAAGATAACATCACACTTTATGATATGGACAGCTTCCGAACCGACGAGACACCGAAGGAACTTGCAGATAACCTGGAAGCAGCAGGCTCCATTGTGAAGGACCAGATGAACGAATTTTTCCAGTGGCTGGAAGGTCGTGATATCATCCCGCGCATCCAGGAGATCAAAGCGGATGCTGTGGAAGATCTGAACCTGAGGATCGAAAAAATCTTCCGGAAAACTCCTATGGAGGATTCAGACAGAGAAAACCTGAAAAAAGCAGTGGATATTGCAGCCGGAAAGGTTGTAAACAAGCTGATCTTCGGGCTTCGGGACAGTCTGAATCAGGATGCTTTTCTGGAATGTGTGGAAGGACTGGAGAAACTTTATGAAGAATAAACCTTATTTCCCCATGTTTATAGACCTGTCCGATAAAAATATCGTTGTGGCAGGAGGCGGCAATATTGCTACCAGAAGAATAAAGACTCTTCTGAAATTTACAAGAAATATCACAGTGGTGGCTACAAAAGTGACCCAGGAACTTATGGACCTTGGAAAAGCAGGAACTGTAACTTTACATATCCGTCCCGTGAAACGTTCAGACTTTGCCAACGCATATATGGTGATCGCAGCCACCAATGACTGGAAGCTGAATGATGAGATCCACCGTGTCTGTAAGGAGGAGGGCATTTATGTCAATGTAGCCTCCGACCGGGAAGCCTGTGATTTTTATTTCCCAGGCGTATATATGCGGGATGAAATGGTAGTTGGAGTTACAGCCAGCGGACTGGATCATAAAAAAGCAAAGCGTGTAAGGGAAGAAATCCAGAAAGCGCTGGAAAAAGTACTGGGAGAGCAGGATGAAGATGAAGAGAGATAAGATCGTGATCGGCAGCAGAGAGAGTAAGCTTGCAGTGCTGCAGAGCGAAATGGTCCGTGACTACATAAAAGAAAAAAATCCGGATCTGGAAGTGGAAATCCTCACTATGAAAACTACCGGGGATATCATTCTGGACCGTACACTGGATAAGGTTGGCGGAAAAGGGCTTTTTGTAAAGGAACTGGATAAAGCACTGATAGATGGAAGAAGTATTCTTTCTGTACACAGCCTGAAAGATATGCCTATGGAGGTTCCGGAGGAACTGCCGCTGCTGGCTTTTTCCAAAAGAGAAGATCCGAGAGACGTACTGGTTCTTCCTGATGGAGTTTCTGAACTTGATAAAAGCAAGCCCCTTGGGTGCTCCAGCTTAAGGAGAACCTTACAGCTTAAAAAACTGTATCCGGATATGGATGTCAGAAGTATCCGCGGAAATCTTCAGACAAGACTCCGGAAGCTGGATGAAGGACAGTACAGTGCATTGATCCTGGCTGCTGCCGGTCTTAAGAGACTTGGATTGGAATCCAGGATCAACCGGTATTTTACAGCAGATGAGATCATTCCGGCTGCTGGTCAGGGAATCCTTGCTGTACAGGGAAGAAAAGGGGAAGCTTATGATTTCCTGGAGGACTACTGTGATAAGGATGCCTGGGCCGCGGGAAGTGCGGAGCGTGCTTTTGTAAAGCTCCTGGATGGAGGATGCTCTTCTCCGGTGGCTGCCCATGCGGAAATTCTCGGGGATGAGATCTATCTCAGAGGGCTTTATTATAATGAAAAAGACGGTTCCTATGTAACAGGAACACTGCGTGGCAATAAGGCAGATGCGGAAAGCTTAGGCAGGGAACTGGCAGAAACTCTTCGGAAAAAAGGAGAAAACAGATGAAAACAGGAAAAGTATGGCTGGTAGGAGCGGGTCCTGGCGATATCGGCCTTTTTACATTAAAAGGCCTCAAAGTGCTAGAACAGGCAGATGTGGTCGTCTATGACAGTCTGGTAGGTCAGGGAGTTCTGTCAAGAATCCCGGAAAATGTCAAGCTGATCAATGTAGGCAAACGTGCCAGTCACCATATCATGCGTCAGGAAAATATCAATCAGGTACTTCTTGAGGAGGCACAGCGGGGTCTTCGTGTGGTGCGCCTGAAAGGCGGAGATCCATTCCTCTTTGGAAGAGGAGGAGAGGAACTGGAGCTTCTTCGGGAGAATGGGATTCCTTATGAGGTTGTTCCGGGTGTTACTTCCTCCATTGCAGTACCGGCATATAACGGGGTTCCGGTAACTCACAGGGATTTCTGTTCTTCAGTCCACATCATTACAGGACATAAGAGGGCCGGAGAAGAATACGATATAGACTTCCGTGCGCTTGTTGATACAAAGGGAACTCTTGTGTTTCTGATGGGCGTGTCCGCGCTTCCGGATATCTGCGAGGGTCTGATAGGTGCAGGAATGGAAAAGGATATGCCTGCGGCGATCCTGCAGAAGGGAACTACAGCAGGTCAGAAACGGATCGTAGCAACAGTTTCTACCCTGGAAGAAGAGGTGAAACGTCAGGGAATCGAGACCCCGGCGATCATTGTGGTGGGTAAGGTGTGTACACTGGCAGAGAAGTTTGGCTGGTATGAAGAACTGCCGCTTTCAGGATGGAAAGTCCTTGTCACAAGACCGAAAGAGCTTGTTTCCAGAACTGCGGACAAGCTTCGTGAAAAAGGCGCGGAGGTTCTGGAACTTCCGGCGATCCGTACTGTCCCCATGGAAGACCAGAACCGTCTCTATAAAGCACTGGATCACCTGGAGGAATATCAGTGGCTTGTATTTACCAGCCCTACAGGTGTAAGGGTATTTTTTGAGGAACTGATCCGTCATGGAAAAGATATCCGTGCCATGGGAAATGCCCGTTTGGCCGTGATCGGGGAAGGAACAAAAAAGGCCCTGAAGGAAAGAGGTCTGCTGGCAGATTTTGTGCCTTCGGTATATGACGGGGATACTCTTGGAAAGGAACTTTCAGAGCTTCTCTCCGGTGGAGAAAAGATACTCATCCCGCGGGCAGAAAAGGGAAATGAAAAACTCACTGCATTTCTTGCACAGGCAGGTGCTGTGATCGAGGATGTTCCGACCTATCAGACTCTTTACGAAAAGAGCCAGCTCATCGATGAGAAGAAGGAATTTGAAACAGGACAGATCAGCTGTGCGGTGTTTACAAGTGCCTCCACTGTGAAGGGATTTGTGGAGGGAACAAAAGGACTGGATTATTCAAAGGTTAAGGCAGCCTGCATCGGCAGACAGACGAAGGCGGCTGCTGAGAGCTTTGGAATGAAAGCATATATGTCAGAAAAAGCCACCATTGACAGTCTTGTCAAGCTGGTGGAGGATATGAAAAGGAGCGAATGATCATGGAACTGACAAAAAGACCAAGAAGATTAAGAGGCAGCGAAAACCTTCGTAAAATGGTACGTGAGACAAGAATGGATAAATCTTCTCTTATGTATCCTATGTTCGTAATGGAAGGAGAAAATAAGGAAGAAGAAATTCCGTCCATGACTGGGCAGTACCGTTACAGCCTGGACCGTCTTCCATATAAACTGGAGCAGCTTTCCAAAGCCGGTGTAGGCAGTGTGATGTTTTTTGGTATTCCTGACCATAAGGATGAAGTGGGCAGCGGTGCCTATGATCCGGAGGGAATCGTTCAGAGAGCTCTTCACATTGCAAAAGAGAAATTTCCGGAGCTTTATTATGTAACAGATGTATGCATGTGTGAGTATACTTCCCATGGCCATTGCGGTGTTCTCTGCGGTCATGATGTGGACAATGACAAGACGCTGGAGCTTCTTGCAAAAACAGCACTTTCCCACGTGGAGGCAGGTGCAGATATGGTTGCTCCGTCTGATATGATGGATGGTCGTGTTGCAGCAATCCGTCAGTGTCTGGACAAGGCCGGACACTACACAACACCGATCATGTCCTATGCAGTAAAATATGCTTCTGCATTTTATGGCCCGTTCCGTGAGGCTGCAGATTCTGCGCCGTCCTTTGGCGACAGAAAAAGCTACCAGATGGATCCGCACAACAGCAGAGAAGGACTGAAAGAGGCACTTGCAGATGTGGAAGAGGGCGCAGATATCATCATGGTAAAACCGGCTCTTGCATACCAGGACATGATCTGGCAGGTAAAGGAGATCACAAACGTTCCGGTTGCCGCATACAGTGTCAGTGGTGAGTATGCAATGGTAAAAGCAGCAGCTGCAAACGGCTGGATCGACGAAGAAAGGATCGTGGGCGAGATGGCTACCGGGGCATTCCGTTCCGGTGCGCAGATCTATCTTACCTATTATGCGGAGCTTCTGGCAAGACTTATGGATGAAGGGAGAATCGGCTGATGACAAGATCAGAACAGTTATTTGAGCGTGCGGTAAAAAGAATCCCGGGAGGCGTAAACAGCCCGGTAAGATCTTACGGAGCGATCGGTGAGGCACCTCGTTTTATTGAAAAAGCAGATAAATGCTACATCTATGATGTAGATGGAAACCGCTATGTGGATTACATTGATTCCTGGGGCCCGATGATCCTGGGACATAACTTCCCGGAGATCCGCGAGAGTGTGATCAAGGCCTGCGAAAATGGTCTGAGCTTTGGCTGTGCTACAGGAATCGAAGTAGAGATCGCTGAATTTATCTGTGAACATATTCCACATGTAGATATGATCCGTATGGTAAACTCAGGAACAGAGGCTGTTATGAGTGCCATCCGTGCAGCAAGAGGTTTTACCGGAAAAGACAAGATCATCAAATTTGCAGGCTGCTATCACGGACACAGTGACTGCCTTCTGGTAAGTGCCGGTTCCGGTGTCATGGCAAGTGGTATTCCGGACAGCGCCGGTGTTCCGAAGGGCTGTACACAGGATACTATGACGGCTACCTACAATGATGCCGCCAGTGTGGAAGCACTTCTCAAACAGGAAGAGGGAAATGTGGCAGCAGTGATCGTGGAAGCAGTAGGAGCAAACATGGGTGTGGTTCCTCCGAAACCAGGTTTCTTAAAGCGGCTTCGTGAGCTCTGCGATGAGCACAATTGTCTGCTGATCTTTGATGAAGTGATCACAGGCTTCCGACTTGCCTTTGGCGGAGCAGCAGAGTATTTTGGTATCCGTCCGGATCTTGTCACCTACGGGAAAATAATCGGCGCAGGAATGCCGGTAGGCGCTTATGGCGGACGTAAGGAGATCATGGATCTGATCTCACCGTGTGGTCCTGTATACCAGGCAGGTACCTTAAGCGGAAACCCGGTTGCCATGGCTGCAGGTTTCACACAGCTGAAATATCTCTATGAGCATCAGGAAATCTACAAAGATCTGGCTGCCAAAGGTGAGAAGCTTTACGGCGGCTTGAAGAAGATCGTGGAGGAAAAAGGTCTTCCATATCAGGTAAACTATGATTCTTCTCTGGCAAGTATTTTCTTTACAGACCAGGAGGTAAAAGACTATGTTTCTGCAAAAACATCCAACCTGGAGCTTTTTGCAAAATATTTCAAGGGAATGCTGAAACGAGGCATTCATCTTGCACCTTCCCAGTTTGAGGCGATGTTCCTTTCCACAGCGCATACAGATGAAGTAATTGATGAAACTCTGGAAGCAATGAGAGGCGCTTTGGGAGATCTGTAAAGAGGCGTAATGGATGCGCAGGAGCCGATCCATTTGCGTGGATCATGTGTGAACGCCATAGTGAACGGCAGCTTTGCGTAAAAAATTGCACAAAAGATAACAGGATGGTAACTTGTTCTTGCAGAAGCTTTGTGATAAAATAAACACAAAAATACGTAACCAATGTAAAAAGCAGGAGGCCAGAACTTATGGGAAAAAAGAAGTACGTGGCTTACGTGGGAACATATACCCATGGAACCAGTAAGGGAATTCAGGTATACGATGTAGATGTAGAAAAAGGAACACTCACAGAACGAAGCGAAGTGGAAGTCAGCAATGCTTCTCATCTGGCGGTATCAAAAAACGGTAAATATCTGTATTCCATTGAGGATGAAGGTGTAGCTGTATTTGAAAGAGACAAGAACGGTGATCTTACCCGCCTCAACAGTGTGGATATCAACGGAATGCGAGGCTGCTATCTTGCAACAGATGTGGACGGAAGATATCTTTATGTGGCAGGGTACCATGATGGTAAGGTAACGGTTGTACATACACATAAAGACGGCCGTCTGGGAAGTGTTATGGACGGCGTTTTCCACAAGGGACTTGGAAGCGTGGCAGAGCGTAACTTCCGTCCGCATGTTAATTGTGTACGTCCGACACCGGATAATAAGTATCTCTGTGCGGTAGATAATGGTATCGATCAGGTTAAGATCTATCGTATCAATAAGAAGAAAGACAAACTGGAGCTGGTTGACATTCTTCGCTGCCCGAGAGAGAGCGGCCCTCGTATCATCCGTTTCAGTGATGACGGAAGATTTGCATATCTTCTTTTTGAGCTCAGCAATGAGGTGAAGGTATACAGCTATGACGGAAGCGGTAAGAATCCGGAGTTCCAGCTGCTTCAGAGCATTACCACTCTTGGAAAAGAGGATTCCAATGATGCGCTTCATAACGCAGCTTCCGGTATGTCTCTTTCTGCGGACGGTAAATATCTTTTCTGTACAACAGCAGGGGAAAATACTGTGACTATGTATGCAGTAGACCAGGAAACAGGCCTTCTGACCAAGAAATTTACACTTCCGATCAGTGGTGATTACCCGAAGGATCTTATGATCTTCCCGGATAACAAGCATATTGCTGTTGCCAATCATGCCAGCAACAGTATTACCGTTTTCACTGTGGATTATGAAAAGAATATCATCATGATGAACGAAAAACCGAGAAAGATCGAGACACCGAACAGTATCCATATCTGGCCGGTACCGGATACATGCGAGCAGTTGGATTAAGATCGGGATTAATCAAAGTAAGCTTTATACAGGCGGACAAAAACAGACTCAGGGACGAGTAGGAACTTTCCCTGAGTCTGTCTTTTTTTGCACATTTATAATTTCTATCCGACAGGTCAAAATACGAAATTACCGCTGATAAAATTCGTGGATACGATCCATCCGTGCACTCATATTGTTAAAAAGCGCATCTGTAATGGTAAGTGCTGCCATAGCTTCCACAACGACTACTGCACGTGGTACGATCACCGGATCATGCCGGCCTTTGATCTCAAGCTCCAGATTTTCTCCGGTGTTGGTCACAGTAGACTGAGACTGACTGATGGAAGGCGTCGGTTTGATATGTGCACGGAGAATGATATCACTGCCGTCACTCATACCGCCCATAATACCACCTGCGTGGTTGGAGGTTTTGGAAATAATACCGTCTTTCTGTACAAAACCGTCGTTGTCTTCGGAACCGGTAAGACGTGTCACATTGATGCCGTCACCGATCTCAACAGCTTTTACAGCACCAATGGACATGATCGCATGAGCGAGGGTAGCATCCAGCTTGTCAAAAACCGTATCGCCCAGACCGGCAGGAACGTTTTTGATGCGGCATTCGATCACGCCGCCGGCACTGTCCTGACTGTTCAGGCACTGTTCGAGATAGGCAGATGCCTTTGCGGCTGCGTCGGCATCTGGCATGCAGAGTGCATTATTTCGGATCTCTTCTTCTGAGAAGGACCGGATCTCTACAGGACCGATGGATCTTGCGTAGGTAGTAAATGTAATGCCAAGTTCGTTTAACAGCTTGATGGCAATGGCACCGGCTGCCACACGTCCGGCGGTTTCTCTTCCGGAGGAGCGTCCACCTCCACGGTAATCACGGAATCCATATTTCTGTTCAAAGGTAAAGTCTGCGTGACCGGGACGATAGGAGTATGCGATATTTCCGTAATCTCTGGAACGCTGATCTGTATTGCGGATCAGAAGAGAAATTGGAGTACCGGTAGTCTTTCCTTCAAAAACTCCGGAAAGGATCTCCACCAGATCGCCTTCCTTACGGGCAGTTGTATAACGGCTCTGACCGGGCTTTCTCCGGTCAAGAAAAACCTGGATATCTTCTTCACAGAGAGAAAGACCTGCGGGACAGCCGTCGAGAACGGCACCGATGGCCTTGCCGTGAGATTCTCCCCAGGTGGTAACCACGAATTTTTTTCCGAATGATGACTGACTCATTTGTATAACTTCCTTTCGTTGGAATTCTGGAATCATTATATAGGAAGCCGGAAAAAATGTAAAGAACGTGGAATGCAGAATGAATTTTTATGTAAAGATCATGTGAAATTAATTAAAAGCCTTTTTAAAAAGAAAATGTATGAATTGACAAAGCTATTTTGACTATTTATAATAAAAAAGAATTTTGCTCTGGCAAAAGAAAAGCAAGAGAAGGGAAGTGGGAATCGTGGTAAGGATTTACAAGACAATAGACGGAGCCATCCACCAGATACAGGAACCGGAGGAAGGCTGCTGGATTGCGCTGACGAATCCGACGGCAACAGAGATTTTTGAATTTTCCGAGAAGTTTGATATAGAGGTTGACGATTTACGATCCCCTTTGGATGAGGAAGAACGGTCACGTATCGAAGTTGAGGATAATTATACACTGATCCTGGTTGACGTTCCTATGATCGAGGAACGTAATGACAAGGACTGGTATGGGACAATACCGCTTGGCATCATTGTGACGGGATCTATGATCTTTACCATCTGCCTGGAGGACACACCGGTTCTTACCAGATTTATGGAGGGAAGAGTCCGGAGCTTTTTTACCTATATGAAGACCCGTTTTATCTTTCAGATCCTTTACAGAAATGCGAGTATGTACCTGCGTTATCTGCGTATCATTGACAAAAAAAGTGAGCAGGTGGAAGAAAAACTGCATCTTTCCACAAGAAATGAGGAGCTGATCGAGCTTCTGGAGCTGCAGAAATCCCTGACTTATTTTATTACGTCACTCCGGTCTAACGAGGTTGTGCTGGAGAAGCTTCTGAAGATAGACAGCATCAAAAAATATCCGGAGGACACCGATCTTCTGGAGGATGTCATCACTGAGAATAAGCAGGCGATCGAAATGGCCAATGTGTACAGCGGTATCCTGAACGGAACTATGGATGCTTTTGCATCGATCATCTCCAACAATATGAATATCGTTATGAAAGTACTGGCGATCATTACCATTGTCATGAGTATTCCGACCATTGTGTTCAGTGCTTACGGAATGAATGTGGCTGGTTCCGGTATGCCTTTATCAAGGAGTCCATTGGGATTTCTGATCATTATCCTGATTTCTGTGGCGATTAGTGTTGTGGCAGCGATCATTCTTTCCAAGAAGCGATTTTTCTGATTTTCAAAAGTTTTCTGAAAGGAGATTTTAATGAAATTTATTGATAAGCTGGAACGTAAATTTGGAAGATTTGGGATTCCGAATCTGACTGTTTACATCATCGGATGCTATGTGCTGGGATATTTTCTGGCCATGTTTGCTCCGGGAGTTTTGAATATGCTGAGTCTTGATATGTCCATGGTCATGAAGGGACAGATCTGGAGACTGGTGACATGGGTGATCTATCCGCCATCCAGTGTGGGAGGAACCGGAAATCTTGTGATGTTCCTTCTCGCAATCTTTTTCTTCTATTATCCGATCGGTACTTCACTGGAACGTACCTGGGGAACTTTCCGGTACACATTGTATATTTTTTCAGGTGTTTTGTTTACTGTGATCGCAGCAGTGCTTTTACATGTATTTACAGGTGGTTATGTGGTGATGAACGGGATCGCCTACTCTCTTGGCGGAAATATTTTTACCACATATTATATCAGTCTTTCCATTTTCCTTGCCTATGCAGTCACATATCCGGATCTTCAGCTGCTTCTTATGTTTGTGATCCCGATCAGGATGAAATGGATGGCCTTTGTATACGGACTGTTTATTGCGTGGGATATCGTATCTTATCTTCGAGTCGGGCTTTGGGTAGGCGTGGTGCCGATCGTAGCATCACTTTTAAACTTTGTGATCTTTTATTTCAGTACCCGAGATATGAATCGTTACAATCCGAAGGAAATTCACAGGAGGCAGCAGTTTAAGAAGGCGATGGCTCCTTCCAGAACGGGCTCTGGTCCGGATGGGATCGCCAAGCATAAATGTGCGATCTGCGGACGTACTGAAAAGGATGATCCAAACCTGGAGTTCCGTTTCTGCTCAAAGTGCAACGGAAATTATGAATATTGTCAGGATCATTTATTTACACATAAACACGTACAGTAAAACGCACAAACGAAGGAGAGCATTATTATGAAAAAAACTAAGATTATCTGTACACTTGGACCTGCCAGCAATAACAGGGAAACTCTGAAGGCTCTTATGGAGAATGGAATGGATATTGCCAGATTCAACTTTTCTCACGGAGACCACGAGGAACAGAAGGGCCGTGTGGATATGATCAAAGAGCTTCGTGAGGAACTTGATATGCCTATTGCCATGCTTCTTGACACAAAGGGACCGGAGATCCGTACCAGACTTTTAAAGGACGGACAGAAGGTTAAGCTGGAAGCAGGAAAACAGTTTGTACTTGGAATTGGCGATTTTGAAGGCGACAGCACAAAGGTCGCTATCACATATGAGACACTTTACAAGGATGTAAAACCGGGAAACAGGATTCTCATTGATGATGGTCTGATTGAGCTTGAGGTTAAGACAATCAGGGGAACTGATATTGTCTGTGATATCTTAAACGGTGGTGAGCTGGGAGAGAAGAAGGGTGTGAATGTTCCCTATGTAAAAGTAAATCTTCCGGGAATCACAGAGCAGGATAAAAAGGATATCATCTTTGGTATCGAACAGAAATTTGATTTCATCGCGGCATCTTTTGTCCGTTCCGCAGAGGTGATCCGTGAGATCCGTAAGCTTCTGAATGATAATGGCGGAAAAGATATCGGTATTATCGCGAAGATCGAGAATGCAGAGGGTGTTGAGAATATTGATTCCATCATTGAAGCATCTGATGGTATCATGGTTGCCAGAGGAGATCTCGGTGTGGAAATTCCTGCAAGCCAGGTACCTCACATCCAGAAGGAGATCATCCGTAAGTGTAACGAACATTATACACCGGTTATTACGGCAACACAGATGCTTGATTCCATGATCCGTAATCCGCGTCCTACACGTGCAGAGGTAGCTGATGTTGCCAATGCGATCTACGACGGAACCGATGCGATCATGCTCTCCGGAGAGACAGCAGCCGGCAAATATCCGATTGATGCTCTTAAGATGATGGCAGATATCGCAGAGATGACAGAGCCGCATCTGGATTATAAAGTGTTTATTGAACATCGTTCCATGGACGGAAGAGAGAAGATCTCCAGTGCAGTGGCACTTGCAACGGTGCGTACTGCAAAGAACCTGAAGGCGAACGCTATCGTAACACCGACAATGAGTGGAAATACAGCCAGACTGATCTCCAATTTCCGCCCGAAGGTTCCGATCTATGCGATCACACCGAACTCAACTATCCAGCATAAACTTCAGCTGATCTGGGGTGTAACACCTCTGAAAGGATATCAGAGAGATACCACGGACCATATCATGTCTCAGGCTATGAATGTTGTCCGTAGCCGTCATCTGATACATAAAGGAGACCTTGTTGTATTTACAGCAGGAGACCCTGCGACCAACATGACAAACGGTCGTGGTGCAGTGACAAATATGATGCACGTGATCGAGGCAGAATAAGACTGAGGTTTCTTCGGGAATAGCAGTCGAAAAAACAGGAGATGCAGTTATTATGAAAAAAGAACCATTTGTGACACTTGAGAAACTCAACGAGATTACTGAAAAGTTTCCGACACCCTTCCATCTCTATGATGAGAAAGGAATCCGTGAGAATGCAAAAGCCCTGAAAGAGGCTTTTGCATGGAACAAAGGATTCAAGGAATTTTTTGCGGTAAAGGCAACACCGAATCCATATCTGATCAATATTCTGCAGGAGTATGGCTGTGGCTGCGACTGCTCCTCAGAAACAGAACTTATGATGGCCAAGGCAGTAGGCTGCAAAAAGGGCGATATCATGTTTTCTTCCAATGACACACCGGAGAAAGAGTTCAGATATGCAGATGAGATCGGTGGAATCATCAACCTTGATGACATCACACATATTGAGAGCGTAGAGAAAGCTCTCGGGAAAATCCCGGAAGTGATCAGCTGCCGTTACAATCCAGGTGGAGTATTCAAGATCAGTAACGGTATCATGGATAATCCCGGAGATGCAAAATACGGAATGACTACCGAGCAGATCTTTGACGCATTCCGTATCCTAAAATCCAAAGGTGCCAAAGAGTTCGGAATCCATGCATTCCTTGCAAGCAACACAGTGACCAATGACTATTATCCAATGCTTGCAAAGGTTATGTTTGAGCTTGCCGTGAAGCTTCAGAAAGAGACAGGTGCACACATTAAATTCATCAACCTTTCCGGTGGTATCGGAATTCCTTATAAACCGGATCAGGAGCCAAACGATATCCGTGTGATCGGTGAGGGTGTCCGAAAGGTTTATGAAGAAGTCCTTGTTCCGGAAGGAATGGGTGATGTTGCGATCTATACAGAGCTTGGCCGTTTCATGATGGGACCGTATGGCTGCCTTGTCACAAAAGCGATCCATGAGAAACATACACATAAAGAATATATCGGCGTAGATGCCTGCGCAGTAAATCTGATGCGTCCGGCTATGTATGGTGCTTATCATCACATTACGGTTATGGGTAAGGAGAACGAACCGTGTGATCATAAATATGATGTGACAGGTTCCCTCTGTGAGAATAATGATAAATTTGCCATTGACCGTATGCTTCCGAAAATCGATAAGGGAGATCTTCTTGTGATCCATGATACAGGTGCTCATGGTTTTGCAATGGGCTACAATTACAATGGTAAACTGAAATCTGCAGAGATCCTTCTTCATGAGGACGACAGCTTTGAGATGATCCGTCGTGCCGAAACACCGAGAGATTATTTTGCAACATTTGACTGCTTCCCTGTTTTTGAGAAACTTCTTCAGGATGAAGACGAATTGAAATAAAATAGCAGAAATATATAAAAACAGCCTTCTATGCATCCTAGTAATGATGCTGGAAGGCTGTTTCATGTTTAAGCGTCTGATAAGAGGTATAAGACCGCGAGCGGGGTGGAAGGGGGTCAAATGCAGGGTTACTGCTTCCGGCTTCCGGAGATTTCTGCCAGGGCCTTTCTAAACTCAAAGAAAAACAGGATGGCGGTAAATGTAACAGCCAGGATATCTGCAACCGGCTCGGCCATATAAACTGCATTTGTCCGGTCAGAACGGAAAATATGGGGCAGAATATAGATCAGCGGGATGACCAGAACAAATTTTCGGACAATAGCCACAATGATGGAATCTTTGGCTCTGCCAAGGGAGATAAAGGTCATCTGGCAGGCAATCTGGATACCAAAGATAAACACAACTGCCATATAGATCCGGAGAGCTGTCTTTGTGAAAGCAAGTAATGTACTGTCCGAAGTAAACATTCCGGCAAAGAGCTGCGGGAAGATCATAATGATCAGCCACAGGATCACGGAATAAGAAATACTTGTTTTTACAAGAAGCTTAAATGTAGAACGTACACGTTTTTCATTACGTGCACCATAGTTGTAGCTGATGATAGGCTGTGCACCCTGACCAAGTCCCTGAAGAGGAAGCATGGCAAACTGCATGACGCTGGTAAGGATGGTCATGGCTCCTACGGCAACATCCCCGCCGTATTTTAAGAGGGAGGAGTTGTAGCAGACAGAGATAACGCTTTCACTGAGCTGCATGACAAAGAGAGAAGAGCCAAGAGCCATACAGGGCAGAATGATATCGGCTTTCAGTTTCATGGTGCTTTTCCGAAGCTTCAGGAAGGTCTTTTTTCCAAAGAGGAATGAGAGGACCCAGATGCAGGAAAATGCCTGGGAGATCACCGTTGCCAGAGCAGCGCCCCGGACACCCATGTGGAATCCGAAAATAAAAACCGGATCCAGAATAATGTTGGAGATCGCACCGATCAGTACAGAGAGCATTCCGGTTTTTGCGAATCCCTGGGCTGTGATGAAATTATTCATGCCAAGAGTCAGCTGTACAAAAATAGTTCCTACTGCATAGATATTCATGTAACCCACCGCATAGTCGATGGTGTTTGCACTGGCGCCGAATGCAAGGAGAAGGATGCGGTTTCCGAGAAACAGGATAACAGTCAGGATCAGGGAGATGATGATCTGCATGGTGAAGCAGTTTCCGAGAGTCTGTTCGGCTTTTGACGTGTCATTTTTACCCATAAAGATGCTGGCTCTGGGAGCGCCTCCGTTTCCGACAAGAGCAGCAAAGGCGGATACGACCATGATAAGCGGCATACAGACACCTACACCGGTAAGGGCAAGAGCACCCTCTCCGGGAATATGACCAATATAGATACGGTCGACGATATTGTAGAGCATATTGATGAGCTGTGCGGCAACTGTAGGAAGTGCAAGCCGCAGAAGCAGCTTTCCGACAGGCTCGGTTCCTAAAAAGCTTTTGTCTTTTTCCATTTTTTTATTCCTTTCGTGATTTTTTTGTATTATATAATAAAGACCTGACAGATTTCTCCGTCAGGTCTTTTATGCGAATGCCGCTGGCCGGACTCGAACCGGCACGGATTGCTCCGCTTGATTTTGAGTCAAGTGCGTCTGCCAATTCCGCCACAGCGGCATAACCATTTATTATAATAGCACAGTATCAGGTGGTTTGCAAGGAATTTTTCAGAATAAAGGTATTATTTGGAAATATTTTTAATTCTAAAATGTTTATGAAATCGGATGAGGCATCCTTGAAATTGACTGAAAAAAGTGGTACAGTGTACTACAAGGCTGTACCACCTGATATAGCACTGTGGATATAGCAATATACTATAAGATAACGGAGGAGACTGCATGAATCTGAATTCCAAAAAACCAGAGAAGCGGCCGCTGTATGTATATTATATCATTGCGGTCGTCATTATTGTTCTGCTGAATGTTTTTGCTCTTCCTGCTCTTTCTGAGAGAAGTGTAAAAGAAACCGATTACACCACCTTTCTGAAAGCCGTAGACAGAGGAAAAGTATATGAGGCAACCCTTAATTCCGATTACATTTATTATACTATGAAAGTGGATGGAAATGATGTCTATTGCAAGACGGTATCTGTGGATGATCAGGATCTTGTATCACATCTTTACGATGCAGGAGTAAGTATAGAGGGAACTGCACCCCAGAGGCAGTCATTGCTTTTGTCTCTGATCCTGGGATATGTACTTCCGATCGCGATCTTTGTTCTTCTGGGACGCTGGCTCAGCAAGAAGATGATGAGCTCCATGGGCAGCGGAGGACCGGGAGGAATGATGTCCTTTGGCAAAAGCAATGCCAAGGTTTATGTGAAATCCTCTACGGGAATCAAATTTTCAGATGTTGCCGGTGAGGATGAAGCCAAGGAGCTTTTGACGGAAATTGTAGATTTCCTTCATAATCCGGAGAAATACAGAGAGATCGGTGCTTCCATGCCGAAGGGTGCCCTTCTTGTAGGCCCTCCAGGAACCGGTAAAACCCTTCTTGCCAAGGCAGTTGCCGGTGAGGCGGAGGTTCCGTTTTTCTCAATTTCCGGTTCGGAATTTGTGGAGATGTTTGTTGGTATGGGTGCTGCCAAGGTACGTGATCTTTTTAAACAGGCCAATGAGAAAGCACCATGTATCGTATTTATTGATGAGATCGATACCATCGGCAAG
Source organism: Ruminococcus sp. AF20-12LB (assembly GCF_003478985.1). Taxonomy (NCBI): domain Bacteria; kingdom Bacillati; phylum Bacillota; class Clostridia; order Eubacteriales; family Oscillospiraceae; genus Ruminococcus; species Ruminococcus sp. AF20-12LB. The sequence continues at coordinate 252,622 of NZ_QUGH01000005.1, read as the reverse complement.
AAACGTGACGGCTCCGGAATGGGCGGCGGAAACGATGAGCGTGAACAGACACTGAACCAGCTTCTGACAGAGATGGACGGTTTTGACGGTTCCAAGGGTGTTGTGATCCTGGCAGCTACCAACCGACCGGATTCCCTTGACCCTGCACTTCTTCGTCCTGGACGTTTTGACAGAAGGATCCCGGTTGAGCTTCCGGATCTTCAGGGGCGTGAGGAAATCCTGAAGGTTCATGCCAAGAAGATCAAAATTGCGGACACAGTCCGGTTTGATGAAATTGCCAAGGCGGCAGTCGGGGCCTCCGGTGCGGAGCTTGCCAATATTGTCAACGAGGCAGCTCTCCGTGCAGTCCGCGATGGACGGAAATTTGCCACACAGGCGGATTTTGAAGAAAGTATCGAAGTTGTTATTGCCGGATATCAGAAAAAGAACCGTGTACTTTCCAATAAGGAAAAACTGATCGTTTCCTATCATGAGGTTGGTCATGCACTGGTTGCTGCCAAGCAGACAGATTCTGCACCGGTCCATAAGATCACGATCATTCCACGTACCTCCGGTGCACTGGGATATACCATGCAGGTGGATGAACAGGAACATTTCCTGATGAGTAAGGAAGAACTGGAGAATAAGATCGCTACATTTACAGGCGGCCGTGCAGCGGAAGAGCTGATCTTCCATTCTATTACTACCGGTGCCTCCAATGATATTGAGCAGGCGACCAAGATTGCCAGAGCGATGATCAGCAGGTATGGTATGAGTGATGATTTTGACATGGTTGCCATGGAAAATGTGAGCAATCAGTATCTTGGCGGAGACGCAAGTCTCACCTGTTCCTTTGAGACGCAGACGCTTCTGGATAAGAAGGTTGTGGAGCTTGTAAGACGGGAGCATGAAAAGGCTACGAAGATCCTGACGGATAATATCGGAAAGCTTCATGAGATTGCCAAGTATCTGTATGAGCATGAGACGATTACCGGTGAGGAGTTTATGAAGATCCTGAATGAAGCACCGGTGGAGATTGAGGATACACAGGAAAATTAATCAGGATAGCAAGAAAAAAGCGGGGTCCGAGAGACTCCGCTTTTGTTGTAAAAATATAAATTGTTTAGATTATTTACCAGATTTCCGGGTGTACTTTGGAGCAGGTGAGAGCAAGGCTTCCGGGGCCGATGTGGCAGGAAACGCTCAGGGAGAGAGGGAAGATGTTGACTTCACCGATGTTTGGGAAGGTGGTGAGGACTTCTTTTCGGAATTCTTCGGCCGCTTCCAGGTTGTGGGAGTGGATGACATCCAGGTTGATCTTTTCTCCGAAGCGGTCTGCAATGTCATCTTTGATGGCTTTAGTCATAGTGTTTTTTGCCTGAGTCATGGTGCGGGCCTTGGAGAAGGCGTCCAGCTTTTCGCCCTGAATCTGCAGAACCGGTTTCAGACGGAGCATGGTTCCGATGGCTGCGGCTGCAGGAGTGATGCGGCCGCCCTGTTTCAGGTACTTCAGAGTAGCTACAGTGATATAGATGCTGGAGTCGAAGCGGGTTTCTTCCAGCCAGGTTCCGATCTCATCAGCAGAGAGACCGTTTTTAGCCTGCTGGACAGCCTCGATGGCAGAGTAACGTAAGGTTCCGGAGATCCTCTGGTTGTTTACGACACGTACACGGCCATCATAGTTTTCTGCAAGCATGCGGGCAGTTTGCATGGAGCTGGAGAGACCGCTGGACATGGGGATATGTACGATCTCGTCGTAGTCTTTGAGCAGCTTGTCCCAGAGGGTAGTGACGGATTCCGGTGTGGGCTGGGATGTGGAAACTCTGCAGCCTGGATTTTGTTCAAGATGCTGAAAGAATTCTGATTGGTTCATGTCAATGTCTTCCAGATATTCCTTATCATCTATAAAAAACGGCATTGGAAGCATGTAGATGCCAAGATCTTTTGCCTGAGCGGGAGACATGCCGCAGTTACTGTCTGTAACGATTGCTATAGATTTCATAATGGTGATCCTCCTTGCCTGGATTTTCATATTTGGTCAGTTTTCCTGTTTCCTGACCGTGACATCTCAAGTATACCACAGGAAACCGCCCTTGTCATTCAACGTTTAATTCGCTATAATGGTAACATTCTGGGAAGTGTTTCTCCGGCCCGGGCGAATTGTCGGGCTGAATTTCAGAAGAAGCTTTTGGGTAAGAGAGAATCTGCTGCTTTGAAAGAGAGGGATAATATGAATTGTCGTATTGCAGAGGGAATGGTTAATAGATATATCGATCATACGTTGCCGTTGAATGATCTGGAGGATTTTCTGGAGCATATTGAGAAGTGTTCCTCCTGCTACGATGAGCTTGCCACATATTTCATTGTACATAAGGCCATGCAGCAGCTGGATGAGAAACAGGAAGATTCTGTTCTGGATTTTAAGGAGCTTCTGGAAGAGGATATCCGAAAATCCAAAAGGTATATCCGAAAAAAGAAATTTCACAGAGCGATCGCTGCAGTGGCAGTCTGCGTTCTGATCGCAGCACTGGTGGTCTTTCTTGTTTTTGTGATCCTGGAACTGAAGGAGGGAATTTGATTTTGAGTGAAAAAATATTACTGATCGATGGTCACAGCATCCTGAACCGTGCGTTTTATGGTCTGCCGGATCTTACCAATGCAGAAGGACGTCATACAGGAGCGGTATATGGATTTCTGAATATTATGTTCAGGATCATGGAGGAAGAGAAGCCGGAGTATCTTACCGTTGCGTTTGATCTGAGTGCACCTACGTTCCGGCATAAGAGATATGAAGCCTATAAAGGCACCCGAAAACCCATGCCGGAGGAGCTTCGGGAACAGGTTCCGCTGATCAAGGAGATGCTTTCTGCCATGGGAATCAACATTATGTCCCTGGAAGGCTATGAAGCAGATGATCTTCTTGGTACGGTCGCCAGAAGAAGTGAAGCAAAGGGCATGGATGTTACCGTTCTTTCCGGAGACCGGGATCTTCTTCAGCTTGCCACAGATAAGGTGCTGATCCGGCTTCCGAAGACTGTCCGGGGAAAGACAACCATTGAAAATTACCATACAGCGGAAGTTCTTGAGAAATATCAGGTAACGCCGCCGCAGATTATAGAACTGAAAGCACTGATGGGCGACAGCTCCGATAATATTCCGGGAATCCCGGGCGTTGGAGAGAAAACCGCGACCAAGATGATCGTGCAGTTCGGTTCCATTGAGAATGCTCATGAGCATCTGGAAGAGGTAAAGCCTAATAAGGCGAAAGAATCTCTCCGCGAGCATTATGATCTGGCGCAGCTTTCCAAAGAACTTGCAACCATCAACACAGACAGTCCGCTGGAATTTTCCTACGAAAAAGCGAAAGTGGAAAATCCCTATACTCCAGAGGCGTATGAATTGTGTAAACGCCTGGAATTTAAGAACATGCTGAACCGTTTTGATCCGGCTACGACAGCAGATTCCTCCATGGAACTGGAATTTTTTACATGCAATGATCTTTCCGGTGTGGAGGCACTGTTTGAAAAAGCAGCGCAGAAAGATCAGGTGGGTATTTCTGTTCTTGCAGATTCGGATCAGGTGTATACCGTGGGATTGGTCCTGGATGAAAAAGAAATCTATCAGATTCCGGTGGGAGGACTTCTCACAGGGGATTACCTTTGTGGAAAACTGAAAACTCTGGCGGACAGTACGGTACTCTGTGCTATGGATATTAAATCAGTTCTCAAACATGTTTCCCTTGACGATTCGAAGAAGGTTTTTGATGTGGGGGTTGCTGCATATCTTCTGAATCCGCTGAAATCTTCTTATTCCCATGATGACATCGCCAGAGAATATCTGGATGGTATGATGCTCCCCTCAAAGGAAGACCTTCTTGGAAAGACTTCTCTGAAAAAGGCCTGGGAAGAGGAGCTGGAATGTCTTGGAAATTATGCCTGCTATCAGGCGTTTGTGCCCTGCATGGCCCGAAAAGTTCTTCTTGAAAAACTGGATGAAACAGGCATGCGTAAGGTTTATGATGAGATCGAGCTTCCTCTTGTCTTTACCCTGGATTCTATGGAAAAATGGGGGATTTCCGTTAAGGGTGAAGAGCTTAAGAGCTATGGCGAAAAACTTAAAGTCCGTATCCAGGAGCTGGAAAAAACCATCTGGCAGGAAGCAGGGGAAGAGTTTAATATCAATTCTCCGAAACAGCTGGGTGTGATCCTTTTTGAAAAGCTGGGACTTCCAGGTGGAAAGAAGACCAAGACAGGCTATTCCACAGCTGCGGATATCCTGGATAAGCTGGCGCCGGATCATGCCATCGTAAAAGATATCCTGGAGTACCGTCAGCTGACCAAGCTGAAATCCACTTATGCAGATGGTCTCGGAAATGTGATCGGAGAAGATGGAAGGATCCACTCTACTTTTAATCAGACGATCACAGCAACCGGTCGTATCAGCAGTACAGATCCAAATCTCCAGAACATACCGGTCCGTATGGAACTGGGCAGGCTGATCCGTAAGGTTTTTGTGCCGGAAGAGGGCTTTGTATTTCTGGATGCAGATTATTCCCAGATCGAGCTTCGTGTGCTGGCACATATGTCCGGTGATGAAAAACTGATCCAGGCTTATCGTGAGGCGGAGGATATCCACCGGCTCACCGCATCCCAGGTGTTTCATGTGCCGCTGGATGAGGTGACATCCCTTCAGCGAAGAAATGCCAAGGCGGTAAATTTCGGAATCGTTTATGGGATCAGTTCCTTTGGACTGAGCCAGGATCTGAGTATTACCAGAAAAGAGGCAGCTGCCTATATTGAGAAATATTTTGAGACCTATCCGAAGATCAAAGGTTTTCTGGACGGTCTGGTAAAGGATGGCAAGGAACACGGTTATGTGACAACTATGTTCGGCAGACGAAGGCCCGTGCCGGAGCTGAAATCCAGTAATTTCATGCAGCGCTCCTTCGGAGAACGTGTAGCCATGAACTCTCCGATCCAGGGTACTGCAGCAGATATCATCAAAATAGCCATGAACCATGTTTATGAACGAATGAAAAAAGAGGGACTGCGTTCAAGGTTGGTGCTGCAGGTTCACGATGAGCTTCTGATCGAGACAAAGAAAGAAGAGATCGAGGAAGTTTCCCGTATTCTGGAGGAAGAGATGAAGGGAGCTGCAGACCTTGCAGTGGAACTTGACGTAGATATGCACCAGGGTGACAGCTGGTATGAGGCGAAATAAATGAGAGTGATCGGAGTAACCGGCGGAGTAGGGGCCGGAAAAAGTACAGTACTTGGAATCCTAGAAGAAGATTTCCAGGCATATGTGATCCAGGCAGACCAGCTTGGTCACATTCTGATGGAACCGGGGGAAGAGTGTTACGATGCGGTGATCGCATTGTTTGGAAAAGAAATCATAAAAAAAGATAAAACTATTGACCGGAAACGGATTTCTGATGTAGTATTCACAGATAAGGATATGCTTTTGAAATTAAACGGGATCATTCATCCGGCTGTAAAGCAGAGAATCCTGGATCTTCTTGGAGAACAGAAGGATGCCGGAAGAGGAATCTGTGTTGTGGAAGCTGCTCTTTTTCTGGAAGAGAATTATCAGGAATTCTGTGATGAAGTCTGGTATGTGTATACAGAGGAGGAAATCCGGATCCGTCGTCTGATGGAAAGCCGCGGCTATTCCAGAGAGAAATCTCTTGGCATTATCCGAAACCAGGTATCTGACCAGGTTTTCAGAGAACATACGGATTATGTGATCGGGAATAATGGAGATCTGAAGGAAACCCGGAGACAGATCAGAGAAGGGATAGAGAGAAATGAGACTTTGTAGTATTGCCAGCGGAAGCAGCGGCAACTGTATTTATGTGGGCTCTGAGGAGGCACATGTTCTGGTAGATGTGGGGATCAGCGGGAAGAGTATCGAAAAAGGACTGAATTCCCTGGATCTTACCGGGAAAGATGTGGATGGCATCCTGATCACACATGAACATTCCGACCATATCAAGGGACTGGGAGTGATCTCCAGAAAATACGGAATTCCCATCTATACCACAGGTGGAACAGCAGATGCGATGCTTCGTATGAAATCCCTTGGGAAAATGCCGGAGGGTCTGATCCACGAGATCCGGGAGGATGAGCCTTTTGAGATCAAGGACCTGACGGTAAATCCTTTTACCATTCCCCATGATGCCGCACAGCCGGTGGGCTACCGCCTGGAATGTGGAGAGCATTCTGTGGGCATTGCCACAGACCTTGGAAAATATAATGATTACATTGTAAAAAATCTGGAGAATCTGGATGCGGTGCTTTTGGAAGCGAATCATGACATCCGTATGCTTCAGGTCGGAAAATACCCTTATTATCTCAAACAGAGGATTCTGGGAGACCGTGGGCATCTCTCCAATGAGAATGCAGGACGTCTGCTTTGTCGGATCCTTCATGATAATTTGAAGGCGGTTTTTCTAGGCCATTTAAGCAGAGAAAACAATTATGAAGAACTTGCCTACGAGACTGTGTGCTCGGAGGTGACACTTGGTGACAACCCGTACCGTTCCAGGGATTTTAAGATCCAGGTAGCGAAGAGGGATCACATATCAGAAATAATCACAGTGTAGAAAGGAAAAAACGATGAAGAAGACAATTATCACAGTAGTAGGAAACGACACAGTAGGAATTATTGCAAAGGTTTGTACATATCTTGCAGAGAATCAGGTTAATATTCTGGATATTTCTCAGACCATCGTTCAGGGTTACTTCAACATGATGATGATCGCAGACACAGCAAAATGTGAAAAGGATGGCGGTGAACTTGCAAGAGAACTTGAGAATCTGGGCAAGGAAATCGGTGTTGTGATCCACTGCCAGCATGAAGATATTTTTAACATGATGCATCGAGTATGATCAGGCACCGAATGCGGATTGCGAATGCATATGATATCTACTTTACATCAATCATCAGGGAGAAAATAAAATGATCAATATTTTTGAGGTAAACGAGACAAATAAAATGATCGAGCAGGAGAATCTGGATGTGCGTACCATCACCATGGGTATCAGCCTTCTGGACTGTATCGATCCTGACCTGGATGCACTGAATCAGAAAATATACGAAAAGATCACCACAAAGGCCAGAAATCTGGTGGCTACCGGTGATGAGATCGCAACCGAGTACGGTATCCCGGTTGTAAATAAACGAATTTCCGTAACACCCATTGCTCTGGTTGGCGGGGCTGCATGTAAGAAACCGGAGGATTTTGTGACCATCGCAAGAACACTGGATAAATGTGCCAAGGAAGTTGGCGTTAACTTTATCGGCGGATATTCTGCACTGGTAAGCAAGGGAATGACTCCGGCAGAAGAGCTTCTCATCCGCTCCATTCCTCAGGCAATGGCAGAAACAGAGCGTGTCTGCAGTTCTGTAAACGTTGGTTCCACCAAGACCGGTATCAACATGGATGCCGTAAAGCTGATGGGCGAGATCGTCCTTGCAACAGCAGAGGCTACTAAGGACCAGGATTCTCTTGGATGTGCCAAACTTGTGGTGTTCTGCAACGCACCGGATGACAATCCGTTCATGGCAGGCGCGTTCCACGGTGTCACAGAGGCGGACTGCATCATCAACGTAGGTGTCAGTGGCCCCGGAGTTGTGAAGAAAGCCCTGGAGCAGGTTCGTGGAGAGGACTTCGGAACCCTCTGCGAGATGATCAAACGTACTGCGTTTAAGGTTACACGAGTTGGACAGCTGGTTGCACGTGAGGCGTCCAAGCGTCTTGACGTGCCGTTTGGTATCGTAGATCTTTCTCTTGCACCGACACCGGCTATCGGTGATTCCGTAGCTGAGATCCTGGAAGAGATCGGCCTTGAGAGAGCCGGCGCACCGGGAACAACTGCAGCGCTTGCACTTCTCAACGACCAGGTGAAGAAAGGCGGCGTTATGGCAGCAGCAGCTGTGGGCGGATTAAGTGGTGCCTTTATTCCTGTCAGCGAGGATCAGGGAATGATCGATGCGGTAAACGAGGGAGCTCTTACTCTGGAGAAGCTGGAAGCCATGACCTGTGTATGCTCTGTTGGTCTGGACATGATCGCAGTTCCGGGAGATACCAAGGCGACCACACTGGCAGGTATCATCGCAGATGAGTCTGCCATCGGTATGGTAAATCAGAAGACAACTGCAGTACGTCTCATCCCGGTTATCGGTAAGGGTGTGGGCGAAACGGTTGAGTTCGGAGGTCTTCTTGGATATGCTCCGATCATGCCTGTAAATTCCTTCTCCTGTGATGCATTTGTACAGAGAGGCGGAAGGATCCCGGCACCGATCCACAGCTTTAAGAATTAATTTTATTTTGGGACTTGACAGACTTACGTTGATGTGCTAAAGTAAACACAACTTAAAAAACAAACCAGTGAGAAAGAGAAGTAAACATTTCAGGAAGCTTCACAGAGAGCGGTGATGGTGGAAATCCGCAGGGGACCGGATGTTGAATGGACTTTCGAGGGCGGCCCGAACTATTTATCTGTACAGTAGGCGCCGACGGGAACCGAACCCGTTACCAATGAGGAGTGTATGTTAGTACGCCGGAAAGTGGACGATTCGTCAATTTGAGTGGTACCGCGATAATAAAGAACTTTTATTACCGTCTCAAGCATGATATAAGCTTGGGACGGTTTTTGTGTTACAGGAAAAGCGATTCTGTTGCATGAAAGTTGTTCCGGAAAAGCAGACCGCAGGGTGTACAAATAAGTAATCATAAGCGGAATAAGAAGGGAGAACAAAATTATGAAAAAAAGAATGTTAGTGATCGCAGCAGCAGTAGCAGCAACAACTATGATGATGACAAGTCCGGTTATGGCGGAGGATTTTAAAGTAGGCATCTGCAATTATGTAGATGATGCTTCCCTGAACCAGATCGTAGACAATATCCAGTCCCGTCTGGAAGAGCTTGGCAAAGAAAAGGGTGTTACATTTGATGTGTCTTATGACAACTGTAATGCAGATGCCAGTGTTATGGAACAGATCATTTCAGATTTTCAGGCGGATAAGGTTGACCTGATGGTAGGTGTGGCTACACCGGTAGCAATGCGTATGCAGTCTGCTACAGAAGGAAGTGATACACCGGTTGTTTTCTCAGCAGTATCTGATCCGGTTGGCTCCGGTCTTGTAGATTCTCTGGATGCTCCTGGCGCAAACATTACAGGAACCAGTGATTACCTGGATACTTCTTCTATTATGAAACTGATCCAGGCACAGAATCCGGATGTAAAGAAGATCGGTCTCCTCTATGATGTAGGACAGGATTCCTCCACAACAGCAATTCAGGAAGCAAAAGATTATCTGGATAAAGAGGGAATCGAATATGTAGAGCGTACCGGAACCACTACCGATGAAGTCCAGCTCGCAGCAGATGCACTGATCGCTGACGGTGTGGATGCCGTATTTACACCTACGGACAACACTATCATGACAGCAGAGCTTTCTATTTATGAAAAATTCATCGACGCAGGAATCCCGCACTACACAGGTGCCGACTCCTTTGCATTAAATGGTGCCTTTGTAGGATATGGTGTTGATTATGCAAATCTGGGACAGAAAACAGCCGATATGATCGCTGACATCCTGGTAGATAATGCGGATCCGTCTAAGACAGCTGTTGAAACCTTTGACAATGGTACTGCAACAGTTAATACAGAAACCTGCAAGGCACTTGGACTTGATTTCGATACCGTAAAGAAGGCATTTGAGCCTCTCTGCACACAGGTAAATGAGATCACAACTGCAGAAAGCTTTGATGAAGTAGAATCAAAATAAATTAACCGCTTACCTTTGTGAGCAGTTATGAAATAAATCCAATTGGAGGGAATCACTGTGACGATTGCAACTATGCTCTCCCTCGGGGAGACTGCCCTGAAGCTTGGACTGATCTGTTCTCTGACAGTTCTTGCTTTGTTCCTTAGTTATTCCATGCTGAATGTCTGCGACCTTTCTACAGATGGCTGCTTTACCTTCGGGGCCGCTGTAGGAGCCGTAGTTGCTGTAAGCGGACATCCGTTTCTGTCCATTGCGGCAGCCATGGCAGCAGGTGTTACATCAGGATTTGTAACGGCTATCCTGCAGACGAAGCTGGGAGTAGACAGCCTGCTTGCAGGTATCATTGTAAATACGGCGTTATATTCCGTAAATATCGCAGTTATGGGAGGCTCATCCCTGATCAATATGAATCGGACGACCACAGTATTTACCATGATGAAGGATGCGCTTGCAGGTACACCGTTAAAAGGCAGGGAAGATATCCTCATTGCAGCCATCGCAGTGATCCTCGTGATCGTATTTCTGGTATTCTTTCTGAAAACAAGACTTGGCCTTGCGATCCGGGCAACCGGAAATAATTCTGATATGGTAAAATCTTCCTCCATCAATCCGGTCTTTACAACGGTGATCGGCCTTTGCGTGGCAAATGCATTTACCGCACTTTCCGGATGCCTTCTGTCTCAGTCACAGAAATCCGTAGATATCAACATCGGTCAGGGTATGGTCACCATCGCACTGGCATCCTTGCTGATCGGAGGTACCCTTCTCGGACATGGAGGAATTTTTGTGAGAGCGGTGGGAATGGTGCTTGGTTCCTTTATCTTCCGCCTTGTGTATACCATCGCACTTCGGTTCAATATGCCGGCATTTATGCTGAAGCTGGTATCTTCTGTGATCGTTGTTCTTGCAATTTCCGGTCCGTATCTTAAGAAACAGTGGCCGCAGATCCGAAGAAGAATGACTCATGCAAAAGGGGGAAGATGATCTATGTTAAAAATCAGCCATATTTCAAAAACATTTAATCCGGGAACCGTAAACGAAAAAAAGGCGATCACAGATCTTTCCCTGGAACTGAAAAAAGGCGACTTTGCTACGATCATCGGTTCCAATGGTGCAGGAAAATCAACACTTTTTAATGCGATCTGCGGTGATTTTCTTACAGATGCCGGTTCGATCGAATTGGACGGCAGGGATATTACATTTATGCCGCAGCATGCACGTGCAAAAGAGATCGGACGCCTTTATCAGGACCCGATGCGTGGTACTGCGCCGGGAATGACGATTGAAGAGAATCTTGCACTTGCAGCCGGCAAGGGTGGTTGGCTTTCCCGCACGACCCGGCAGGAAAAAGAGCGTTTTCGTGAAGAATTAAAGAAGCTGGACATTGGACTGGAAGAGAGGATGAGCCATCCGGTAGGTCTTCTTTCCGGCGGACAGAGACAGGCGCTGACGCTTTTGATGGCAACCATGAATCCGCCGAAATTACTTCTTCTGGATGAGCATACTGCAGCCCTTGATCCGGGAACTGCTGAGAAAGTCCTTGATCTCACCAGACGGATCGTGGAAGAAAATCAGCTGACATGTCTGATGATCACACACAATATGCAGTCAGCAATTGATCTTGGGAACCGTATCCTGATGATGGACTCCGGCAATATCGTGCTGGATATCGGTGGTGAGGAGAAGAAGAACATGACCGTGGATGGTCTCCTTGAGAAATTTAAGACAGGAGCCGGAAAGGCTTTGGACAATGATCGTATTCTTTTGTCTGAATAAATAAATTTCAAAACACCGGAATATATTAAGAAAGCTGTAGCGGAAGCCGCTGTGGATCTTAAATGATCCGCAGCGGCTTTTTCATCTCGTGGATGAAAGGCTGACCTGTTTTGTGACAGAGAAGCATTTCGTAAAGATTGGAAGCCGCACAGGTTTCATTAAAAAGCCGGAGCGCAGTTTTATCGAGGATCGCAGATGCATCTGCGGCTTTGGTGATCAGCGGGATTGAGGAGCTTTTCTTGATCTGGCTGAGAAGCGGAGCGCTGTTTTTTCGAAAGCCAAGTACCCGGGCATAGGGAATATGTCCGGGTGCGTTTGTTTTTTGGTCAAGAAAGATCCGGACAAGGCTGCGGCAGATAGCAGAACGGGTAATATCCCGTGTTTTCAAAAGATCCGCAAACTGGGAAAAACCTTCATATTGATTTCGGGATTTCAGGATACGCCGGATCAGTGCCTCCGAAAGCTCCGGATACATTTTCAAAGTTTTTTCGGATTCCAGAAGCAGTTTGTAATGCAGAGGAAGATCCAGTGCTGAGTCAGAAAGCCATGCTCCTTTTTTGAGAGAATCCAGGAAGCAGGGAAGGGAAGCAGAAGGGATCAATCGGGAAAGATCAGCAGACTGCACAGCCTCTTCGGATTTTTTCATAAGGCTCCGGATGCCGGAAGCAGAGGGAAACTCTTCGTCGGAAAGAAGAGAAAAATCTGTATCATGATAACCACTTCCCTTTCTTAAAAGTGCATGAGGAAGGATCCGGCTGTTAAGACGGAGAAGTGCTTTGCAGTATTCGATTCCCAGGATGTTGTTAGGAGAAGAAAGAATGAGGTCAACATGTTTTGATGAAGCACCGAATGTGTTATGTGCGGAAGTGGATTTTCCACGAATGTAACGGATCAAAGCACTGCTTCTTGCAGCAGGAAAACTCATTCCGGTACGAAGATTCTGCTGAAGGAATTCGCGGTATTCAAACGGTTCCTTTACAAAAATCCGTGCAATATTCATAAGAGTCTCTGTATCTCCGCATTCACTTCCGAAACATAGCTCATCTACAACACTAAGCCCGTCAAGAAGACTTATCCCTCCTCTGGAAAAACCCTCTGCACTGGCTGTTGCTGTCTGTACCGGCATTTCCAGGACCAGATCAGCGCCTCCAAGAAGAGCCATCTCAGCCCGGAGATGTTTTTCCATAAGGGCAGGAGCCCCTCTCTGTACAAAATCCCCGCTCATGGCGATCACAACATAATCAGCACCAAGGACCTCCCGGGCATAGCGGATCTGGTATTCGTGGCCTTTGTGAAAGGGGTTATATTCTGCAATGATTCCAACAACTTTCATATAAAAAAGTACCTGCCGTTTCTAAAAATTCAAATCTTGAAATAAGTTTTTATATTATGATAATGGTGCTATTTTAACATAAGCAATGTAAAAAGTTAAGCGGCATTCGAAATCTGTTTTGCTGTCATAAAACCGAATGCTACTGTACGCTCTGTATCCGGCAACGCCCTTTGTAAGATACAGAAATCACGCAAATGCATGATCATGAGCCGAAATCCTCTGACCATCTGTGACATTTACCCACAAAAAACACCTCGCAGAACATTGTCGGTGAACAGTAATAATTGCACTTCAAAAAATACGCAGTATAGCCATTTTCTGACAATGAAACGCTTGAAAAGAAAAGGGTAAGGGGGTATAATGAACATAGTGTAGTGCCCGAACAGACACTAGCGTTTTTGTTACATCAAGAAAGGAGCCATTTAATCATGGGATTTGTTGAACTGCTTAAAAAAAGAGCAAAAGAAAGCGTAAAAACAATTGTACTGCCAGAGACAGAGGATATGAGAACTCTTGAGGCAACTGACAAGATTCTGAAAGAGGGAGTTGCAAAGATCATCCTCATCGGTAATGAGGAAGAGATCAACAAGAAAGCTGCAGAGGGCGGCTTTGATATTTCCGGTGCACAGATCGTAGATCCGGAGAAATCTGACAGAACTCAGGCATATATTGATAAATTTGTAGAGCTGAGAGCAAAGAAAGGAATGACACCTGAGAAAGCGAAAGAGATCCTTCATACTCAGTACCCATACTATGGCGTAATGATGGTTAAGATGGGGGATGCAGACGGTATGGTATCCGGTGCATGCCATTCTACAGCAGATACACTTCGTCCATGCCTTCAGATCCTGAAGACAAAACCGGGAACCAAGCTTGTATCCGCATTCTTCCTGATCGTAGTTCCGGATTGCGAGTATGGTGCAAACGGTGCATTCGTATTTGCTGATTCCGGCCTGAACCAGAACCCGACTCCGGACGAGCTTTCTGCGATCGCAGCATCTTCTGCTGAGTCCTTCAAGCTTCTTGTTCAGGAGGAGCCGATCGTAGCTATGCTTTCTCACTCCACCAAGGGAAGTGCAAAGCATCCTGACGTAGATAAAGTCGTAGAGGCTACAAGAATTGCCAAAGAGGAGCATCCGGAGCTTAAACTTGACGGAGAGTTCCAGCTTGATGCAGCTATCGTTCCAAGCGTAGGCGCATCCAAAGCACCGGGAAGCGAAGTAGCAGGTAAAGCTAATGTACTGGTATTCCCTGACCTTGATGCAGGTAACATCGGATACAAGCTTGCTCAGCGTCTTGGTAAAGCAGAAGCATACGGACCTGTTACACAGGGTATCGCAAAACCTGTAAACGACCTGTCCCGCGGATGCTCTGCAGACGATATCGTAGGCGTTGTAGCAATCACAGCAGTACAGTGCCAGGCAGAGGATAAATAATTATTAAAAGATCAGGAGAGTTAAATCATGAACGTATTAGTTATCAACTGTGGAAGTTCTTCATTAAAATATCAGTTAATCGATTCTGAGACAGAGAATGTACTTGCAAAGGGTCTCTGCGAGAGAATCGGTATCGACGGAAGACTGGTATACCAGAAAGCCGGATGTGACAAAGAGATCACAGAGGCAGCTATGCCAACACATAAAGAAGCGATCCAGATGGTACTGGATGCTCTTACAAACGATAAGACAGGTGCGATCGGAAGCCTTAAAGAGGTTAATGCAATCGGACATCGTGTCGTACACGGAGGCGAGAAATTCGCTTCTTCCGCAGTGATCACAGACGAGATGATCAAAGCAGTAGAAGAGTGCAACGACCTTGCACCGCTTCACAACCCGGCGAACCTCATTGGTATCCGTGTATGTGCAGAGCTTATGCCGGGTGTACCGCAGGTAGGCGTATTTGATACTGCTTTCCATCAGACAATGCCTGCTAAAGCATATCTCTATGGACTTCCGCTTGACTTCTACAAGAAATACAAAGTAAGAAGATACGGTTTCCACGGAACATCTCACAGCTTCGTATCCAAGAGAGCTGTTGATTTCCTTGGCCTTGACAAAGACAACTCAAAAGTTATCGTCTGCCACCTTGGAAACGGATCTTCTATCAGCGCAGTTGTAAATGGCAAATGCGTAGATACAACAATGGGTCTTACACCACTTGAAGGTGTTGTTATGGGAACTCGTTCCGGTAACATCGATCCGGCTATCATGGAGTTCATTGCCAAGAAAGAGAATCTGGACATCGAGGGCGTTATGAACGTACTTAACAAGAAATCCGGTCTTCTCGGACTTTCCGGCGGACTTTCCAGCGATTTCCGTGACCTCAACGAAGCAGCTGAAGGCGGAAACGAGGATGCAGCTAACGCGATCGACGTTCTCTGCTATGGCATCGCTAAATTCGTAGGCGGATATGTTGCAGCAATGAATGGTGTTGACGCGATCGTCTTCACAGCAGGTATCGGCGAGAATGCGATCCCGGTACGTGAGAAGGTTGTCAGCTATCTCGGATACCTTGGCGTAACACTTGACAAAGATGCTAACGGACATCGTGGCGAGGAGATCGTGATCTCCACACCGGATTCCAAGGTTAAGGTTGCAGTTATCCCGACAAACGAGGAGCTTGCAATCTGCCGTGAGACTGTAGCACTGGTATAAGCAGCTGTTTCAGTATCGGTACAGAACCGTTCGGGCATGATCGGTAATCAGGCAGAATTATATATTACTGTGGATCAGCAGTATACATTCGG
Source organism: Ruminococcus sp. AF20-12LB (assembly GCF_003478985.1). Classification (NCBI taxonomy): domain Bacteria; kingdom Bacillati; phylum Bacillota; class Clostridia; order Eubacteriales; family Oscillospiraceae; genus Ruminococcus; species Ruminococcus sp. AF20-12LB. The sequence continues at coordinate 236,993 of NZ_QUGH01000005.1, read as the reverse complement.
GGGCGGACAATTAAAGGTTCACCCCCGTAATTTACCCTGAATTTCTGATTAAGCCAACAGTAACAAAAAATTAAAAAAATGTAATATTTTCCCGAAAATAACGTTGACAAATCACAAGACCATATGTATAATGGATTGAGTGTGGATAGGAGAGACTTATGCAGATTCATTTATTAGACATTTCTTCCTGTGATGGCAAGACGATCCAGGAATCAGTTATTCCTGAACTGGAGAAGATTGATTTTCAGATGGGAAGTTTTCCGGTACTTGCGAAGGAACCGGTAGAGCTTACGATCACCAATACCGGTGATAAGGTTCTTGAACTTACAGGAACCGGTAAGATTACAGTGGGTATTCCCTGTGACCGTTGTCTTGAGACAGTAGCCGTTGAGATACCGCTGGAATTTAAAAAGAAGCTTGATATGAAGCTTTCTGATGAAGAACGTGTCAATGATCTGGATGAAAGCAGCTATCTCACAGGTATGAACCTGGATGTGGACCGGTTGGTCTATCTTGAGGTATTGATATGCTGGCCTTTAAAGGTCTTATGTAAAGAAGACTGTAAAGGTATCTGCAGCCGCTGCGGGAAGAACCTGAACGAAGGTCCCTGCGGATGCAAGGAGGAGCCTAAGGATCCCCGCATGGCAGCTATCAGTGATATATTCAGTAAATTTAAGGAGGTGTAACCTATGTCCATTTGTCCTAAGAACAAATCTTCCAAAGCTAGACGTGACAAGAGAAGAGCGAACTGGAAAATGAGCGCTATGAACCTTGTTAAATGTAGCAAATGTGGAGCACTTATGATGCCACACAGAGTTTGCAAAGCTTGCGGAAGCTACAATAAGAAGGAAATCATCAAAGTTGAGGACTAATTTTAATTAGACAGTCAATATATGATGCGAAAAGAGTCTGGTATGCTGAGATAAGTATACCGGCTTTTTTTATACTCTGGGGGAAAATAAAAAAATATGAAACAGAACAAGAATCAGAAAAATACCGCCGTGAACCAGATCACAGAGGGAGTGGTCTGGAAGCAGCTTCTGATATTCTTTTTTCCGATCCTGTTTGGAACTCTGTTCCAGCAGATCTACAATACTGCGGATACGGTTGTAGTAGGACGCTTTGTGGGAAAAGAAGCATTGGCAGCAGTAGGAGGCTCATCCAGTATGATCGTGAATCTGATCGTAGGTTTTTTTGTAGGTTTATGTTCCGGTGCGTCTGTAGTGATTTCTCATTATTATGGGGCGAAAGACCACAAAAATCTCAAAAAAACACTTCACACATCCATGATCTTCTGCCTGGCCGCCAGTATTATTGTTGGAACAGCAGGTTTTATCCTGGCTGAGCCGATCCTTCGCCTGATGAAAACACCGGCAGAAGTAATTCCCGATTCTGTATTGTATCTTCATATCTATTTTGCGGGGACATTTTTCAATCTGGTCTACAACATGGTATCCAGTATCTTAAGAGCAGTAGGTGATTCTAAAAGACCGCTCTATGTGCTGATCATTACCTGTTTGTTGAATATTCTGCTGGATGTTGTATTTGTAGTGATCTTTCATATGGGAGTCCTCGGTGTTGCACTTGCAACAGTCAGTTGCCAGGCAGTCAGTGCCATCCTTGTAACCTGGTTCCTGATGCGTGCAGAGGATATTTATCGTCTGGAATTTTATGAGATTCGTTTTGATCTTCGTTCTCTGTGGGCAGTTCTCAGGATCGGACTTCCGGCAGGACTGGAATCAGTGATGTACAACATTGCCAATCTCACCATTCAGATTTTTGTCAATGAGCTGGGGACTGATACTGTGGCAGCCTGGGGAACTATGGGAAAGATTGATGCGGTGTTCTGGATGGTATGCAATGCTTTTGCCATCTCAATTACCACCTTTGTAGGACAGAATTATGGTGCCAGAAAATACAACCGTATGCGAAAAAGTGTCCGCGTCTGTATGGTGATGGCATACATTTCGGCGTTTATTGTAAGCGGAACACTTATTCTGTTCGCAAATCCGATCTACCATTTGTTTACAACAGATCAGGTGGTTGTAGACATTGGGGTGCATATGATTCGTTTCCTGATTCCATCCTATGCCATTTATGTTGTGATCGGAATTCTTTCCGGAGCGCTGCGTGGTTCCGGAAGAGTATTGGTTCCGATGATTCTGACCTGTGGTGGGGTCTGCCTGCTCCGGATCATCTGGTTGTTTGTCTTTGTAAGATCGCATCCAGGGATCGACAGTATCATGCTCAGTTATCCGGTATCCTGGATAATTACTGCGGTATTGTTTGTCATCTATTATTTCCGGCGATTTCCAGGTATGCAGAAAAAGAAATAATGATATATGAAAAGGTGCTGATTCTGTGCAGTAGCAGTAATCAGCACCTTTGCTGTTTCGAATGATGTCGATTTATTACGTATAGATTTGATTGCCTGAAAGCTAAAAAAGAGGTATTCTGGACGCAGATAGATGAAACATGTGCAATGGGGATGACCAGATATGCATGATCTGCAAAAAACAATACGATATGGGTTTTTGTTGATACTTGAAGTTATTGCGTTGTGTGTCGGTATGATTTATAGTGCAAGAACTGTACGGGCTGAAACCGAAGCGCTGATGTCAGATTTTGCACGGATATTTAATATTTCTGGAAAAGAAAAAGTTCTTTTTTCGGCAGCAATGAAAAATATTTTGAATATTGATCCGGAAGTACAGCAGCCGGACAGAAAGGTAACAGAAGTTGTTACTGAAAATTGGACCGTGATCAGTGGAAAACGTCTGGATCTTATCCTGAAATATATGGGAGATATAAATTTTGAAAAAGATGGGATCAGTCTTCGTATCCCTGCTTCTGTGGCACAAAGCTGGAAGGTAGCAGAGAATGGCACAATACAGACACTGGTACAAAAGGTTTCCGATCATTCATATGAAATAAAGATCTATAAAGGAATTCAGAAGATCACGGATATTCCGGGAAGCCGGATCATGATACCTGTAAAAGAGATATTTCCCAAGGAAGATATGGAAACTATGGAAATTACGGATTCCCAAGGAAGAAAATTTAAGACATTCCTGGATAAAAATCAGGATATTCTGATCGTTGACACGGACGAGACAGGAATCTTCTGTGTAAAAAGTCGAAAAAAAGATATAAAAGGGAATCCTTTTGAAATGGCAGCCCTGACGGCAGCAACAGTGCTAACAGTGCTGATCGTAGGAATCCGAAGCAGATCCGGAAAGCGAGGTGACAGTCATAAAGGAGAAAAGTAGGCAATGGACCCTGATCTTTGGACTTACTGTAGTGTTATCTATGACTGCTTTTTTTATGATGTATCTCGTGAACAATGAATATACAGCGAAAGGCGAGCAGACCATTCAGGGAATCCTTTGTCTGGATAATAAAGATGCGGCGGCAAAGCTACATTATCTTGCCAGGGAATGGCAATATTTTCCGGGAAAGCTGCTTACACCTGAGATGCTGAAAAAGAATCCAGGATATTACAGTTGTTATATTTCGATCGGAGAGCGTAATGAAATGGAACTGGGGAATGAAGAGGCCTCTTCGTATGGATGTGGGACATACCGGATGTTTCTGATCCTGCCCGAGGAGGAAAAAATCTGGGCTGTTTCGCTGACGGAGGTTTTTTCTGCATATCGGATCTATATCAATGGAGAACTGGCCGGGGAAGTGGGGAATCCTGACGAAAAATCTTATAAGGACAGGATCATGAACCGTGTTTTTACATTTCAGGGATCCGGGGCTGTGGAAATTGTCATAGCAGCAGCAGACAGAAACCATACCAGATCCGGAATCCGGTACATTCCGGTTTTTGGATCTCCGTTTCGGGTAAGTATACAGAGAGGAATGCGGGCACTTGGAAGCGGTTGTGCCATTGCATTCTGTAGCTGTATTATGTTCGGGACACTTATGGTATATATCAGAACCAGGACAAAAGAATTTGCCATTTTTAATCTGGTCTGCCTCTGTGTAGTGGGATATTCTGTCTGTCCCCTGATACATAATTTTTTTCTTCTGCCCACAAGACCCTGGTATGCACTGGAAACTATGATCTATTATCTGATCCTTTCCTGTATGATCCGGCTTGAGGATTGTATTATGGGGAAAAAACGGGGGAGATATCTGACTCTTCTGATCAATCTCTGGATCGTGATCGCTTTCTTTCTGGAGAGCTTTGCGGACATACTTCCCTCGGCCGGGATTCTTTATGAAGCTGCCTGGATCAGTGAAGCTGTCAAAGGAGTGGCGGCAGTTTATATGCTGCTCAATACTTTTGGAGAAACAGATTGCAGATATGGAAAAATCGTTTTGGTGGGAACAACGGTTTATGCCTGTTCTCTTGTGGCAGATAGGATAGGGTATCTTTATGAGCCGATTTTTGGAGGAGGTTTCCCGGAGACAGGTGGGCTGGTACTGACAGCTGCGTTTGGCTGTGTTCTGTGGAGAGATCTGTCAGAAGCATATAAGATCCGTCTGACTTATGAGGTATACAGTCATCAGACTGAACTTCGTCTCCTTGCCCAGAAAAATCATTATGACCGGTTAAAGGAACAGATGGAAGAAACCAGTCGTGTCCGCCATGATATGCGTCAGCACCTTCGTGTTCTGACGGCATTGCTGGAACGGGAGCAGTATAAAGAAATGCAGAAATATCTTTGCCGGTATACCCGGGAATTCCAGGAACGGCTAACCTATCAGTCTTACTGTAAAAATCAGGTTGCCGATGCGATTTTACATTATTATGAAGAATTATGCAGAAAAAACGGGATCGTTTTTCAGTGTCAGGTAGAAGCACCGGAAAAAACAGGGATCCAGGATACAGATTTCTGTCGTCTCTTTGGAAATCTTCTGGAAAATGCCATAGAAGCGGCACAGCTTTGTCCGAAAGGCAGTTCCAGATTTGTCCGTGTACAGATACGTACCAGAAATAATAAACTTCTTATAAAAGAAGAGAACAGCTGCACAGATCCCTTACGCAGAAATAAAACAGGATTTTTTTCAGGTAAGCATTCCGGACAGGGGATCGGAACTGCGTCGATCATGGAAATTGCGGCACGTTATGGAGGGTTTGCGGATTTTCAGTCTGAAAATGGCATTTTTAAAGCTGAGATATTTCTTCATCTGACGCAAAGAGATACTGAAGATAGGCTTTACGGATAGCAGAAGAGCCACGTTTCCGGATCTGGACGACCTCCCCGTTGTCCAGAAGGAAGCCTTCTTCAGAAGCTTCCTGTATACGGTCCATATTAACGACACAGCCACGGTAACAGGAGAGAAAATTGGGACAGTCCCGGATCTGCTCCTCAAATTTGTGAAAGGTAAGATAAGAACGGACCGGACCGGCGTCGGTATGAAGGCACACTGCATTTCGGAATGTATCTGCATATAAAATATTGCGCAGAGGGACCCGGATGGGAACCCGGTCAGAAACGACTTCAATGTAACGGGATGCCAGTAAATGCCTGGATTGAAAGGAATCCAGAATGGAACAGAGTTTTTCTGGCTGAAATGGTTTCAGAAGATAATAGGAGGCTCCTACATCATAGCTTTCCACAGCGAAATCACTGCTGGTAGTGACAAAAACAAGGATGCAGTTATCGGACTGTCTTCGGATCCTGCGCGCAGCTTCCATACCTGTCATCCCGTCCATATAAATATCCAGGAACAGGATCTGAAATTTTCCGGGCTGATAATCTTCAAAAAATTCTTCTGCGCTGAAAAAATGACAGATTTCTGCCCGGATCTGTTTTTTCTCAAAATAGGAAACAGCGATATTCTTCAGGGCTTCTGCATCCGTTGAGATGTCATCAATAATTGCAATATTCAAAATAATATAACCTCCGGTTTATAAAAGAGTAGTAAAAATAGTATATCATAACTTTTGTGTATATCCAATATCGGATTTTTGCCTGAAATGACGTATTGTGTAGAAAATTATCAGGAATGAACGTGCTTTTAGCAGATATTTAACATAAAAATGTCATATTTCATGGAAACTGTCATTTTGTCACAGGTCTGTTGTCATTTCCCGATAATTTTTTTACAATAGCGTCAAAAGATACGAAAGGCGGTGGATATACGAAAAAGAAGGGAAGCAGCTGGCGACACCAGAAACTGTTGACCAAGATCCAGATAAAAAAAAATCCCCCAAAGGGGCTGTATTTCCATATGGGAGGTACAGCCCTTTCCCCTGTCATAACAGTGATTCTTGACGGAAACGCGGAAATTCGCTATCATGGAAATGATTTTTATATACTTTGGAAGAAAACGGAGAAAATGCGCATGAACATTCTTAATATAGAACATATCCACAAAATTTTTGGAGATAAGGTGATATTTGATGATATCTCCTGCGGCATCGATCAGGGAGAAAAAATAGGTATCATAGGTGTAAACGGAACCGGTAAGACTACTTTGCTCCGCGTGATCGCCGGAGAGGAAGAACCGGACGAAGGGCAGGTGATCACTCAGAACGGAATCCGGATCAGCTGGCTTCCTCAGACTCCGGAATTTCCGCAGCATATGACCATTCTGGACTATGTGGCAGAAGGCAAATGGCAGAAGGACTGGAGTACCGAAAGTGAGGCCAGACGCATGCTGAATACACTTGGTATTACCAATCAGAATATTAACATGGACAATCTTTCCGGTGGTGAAAAGAAAAGAGTGGCGCTGGCCAGGATGCTTTTAAATCCGGCTGACATTCTGATCCTGGATGAGCCTACCAACCATCTGGACGGAGAAATGGTCACATGGCTGGAAGATTTTCTCCGGAATTTCCGTGGGACGGTGATCATGGTCACTCATGACCGTTATTTCCTGGACCGTGTGGCAAACCGGATTCTGGAGATCAGCCACGGAAAATTATATTCCTATGCAGGAGATTATTCCAGATTTCTGGAGCTGAAAGCACAGAGAGAGGAAATGGAGCTTGCCAGTGACCGGAAGCGCCGCAGCGTACTTCGGATGGAACTGGAATGGGCAGCAAGAGGCTGCCGTGCCAGAAGTACCAAACAGAGAGCAAGGCTTGACCGTTTGGAAGCACTGAAGGCGGGAAAAACCCCGCTGAAAGAGCAGAATGTGGAAATGGATTCCATTGAGACCCGTATGGGAAAGAAAACCATAGAGTTTCATCATGTAAGTAAAACCATCGAAGGTCGTCTTTTGATCAATGATTTTGATCATATTGTTCTTCGTGACCAGCGCCTTGGGATCATCGGACCAAATGGCTGCGGTAAGTCCACGCTTCTTAAAATGGCAGACGGACTGATCTTGCCGGATTCCGGAGAGATTCAGATCGGAGAAACGATCCGTATCGGGTATCTTGCCCAAAATGTTCCGGATATGGATGGAAGACAGCGGGTGATCGATTATATCCGTGAAGTGGCGGAATATGTTCCGACAAAAGAAGGAAGGATCACAGCTTCCCAGATGCTTGAGAGATTTCTTTTTGATCCGGCCATGCAGTACACTCCGGTGGAGAAGCTTTCCGGAGGTGAGAAGCGAAGACTGTATCTTCTGAAGGTTCTGATGGAGGCACCAAATGTTCTTCTTCTTGATGAGCCCGGAAATGATCTTGATATTCCCACCATGACCATTCTTGAGGACTATCTGGATTCTTTTTCCGGCATCGTGATCACGGTGTCCCATGACCGCTATTTCCTGGATAATGTGGTGAACCGTATTATGGCATTTGAGGGAGATGGCCGGCTTGTCCAGTATGAGGGCGGTTATACGGATTATCTGGAAGCGAAGGAAAGAAAGGGACAGTCTCTGGAAACGCGCGCGGATATGAATGGAGGTACAGTACAGGGAGAAACAGCTGAGCCTGAGAAAAAGAAATCCGCTGCAGATACCTGGAAACAGAACCGGAAACAGAAACTGAAATTTACCTATAAAGAACAGAAAGAATTTGACACTATTGACGATGACATCGCAGCGTTGGAAGAACGTCTGGAGCAGATTGATAAAGAGATGGCTGCCAATGCCACAAATGCGGGAAAACTCCGGGAGCTTTCCGACGAGCAGCAGGAAATCCAGCAGAAACTGGACGAAAAAATGGATCGCTGGGTATATTTAAATGATCTTGCAGAACAGATTGAAAATCAGAAAGAGTAAAAGATATTGACTTCTCAGGCAAAACTCTAGTATCATAAATAACGGCACGTTAACCGGATAAACTGCGAAGCAGTTATTCGTTTATGAGCAGGTAGCGAATGCGGATTTCGAATATCCGCTTAAATTTTGGTACTCTGCAATGAAAATCCTTATACGGATGTGTCTGAGGATTTTCACTACAGTGTACCATATGCATTCCGAAAAGATTTCGGACAGAGAAAGGACAACATATGTCAGAAATAGTAAAAGTCGTTGTAGATGCAATGGGTGGTGACAATGCTCCCGAGGAACCGGTAAAAGCCGCAGTGGAAGCTGTGAAAGAAAAAGAGAACATCCAGGTTATCCTTACAGGAGTACAGGATGTGATCGAAGCAGAGCTCCGGAAATATCCGGATTATCCTAAGGACAGGATCCGTGTGGTGCATGCGTCTCAGGTGATCGAGACTGCGGAACCTCCGGTCATGGCTATCCAGAAAAAGAAAGATTCCTCAATTGTAGTGGGATTAAACCTTGTAAAAAAACAGGAGGCCGATGCCTTTGTTTCCTCCGGAAGCACCGGTGCGGTACTGGTAGGAGGACAGGTGATCGTAGGCAGGATCAAAGGAATCCGGAGACCACCTCTTGCTCCGCTGATTCCTACCGCAAAGGGCGTTTCCCTTCTGATCGACTGTGGTGCCAATGTAGATGCCAGACCAGATCATCTGGTACAGTTTGCGCAGATGGGTTCCATCTATATGGAAAATGTAGTGGGTATTAAGAAACCGAGAGTTGCTATCGTTAATAACGGTGCTGAGGAAGAAAAGGGCAATGCGCTGGTAAAAGCTACATTCCCTCTGTTAAAAGCATGTAAGGATATCAATTTTATCGGAAGCATTGAGGCGAGAGATATCCCGTCAGGTTATGCAGATGTAGTAGTCTGTGAGGCTTTTGTAGGAAACGTGATCCTCAAGCTTTATGAAGGTGTTGGAGCTACTCTGATATCTATGATCAAAAAAGGTATGATGACAAACATTCGCAGTAAAATGGGAGCTCTGATGGTAAAACCTGCTCTTAAGAAAACCTTAAAATCATTTGATGCCAGTGAATATGGCGGAGCACCGCTTCTTGGTCTGAAAGGTCTTGTGGTCAAAAGCCACGGAAGTGCCAGTAGTGTAGAAATCCGTCATGCGATCTTTCAGTGCGAGCAGTTTAAGGAAGAGAAGATCAATGAAAAGATCGAGGAGTTTACAGCAGCTGAGCAGAAAGCACAGGCAAAAGAAAAAAGCGAAAAAAAATAAAACCGGGATTGCCGGAAATATTACAGACAGAACAGGAGGCGAACAGTCGTGGAACTGGAAATGCTGAAGACCATCATCGAAAAAACTCTGGGAAGAAATATGGATGCCATTACAGAAAAAACTACCTTTGTGGATGATCTGGGAGTGGATTCTCTGGATTTTTTTCAGATTCTTATTGATCTGGAGGAAACTTTTGATGTTCGTATCGACCCGGAGGAAGCCGAGGAGATCGTTACTGTCGGCGATGCAGTGGAGACTCTTCGCCGGGTAACGAAGGGAAGAAGAAATGGAAAATAATTTAAAAAAGCTGGAGCAGACTATCGGATACCAGTTTACCGCAAAATCTTTACTGGAGCAGGCAATGACACACAGCTCCTATGCCAACGAAAAACACCTTGGAAAGCTTGGATGCAATGAGCGTCTGGAGTTTCTTGGAGATGCGGTGCTGGAGCTGATCAGCAGTGATTTCCTGTACAAAAAATTCCGGAATAATCAGGAAGGTGAGTTGACCAAGAAACGTGCCAGCATGGTATGTGAAAAGAGTCTTGCCTACTGTGCAAGAGAATTCGGGCTTCCGGAGTTTATCCTCCTTGGAAGAGGTGAGGAAATGATGGGCGGTCGTAAAAGAGATTCCATCGTTTCTGATGCCCTGGAATCTCTGATCGGGGCTATGTATCTGGACGGTGGATTTGAACCGGCACAGGCTTTTGTTATGAAATTTATCCTGAACGATCTGGAGGATAAGAGAATTTTTTATGACAGTAAGACAGTGCTTCAGGAAATGGTACAGGAAGGCGGAAATCATCCGATGGAATATCGTCTCCTGAAAGAAGAGGGACCGGACCACAGTAAGAGTTTTACTGTGGAGGCGCTGATCAATGGAAAAAGTATGGGAACCGGAACCGGCCATACAAAAAAGGCAGCAGAACAGGCTGCAGCCCTAGAGGCAATACGCAGTATAAAGTAACAGCAGGTGGCTAATGTATCTGAAAAATATAGAGGTGCAGGGATTTAAATCCTTTGCACAGAAAATAAATTTTGAATTTCATAACGGGATCACTGGCATTGTAGGACCTAACGGCAGCGGAAAAAGCAATGTTGGCGATGCAGTCCGATGGGTTCTGGGAGAACAGAGCGCCAAGCAGCTTCGAGGCGGGAATATGCAGGATGTTATCTTTTCAGGAACGGAGCTTCGCAAGCCTCTGAGCTTTGCGTCCGTGGCTATTACACTTGATAACAGCGATCACAAGCTCCCGGTGGATTTTGAAGAAGTAACCGTTACCAGAAGACTGTATCGTTCCGGTGAGAGCGAATACCGCATCAACGGCAGCTCCTGTCGTTTAAAGGACATCAATGAGATGTTCTATGATACCGGTATCGGAAAAGAAGGATATTCCATCATCGGACAGGGTCAGATCGATAAGATCTTAAGTGGAAAACCCGAAGAACGCCGAGAACTTTTTGACGAGGCAGCCGGGATCGTCAAATTTAAAAGACGAAAAAATACCACACTGAAGAAGCTTGAGGAAGAACAACAGAATCTGGTCCGTGTCACGGACATCTTAAGTGAGCTGACCAAGCAGCTGGAACCGCTGGAACGTCAGTCTGAGACTGCAAAGATATATCTGGCAAAAAGAGAAAATCTGAAAGAGCTGGATATAAATATGTTTCTCCTGGAATATGAACACACCGGAAATCTGATCCGCGAGCTGGAAGAAAAAACCAGGATCGCAGAAAATCAGTTAAAAGAAGCCCAGGATACTCATAGTCGTACTAAGGATGAATATGAACGTCTGGAAAAAATACTGGAAGAGCTCAATGAGCGGATGGAGGCGTTGCGGGAAGAAAGCAGGGATCGTGCTATCCGTAAACAAAAGCTGTCCGGTGAGATCAATGTTCTTCATGAGCAGATCCTGGCAGGAGAGCAGAATGACAGTCATTATCGCAGCCGTCTTTTAGCAGTTCAGGAAGATACGGAGAAAAAATCTGCAGACCAGGAGGCTCTGGAAGAACAAAAATCGGATCTTCAGGCAAATTTACGGGAGATCAACAGAAAACTTGCTGACGAGCAGAAAAAAATGGATAATATCCAGAGCAGCATAGAAGAATGTACCCAGGCAGTGGAAGATGGTAAGAATGAGATTATTGAGATCCTTAATTCTCGTGCAAACACCAAAGGTAAGGCACAGCGTTTTGATGCCATGAAGGAGCAGTTGGATATCCGGAAAGCAGGGATCAGTCAGAGGATCCTTTCCCTGAAAACCCAGGAAGAGGAGCAGCAGTCAGCGATCGATCAGGCACAGAAGGAATACGACACTATCACGAAGGCCATTCAGGAAACCAGAGAAGAAGGCAGCCGTCTTACAAAAGAGATCCATGCCATTCAGGAAATCCTTAAACAGCAGAATGCACAGCTGGAAAAGGAACAGACGTCCTATCACAGAGAGGCATCCAGACTGGAATCTCTCCGCAATATCACAGAACGTTATGATGGATATGGAAACAGTATTCGTCGTGTCATGGAACAGAAGGATCATGTTCCTGGTATCCGTGGCGTAGTGGCGGATATCATCCACGTAGAAAAAAATTACGAGATCGCTATTGAGACAGCTCTTGGCGGAAGCATTCAGAATATCGTTACGGATAACGAGCAGACTGCCAAGCAGATGATTGAATTCCTGAAGAAAAACCGGTATGGTCGTGCGACTTTTCTCCCATTAAACAGCATTTCTTCAAGAGGCGAGTTTAATCAGAGAGGTGCGTTGAACGAACCGGGAGCTATTGGTCTTGCCAGTGGCCTGGTAACTGCAGAGAAGGAATATGACGGTCTGATCGGATATCTTCTTGGCAGAGTGCTGGTGGTGGATCATATCGATCATGCTATTGCCATTGCCAGAAAATACCGGCACAGTATCCGTATGGTAACGTTGGAGGGAGAATCCTTGAGTCCAGGCGGTTCTATGACCGGTGGAGCTTTTAAGAACAACAGCAATCTTCTCGGCCGTCGCCGTGAGATCGAGGAACTGGAAAAGAAGGTAAAAGAGCTGGCAGCCGGGTATAATGAGATCCGACAGTCCATGGAAGATAACCGCAGCAGGAGAAATGAGATGCGCGATACTGTGGCGGCGCTGCAGCAGAAATTTCAGGAACAATCCATTCAGCAGAATACAGCCAGGTTGAACATTGAACAGCTGGAGAAAAAAGCGGAGGAGATCCGCGGCGGATATACCAGGATCGAGAGGGAGCAGGAGGAGATCCGTCTTCAGGCAAGAAACATGCAGGCAGATAACATAAAGATCACGCAGGAGCTGGAAGCATCCAAAAGGGATGAGGAAGAGCTGGAGACCTTTATCGAGACCCGGCAGAAGGAGCTGGAGGACTGGAAAAAGGACGAAGCGGAGACCTCAGAGAAGCTGGAAAAGATCCGTCTTGACGCATCTGCATCCCAGCAGAAGGAGAGCTTCATAAAGGAAAATCTGCGGCGCCTGAAAGAGGAAGTTGAAGTTCTTTCGAAAGAAAGGGAAGAAATTCTGGATTCTCTGGAAAAAGGCAGCCAGGAAACTGCAGAAAAGAGAAAGACTATCGACAAGGTCCGTAAGGAGATCGAAGGCTTTGCCGCAAAAGAAGAGGCGGCTGCAAAACAGCTGGAAAAATGGCAGCAGGAAAAGGAAGAGCGCACAAAAAGTCATAAGGAGTTTTTTGAAAAGCGTGATGAGCTGTCCGGCCAGATCAGTCTTCTGGACAAAGAATGCTTCCGACTGAAGACTCAGGCAGAAAAGATCGAGGAGAACCGGGAAGCAAGAATTTCCTATATGTGGGAAGAATACGAGATCACTCCGAATAATGCCTTGCAGTACAGAAAAGAAGAAATGAATGACAGGCATGTGATGAAGCAGCAGATCCATAAATTAAAAGAGGAGATACGCTCTCTCGGCTCCGTCAACGTCAATGCAATTGAGGATTACAAAGAGCTGCTGGAGCGGCATACCTTCCTGAGTGGTCAGTACAACGATCTTTTGGAAGCGGAAAAAACGCTGGAGCAGATCATCCAGGAGCTGGATGAGGGCATGCGTAAGCAGTTCAGCGAAAAATTCGGAGAGATCCAGAAGGAATTTGATAAAGCCTTCAAAGAACTGTTCGGCGGAGGCCGGGGAACTCTGGAACTTGCGGAAGACGAGGATATCCTTGAGGCAGGGATCAGGATCATTTCCCAGCCGCCCGGAAAAAAACTTCAGAACATGATGCAGCTTTCCGGTGGAGAAAAAGCACTGACAGCCATTGCGCTTCTTTTTGCTATCCAGAATCTGAAGCCTTCACCATTCTGTCTTCTGGATGAGATCGAGGCTGCACTGGATGATTCCAATGTAGGACGTTTTGCGGGATATCTTCAGAAGTTGACGAAGAACACACAATTTATTATAATAACACATAGACGTGGTACCATGAATGCAGCAGACAGGCTTTATGGAATTACCATGCAGGAAAAAGGGGTATCCACGCTGGTATCCGTAGATTTAGTAGAGAACCAGCTTACCCAGTAACAGAGGGGATGAATCAGTATGGCAGAAGAAAAAAAAGGATTTTTTAAACGTCTGGTAAGCGGACTTACCAAAACGCGAGACAATATCGTTGCCGGCTTTGATTCCATTTTCAGCGGTTTTTCCAGTATTGATGATGATTTTTATGAAGAACTGGAAGAGATCCTGATCATGGGAGATATCGGCATTAACGCAACCACCTCCATTCTGGAGCATTTAAAGGAGCAGGTTGCTGAGCAGCATATCAAGGAGCCGTCCCAGTGCAAACAGCTTCTGATCGACAGCATCAAAAAACAGATGCAGGTAGAAAGCACAGAATATGAGTTCGAGAACCGGAAATCCGTGATCCTTGTGATCGGTGTCAATGGAGTAGGTAAGACTACCTCTGTAGGCAAACTGGCCGGTAAATTAAAGGATCAGGGAAAAAAGGTCATCCTCGGAGCAGCAGATACCTTCCGTGCGGCAGCCGGGGAGCAGCTGACACAGTGGGCCAACCGTGCAGGCGTTGAGATTATCGGCGGCCAGGACGGAGCAGATCCGGCATCTGTTGTCTATGATGCAGTGGCAGCAGCCAAAGCCAGAAATGCAGATGTTCTGATCTGCGATACCGCAGGAAGACTTCATAATAAGAAAAATCTTATGGAAGAGCTTCGCAAGATTTACCGTATTCTGGAACGTGAGTATCCGGAAGCATATTTGGAAACGCTGGTAGTTCTTGACGGAACCACAGGCCAGAATGCGCTTTCTCAGGCAAGACAGTTTGCCGAGGTCGCCAATGTTACCGGAATCATTCTTACCAAACTTGATGGTACAGCCAAGGGCGGAATCGCAGTAGCAATCCAGTCTGAGCTTGACATACCAGTAAAATACATCGGAGTAGGCGAAAGTATTGATGACCTGCAGAAATTTGACGCAGATGCATTTGTAAACGCCCTCTTTGACGTAGAAGAAAGGAGCTAAATACAAATGCTTACATTAGAAAGCTTTGAGGAAGCGGCAGCAAAAGTAAAAGAAGTGACACAGGAAACAAAGCTGATATACAGCAGTTATTTCTCGGATATGACAGGAAACAAGGTTTATCTGAAACCAGAGAATATGCAGCGTACCGGTGCATATAAGGTGCGTGGTGCATATTACAAGATCAGTACACTTTCTGATGAAGAGAGAAATAAAGGTCTGATCACGGCATCTGCAGGAAATCATGCCCAGGGTGTTGCTTATGCTGCACACAAATATGGAGTAAAAGCAGTCATTGTCATGCCAACTACTACACCACTGATCAAGGTGGAGCGTACTAAGAGTTACGGTGCGGAGGTTATTCTTCACGGAGACGTATATGACGAAGCCTGTGCACATGCACTTGCCCTTGCAGAGGAAAAAGGCTATACTTTTATCCATCCTTTTGATGATCCGGCAGTAGCAACCGGTCAGGGAACCATTGCCATGGAGATCGTGCAGGAACTTCCTCTTGTAGATTACATACTGGTACCGATCGGAGGGGGCGGACTTGCTACAGGTGTCTCCACACTTGCGAAGCTTCTGAACCCGCACATCAAAGTCATCGGTGTTGAGCCGGCAGGCGCGGCATGTATGAAAGCATCCCTGGAGAAGGGGGAGGTCGTAACGCTTCCTCACGTAAATACTATCGCAGATGGTACTGCAGTACAGACTCCGGGAAAAAATATCTTCCCATATATCCAGGAAAATCTGGACGATATCATTACCATCGATGATGATGAGCTGATTGTGGCTTTTTTGGATATGGTAGAAAACCACAAGATGATCGTAGAGAACTCAGGACTTCTTACCGTAGCAGCTCTCCGTCATCTGGATGTAAAAAATAAGAAGATCGTTTCCATCTTAAGTGGTGGAAATATGGATGTGATCACCATGTCATCTGTTGTACAGCACGGACTGATCCAGCGTGACCGTATCTTTACCGTATCCGTACTTATCCCGGATAAGCCAGGTGAACTGGTACGTGTTGCAAGTGTGATCGCTGAAAATCAGGGTAATGTTATCAAACTGGATCATAACCAGTTTGTAAGTACGAACCGAAATGCAGCCGTAGAACTTCGGATCACCATGGAAGCTTTCGGAACAGATCATAAGAATCAGATCGTTGCAGCTCTGGAAAAAGCGGGTTGCAAACCGAGAGTGGTACGTGCTATACTGTAGGACATGTTATATTGCAATAACTGAAACTTCTGACCGGACTGTTGCATATGATGTAACAGCCCGGTCTTTTGCGAAAATACCTGCATAGACAGAAAGGACAGATAAATATGTGTGGAATTGTAGGATTTACAGGTAGACACCAGGCAGCTCCGATCCTTTTAGATGGACTCTCCAAGCTGGAATACAGAGGATATGATTCCGCTGGAATCGCCGTACGTGACGGAGAGGGCGAGACTGAAGTGATCAAAGCCAAGGGAAGACTGAAAGTTCTGTCAGAAAAGACAAACGGCGGAGAGACAGTACCGGGAACCTGTGGTATCGGCCATACCAGATGGGCAACTCATGGTGAACCCTCTGAGAACAATGCACATCCTCATATGACAGACGATGGTAATATCGTAGCAGTCCACAACGGCATCATTGAGAACTATCAGGAACTGAAAAATAAGCTCACCCGTAAAGGATATACTTTCTATTCTGAGACCGATACTGAGGTAGCAGTCAAACTGATTGACTATTATTACAAGAAATATGAGGGAACACCGGTGGATGCCATCACACATTCCATGGTGCGTATCCGTGGTTCCTATGCCCTTGCGATCATGTTCAAGGATTATCCGGGTGAAATATATGTAGCCAGAAAAGACAGCCCCATGATCCTTGGAGTGGCAGAAGATGAATCCTTTATCGCTTCTGACGTACCGGCGATCCTGAAATACACCCGCAATGTATATTATATCGGCAATCTGGAGATGGCGCGTGTGAAAAAAGGCGAAGTCACCTTCTACAATCTTGATGGAGATGAGATCGAGAAAGAGCTGAAAACCATTGAATGGGATGCAGAAGCAGCAGAAAAAGCCGGATATGAGCATTTCATGATGAAAGAGATCCATGAACAGCCAAAGGCAGTGCTGGATACGTTGAATTCCGTGCTCAAGGATGGAAAGATCGACCTCAGCGAAGTTGGCCTGGAAGAAGAAAGCATCCGGAACATCCAGCAGATCTATATCATAGCCTGCGGCTCCGCTTATCACGTAGGAATGGCAGCACAGTATGTGATCGAGGATCTTGCACAGATCCCGGTAAGGGTAGAACTCGCTTCCGAATTCCGTTACCGAAAAATGGCCCTTAACACCAACAGCCTTGCAGTGATCATCAGCCAGTCCGGTGAAACAGCAGACAGCCTTGCAGCACTTCGTAAATGCAAGGAAAATGGTATTCATACACTGGGAATCGTTAATGTAGTGGGATCTTCCATAGCACGTGAGGCCGATAATGTATTTTATACTCTGGCCGGACCGGAGATTTCTGTAGCTACTACCAAGGCGTACAGCACACAGCTGATCGCAGCTTATACACTGGCGATACAGTTTGCAATGGTAAGAGGGACGATCACAGAAGAAGCCTGCAGTAATTATATCAGCGAACTGCAGACACTTCCGGATAAGATCTGTAAGATCCTGGAAGATAAGGAGCGTATCCAGTGGTTTGCCTCCAAACAGGCAAATGTAAAAGATGCTTTCTTTGTAGGAAGAGGAATTGATTACGCTATCAGCCTGGAGGGCAGTCTGAAGATGAAAGAGATCAGTTACATTCACTCTGAAGCCTATGCTGCCGGAGAGCTGAAACACGGAACGATCTCCCTGATCGAAGACGGGACTCTTGTGATCGGTGTGCTGACCCAGCCGGATCTCTACGAAAAAACAGTCAGCAATATGGTTGAGTGCAAGAGCCGTGGCGCCTACCTTATGGGCCTGACCACATTTGGCAATTACAATATCGAGGATACCGCAGACTTCACCGTCTACATCCCGAAAACAGACCCGCACTTTGCAACATCCCTGGCAGTGATCCCGCTTCAGCTTCTGGGCTACTACGTAAGCGTAGCCAAAGGACTGGACGTGGATAAACCACGAAATCTGGCGAAGAGCGTGACAGTGGAGTAAAAAATATATATTGATTATAGAGAAAGCCTCAGAGTATGTATATGCGAAAATACTCTGAGGCTTTTTTATAAAATCTTTACGCAAAAATAGTTTCATGGTATCATATAAACATATGATGCTGTGAAATTATTTTGCTTTTCAGGGAATATTAAGAAGGGGTGACGGGTACATGCTTATGCCGGTAGTGCCAGAGAGGAGATTGCACTGAAACTAGAGCACTCGGACAGCCATGGAGCAGATAAAGGAGAAAGATTATCCGGAGTCTTTACAGAAATGTACAGGAAATATCCTGGCTTGTGGGGATCAATTATAACAAACCAATCAACAGTGATAAGCTTTTGGAGCTGCTGTCACAGTACAAAAAATAAGATAGGAAAAAACATATGAAGAATACAGTAGTGATCTTTAATGCCGGTATCGGTGCACTGACTCTGGGTTTTAAAAATGCTGGTTATGAGATTTTGAAAGCATATGAGCCGGACAGGAAAGTGACAGAGATCTATCAAGAAAATATAAGTCAAAATGTAACTGTATGCAGCCTTTCTTCCATAGATCCTGCCACAGTTCCGGACAGTAATGTCTGGGCTTTTGATCTGACGCAGTCGAAAGAAGAAGAGGTGTTTCGTAGTTGGGCCCTGGTGCAAAGAAGACGGCCGCCGGTCATTCTTTTTGTTATGAAAAAGCAATTATGGAAAGGGTTCATAAAGGAACACATTTTTCAGCTACAAGAATATGGATACCATATCACGCATAAAAATATCCAGAGTTCGGAGGTTACTGCATTTCCGCTGCGGGAAGAATTTGCATATATTGTTTTAAAAAGAGTGAATGCTTCGGATATGGTCATGCCGGTGCAGTTCCATAAGAGCAGTATCCTGTTGGATGGCTGGGTGGAAATGAATCCACAGGATTCCTGGTATTACAGGATTGATTTTGCGAAAGAGAAGATCGATGCTTCGCATGCCGGCGACAGCGTTTTGTGTTGGGAAAAAGGCGGTTATCGGGAATCCGGGCAGGTTCGTCTGAATCTGAGAAAAATGCCGCTGATCCGTATCCATGGCGTCTATCATAAGATCACACACAAAGAAATAGCCAGATTAAAGGGATTTCCGGAAGATTTTCCACGTTCTGTGCCAAACAAAAGCCGGATGTACAGAAGCCTGATATATGCGCCGAACATAAAAGTGACAGAACAGATTGTTCGCAATCTCTGCGCAGAACCCTATATAAATTCAGAGGGTGATGTACAAATGAAAAACTGGGAAAATACGGCCCGCTTTAAGCAGCTTTTTGAAGAATTCCTTACATATAAAGGAGGTTCTTTCCAAAGCGATGAGAAATGGGTTTTTGTGACCAGAATGTACAGTGATTCTAAAGAAATCGCTACACTTAACCGGCTGCAGAGTTATAGCCGTCTGGCTGGAAAAGCAGTGTCAGATCAGAAAAAGGATCTGCCATTACAAAATATCTGTGTAGTGGCGAATCTAATCTCTGATGAGACCAAGAGAAAGTACGAAGAGGCGAAGCTTGGATATGTCTGGGACATCCGAAATGTGCTGTGGCTCTTTGAGGACTATCCGGAACTGAAGAATGAACTGATCTCAATCCTGAATTATTCGGTGGAAAACATAGAACCGGAGAGACCGGAGCCTTTTATTTTTGAGAAAATCAGCCAGGTGGAGAATACGGATCCGGAATCTGTTGCTGACAGCTATATAGCGCAGTTAAAAGTGCTGGAGACTGGTAGTGCAGCTTTCAAGAAATATGAGGAACTTTGTGTTTCTATCCTGAAATATATCCTTGGAGAATATCTGACTTTGTGGGAGCAGCAGAAGACAACAGAAGAAAATCTGTATCGCTTTGACATGTGCTGTAAGATCAAAAACGGGGTAACACAGGATTTTTTTGACACGATCTGTAAGTATTTTTCTACGAAGTATATCGTGTTTGAGTTTAAAAACTATGAAAAGCCTATTACCCAGAGGGAAATCTACACTACAGAAAAATATCTGTACGAAAAAGCTCTCCGTAAAGTTGCGATCATTATTTCCAGAAAAGGAGCGGATAAAAATGCGAAAATGGCCGCACGGGGAAGCCTCCGGGAAAGCGGAAAACTGATCATCTGTCTGTCCGATGAAGATTTGGAAGCGATGCTCCAGATAAAAAAAGATGGGGAAAAAACAACGGGCGGGTATTTGGAAGATATTTTGGATGATATGCTGATGCGCCTGGAAAAATAGAAAATTTTGTGAAAAATAACTCAAAAATACTCATTTCGAAGGCAGAGTTTTGGAAGATGATCCGCTGCCTTCGATTTTTTTTATTTTCGAAATAAATCTGTTGTTGTAATATGGAAATTGATGTGGCATAATAAATGGGAAAATGTTAAAAATAAGAAAAATCCAGATTAAGGAAATGTAAAGTTGCATTTTCAGGATAACATGGCTCCTGACAGATTATGACAGGAAGCGAGTATGACAAAGGAGAAAATTATGGCAATTTTTTCAATGATCTTATCTTTGTTGTGTGGAGTATCATTATTTTTGTTTGGTATGTCCCTAATGGGCGATGGTCTGAAGCTGGCAGCAGGTAATAAGCTGGAAGCATTTCTTTATAAGATGACCAATACTCCGCTGAAGGGTGTCGCACTTGGTACTGGTGTTACCAGTGTGATCCAGTCGTCTTCCGCGACGACAGTTATGGTGATCGGTTTTGTAAACTCCGGTATGATGAAACTGAAACAGGCGATCGGTATCATCATGGGAGCAAATATCGGAACCAGTATCACTGGCTGGATCTTATGTCTTTCCTACATTGAAGGGTCCAATGGAATCGCAAGTATTCTTTCCACAGCAACGATTTCTGCTGTTGTGGCTGTAGTTGGTATTATTTTCCGCATGTTCTGTAAGCGTACCTTACATAAGAACGTAGGAAATATCATGCTTGGTTTTGCAATCCTGATGACAGGTATGCAGATGATGAGTGGTGCGGTATCTCCATTGCGTGAGAGTCCGATGTTCATCAAGATGCTGACTATGTTTTCCAATCCGATCGCAGGTATTCTCGTAGGTATCGCTTTTACTGCGGTACTCCAGAGTGCGTCTGCAACAGTCGGTGTGCTTCAGGCTCTGTCTGTAACCGGTATCCTGACGTTTGCAAGTGCGTTCCCGATCGTTCTTGGTATCGGTGTCGGTGCTGCATGTCCGGTCCTGATTTCTGCGATTGGAGCCAATAAAAATGGTAAAAGAACTGCTCTTGTATATCTGATCAATGACCTCTTTGGTCTGATCCTCTGGTCTGTGATCTTCTATACGGCAAATGCATTTGTACATTTTACATTTATGGATATGACCATGACACCGGTAGCAATCGCTCTTTTGAACACAGTCTTCCGTCTGGCAACCGTTATCGTGCTGTTCCCGTTTATCCCGAAGATTGAGAAACTGGTATGCTGGCTTGTGAAGGATAATAAAGAGGATCTGGAAGATGAGGCAGACTTTGATCTCCTGGAAGAGCGTCTTCTGAATTACCCGGCCCTTGCCATCGCACAGTGTCACCGTGTAATGAACGGAATGTCCAAGAAGCTCCGTAAGAATGTCAACAGAGCCATGAATCTTCTGAATGATTATCAGCAGGATAAGTATGATAAGGTTCAGCGAAAAGAGGATCTGATCGACAAGTATGAAAGTCGTCTTGGAGAGTATCTGATCCAGCTGACAAAGAGAGAGATGAATTCTGCACAGACAAGACAGACTTCACTGTATCTGCATACGATCAATGACTTTGAGCGTATCGGTGATCATGCTTCCTATATTGCTCATATGTCTAATGAAATGCATGATAACCATACGAATTTTTCACAGGAAGCCTGGGATGAGCTGAATGTTGTTATGGAGGCAGTTCGTGAGGATATCAATATAACCTGCAATGCTTTCATGAAAGACGATAAAGAAATGGCACAGAGAGTAGCGCCTCTCGGAGCTGTGATCACAGGACTTTGTGATGTACTGAAGATGCGTCACGCAGAGCGACTGAGCCAGGGCAAATGCGGACTGGAAGAGGGAACGGTATTCAGTGATATCCTTAACAGTTTCTGTCGTATCGCAACTCACTGTGCAAGTGCTATGGTGGCACTTATGAAGAGTGGAGAGACAGGATCCGATCTTCATATTCACGATTCCAAGATCTATCCCACAAACAGTGCGGACTACTACCAGTATTTCAAGGAATACGGACAGAAATATGATATTGGAAACCAGGAAGGCCATATGCTCAGCATGGAGCCGGAAGAGGTGGAATAAGAAATGAAAAAAGAAGGGGCTGATTATTGATAGCCTCTTCTTTTTTTTCTACCATGGATATTTTCCCTTTTTAGCGTAAGGTAGAAGTTTACCATCGAATTTCGAATTTGATGATGACACGATGATTTCCTTCTGCATCTTCGGTTACATCTACATCCAGCCCGAAATCGATTGCGCTCGGAGGTACCTCGTTGTACTGAGATGAGCATGGTTCAGAGAACAAAATATGTTAACCCTCTATTTTTTATTATATTTTGTAAAAAAACATATAATTACTGATAATTACAAACGGGGGTTATCAAAATACAGATTTTATGATATGATAAACCTGTTAGATAGCGTGAGACATATAATGGGGATATGTATCTCGCAGAAAGAAAAGGGAGGGTTTTGTTATGGGCGAAAGTATGATTACATCATTTGACGGAACGAAACTGTATCTGAAAAAAGAAACGGCAGCAGACAATAAAGCTGTGATCGTGATTGTCCACGGACTTTGTGAGCATCAGGGCAGGTACGATTATTTTGCGGAAAAACTTCATGAGGCGGGAATCGGAACCTATCGTTTTGATCACAGAGGACATGGACGGTCTGAAGGTGAAGAGACTTTTTATTCAGATTTCAATGAACTTCTGGACGACACCAACGTAGTTGTGGATATGGCAATTGAGGAAAATCCGGATATCCCGGTATTTCTTCTTGGACACAGCATGGGCGGATTTACGGTTTCTCTGTATGGGGCCAAATATCCGGACAAAAAACTCCGGGGGATCATTACCAGTGGTGCGTTGACCGCAGATAACGGCAATCTGATACGTGGTGTGCCGGGAGAAATGGATGTACATACGCGCCTTGCCAATCAGCTGGGTTCAGGTGTATGCTCTGTACAGGAAGTGGTAGACTGGTACGGAAAAGATCCATACAATAAACAGTCCTTTACAGCGGGGTTATGCTATGCGATCTGCGACGGACTTGACTGGTTCAAAGAGAAAAAAGCAGAGTTCCATTATCCGGTCCTTATGACACACGGCGAGAAAGACGGTCTGGTAAGTGTACAGGATACCTATGATTTCTTTAAAGAAGCAGGATCAAAAGACAAGCAGATGAAGATCTACGGCGGACTTTTTCATGAGATCCTGAATGAGTATTGTAAAGACGAAGTGATTGGGGATATGATCCGGTGGATGGAAGTGAGGATCTGAATATAAACAAATTGTTTTACAAGTAGCAGCAAAGCCAGGTGGAAACATATAACACCTGGCTTTCTTTTGCAAAGAGATTCTGTTACAATAGCAGGATGAAAACAAGAAGACAGAACAGGAGAAAATAACCATGTCAAACATCATAGAAATCACAGATTTTAACGCTCCGGAGCTGGATGTATATGCCAGGATCTCGGAAATACAGCTTTTGAACCGAGCAGAACCGGAGAAGGGGATCTTTATTGCGGAGAGTCCGAAGGTTATTGAGAGAGCGTTGGATTCCGGGTGCCAGCCGATTTCTTTTCTGGTGGAACATAAACATGTTGAGGGCGAGGCAAAAGAACTGATCCGTCGTTGCGGAGACATTCCGGTTTATACGGCAGAATTTGAGGTTTTGACGCAGCTGACCGGATTCAAGCTGACAAGAGGAATGCTCTGTGCCATGCGCCGGCCGGCGCTTCCTGATATAGTCGATGTATGCAAAAATGCCCGCAGGATCGCAGTTCTGGAAAATGTGGTAAATCCTACTAATATAGGCGCGATCTTTCGTTCTGCGGCGGCTCTTGGGATGGATGCGGTACTGCTGACACCGGGGTGCAGCAATCCACTGTACCGCCGTGCGATCCGTGTCAGTATGGGAACCGTATTCCAGATACCATGGACTTTTTTTGATGAAAAAACGGAGTGGAAAACGGAAGGAATCCGGTCTCTGAAAGCGATGGGATTTAAGACGGCAGCCATGGCTCTTAGGGAGGATTCCTTTGATATTGATGATCCTCATCTGATGGCAGAAGAAAAACTGGCAGTAGTTCTTGGAACAGAGGGGGATGGCCTTGCTTCGGAGACCATTGCGGACTGTGATTATACGGTATGTATTCCAATGGCACACGGTGTGGATTCACTGAATGTGGCGGCAGCCAGTGCAGTTGCATTTTGGCAGCTGGGAAAACGCTAAATATTTAAGAGAGTTTCCGTTTTTTATGATCTTGCATTCCGGTTTTCTTCTTCCATATCCATCAGATGAAAAGAAAGCAGCAGATACAGGATCTCGTTTCTGTCTGTAAGATCTGAATCCAGAAAAGCTTTGATCTTATCCAGACGATAAAGAAGAGTACTTCTGTGGATAAATAAAGCGCTGGCAGTATGAGAAATGTTCTGGTTGTGCTCCAGAAAACAACGCAGTGTTTCATAGAGATGAGATTGCTTTGCCTCATCCTTATATTTCATTGACAGAAGCTTTTCGTGACAGACCATGTAAGCAGGAAGCTTTCTGGTTGCCTGTTCCAGAATATAAGGCAGAGCGATGGAGTCAAAATAGTGGATACTTTCTGCGGGATTTTTGCGTTTTCCAACCTGCAGGGTAACAGAAGCCTGCGTGTATTGCCGGTGGAAATTGAAATGTCCAAGCATCTTCCGGCTGTATCCGGCGCTTAACATGCTGCTTTTGATAAAGCCCTCGATCTTATCGGAAATCTCATGGATAGTCAGAGTGCAGAGATCCAGATTGATAAAAAGCACAGCATTGCCTTTATGTTCCGTGGCACAGGTGGCAGGAATTGTATTTTCCAGATAGTTACAGATGGCATTAAGGGTCAGATTTTTCTGGTCGATCAGTCCGGTCTGGATCAGGATGCATTGATACATATGGGAAGAAAGCCATCCCACATTTGTCAGCTGCTGACTGACTTTTACATAATCAGCTCCGGGATCTGTCAGAATGGACATAAAAATCTGATGAAGAGGAACAGCTTTATCCCGGCTGTGCATGATACCTGTGGAAAGTGCATGGGATACCATCTGGGAAAGGTACTCCAGAACAAAACCAAACGTATCATCCAGAGGAACCTCACCTTCGGAAAACATCAGCCTGTATACTGCTTTATCATTATTGGAGATATTTACGCAAAGAGAAGGGGCAGTAAGGCCATTTCCCGGATAATAAAAATATCCGGTTTTATAAAAAGCCTCTTCGTAATGAGGATCCTGCTTCAGGCTGTCCACAATGGCCCAGGAATTTTCAGTGGAACCCAAAACAGAATTGGAAAGATCACTTAGATTCCAGTCTCTGGAGGCAATGATAGTAAAATCCATACCGATCAGCATTATTGGATTAGGAATAACGGAAGCTGTAAGATCCAGAAGCTCCTGGATAGAGGCGTTCCGGAGACGGGAATCCATCAGGGACTGATTCCACTGATCATAGAGGATAAAAATATCCTGAATCCTGTTAAAGACAATATTGACTGGAATATCTTCAGGGATGATACACATGTTTGGCTGAGTTAATTCGTAGTTCTGATAGATTTTTCCAATCATCAGGAACAGAATATTTTTGGGATGATGAAAAGTGAGCTGAAAATCCGGATCTGTGATAAGGTAAACACGCCCATCCTGAAGAGAGGTGTTCTTTTCCAAGCGGGAAGGGCAGGAAAGGGTGGGGAATGTATCCAGCCTGGATGTATGCATGGAAAATGATTTCTGCAGGTGATAGCATATGAGTTTTGCACTGAGTTTCAAGGAAAATCCTCCTTCCTATATTTTGTAGGAAAAAACAGGAATAATAGCCATATTATGTGGAATTGTGATTCTTTTGATTTACAGTATAATAGAATCATAAGGAAAAAACAAGTGCAGAAACAAGCCTTTTATGTTGGGGTGTGGCAAAACAAGTGCGGAAAAAAGGCTTTCCTGCATAATAACGTAGAGGAGGTGCGTTTATGTTAACAAAAAGACAAAATATGCTGGAAGTGATCCGTGGAGGAAATCCAGATCGTTTTGTAAAACAGTATGAGGGACTGACATTTGTTCTGAATACTCCGTATCAGACGAAGTATCCGATGATGCCGGAAGGACCTGGTGCACCGACAGTAAAATGCGGATGGGGATATTATAATTCCTGGCCTGCAGGAACACCGGGAGCATTTCCGCTCCATGATCCGGAGCATCTGGTATGTCCGGAAGTCGCAGAGTGGAAAAAATATGTAAAGGCACCGGACATCAACTACACGGCAGAGGACTGGAAAGAATGCCAGGAGACAGTTGCCGGAATTGACCGGAATGAAACCATGGTTACTGCAATGGTCGCACCTGGAGTTTTTGAGATGTGCCATTATCTCTGTGAGATCCAGAATACTATGATCAATTTCTACGAAGAGCCGGAAGCCATGCATGAACTGATCGAATATATTACAGAGTGGGAACTGAAATGGGCAGAGCAGATCTGCACATATATGAAACCGGATGTTATCTTCCATCATGATGACTGGGGAACACAGAAGTCTACATTTATCAGTGTGGATATGTTCCGTGAGTTCTTTATGGATTCTTACAAACGTATTTACGGATATTACCATGATCATGGTGTTGAACTGATCATCCACCATAATGACAGCTACAGTGCAACACTGGTTCCGACAATGATCGAGATGGGAATTGATGTATGGCAGGGCTGTATGTCAGTTAATGATCTTCCGAAGCTGATCAAAGAATACGGAAAAGATATCACATTTATGGGTGGTATCGACAACGGTAAGGTAGATCGCTTTGACTGGAATCAGGAAATGATCGAAGAGTCAACAGATCAGCTTTGCAGAGACTGTGGTAAGCTTTATTTTATCCCATGTACCACCCATGGCCTGAATTTCTCATGTATCCCAGGTGTATATGAGGCAGTGGATCAGGAAATCGATAAAATGACAAAGGAAATGTTTTGAGCGAAGCATAAGGCTTATTAATAAGAAGTAAATAGAATAACAGAGGTCGGAAAAGCCTGCAAAAATAAGCAGAAAAGTGTTTTTCCGGCCTTTTTTTGTGAAATTCAGGAAAAAATAAATTTGTAAAGCAAAAACCCTTGACAGGTGTGGCGGAATCGTGTATGATAGCCAAGGTGATTACAGATGGAGAAATTTGTAGAGCAGACATTTTTATTTGATTTTTATGGAGAGCTTCTGACAGAGAGGCAGCGGCAGGTGTACACCAGTGTGGTATTTGAGGATTATTCCTTAAGTGAGGTTGCTGAGGAACTTGGCATCAGCAGACAGGGTGTGCATGATATGATCAGACGGTGCAATCGGACGTTGGAAGAATATGAAGAGAAGCTTCATCTGGTCGAGAAATTCCTGAACATCCGCAGTCAGGTCATAAAGATCCATGAACTGGCTGACAAGTACCACGCCGAAGATATTGCGGCGATTTCCAATGTGATATTAGAGGAGTTATGATCAATGGCATTTGAGAGTTTAACAGATAAACTGCAGAATGTATTTAAGAAGCTGAAGGGCAAGGGCCGTCTCACGGAGGCTGATGTCAAGGTGGCACTGAAGGAAGTTAAGATGGCGCTTCTGGAAGCGGATGTTAACTTTAAGGTCGTTAAGCAGTTTACGAAATCCGTTCAGGAAAAGGCTATCGGACAGGATGTTATGAATGGTCTGAATCCGGGACAGATGGTGATCAAGATCGTAAATGATGAGCTGGTCAACCTGATGGGAAGTGAGACAACAGAGCTTCCGATCAAACCGGGAATGGATCTTACCGTTCTTATGATGGTTGGTCTTCAGGGTGCAGGTAAGACAACGACGGTTGCCAAGCTGGCAGGCAAACTGAAATCCAAGGGAAAGAGACCACTGCTTGTGGCCTGTGATGTTTACCGTCCGGCAGCGATCACACAGCTGCAGGTAAACGGTGAGAAACAGGGCGTCGAGGTCTTTTCCATGGGAGATAAGCAGAATCCCGTGGATATTGCAAAAGCAGCTATCGAGCATGCGAAATCTAATCAGCAGAATGTTGTGCTCATCGATACAGCAGGACGTCTTCACATTGATGAGGATATGATGCAGGAGCTTGAGAATATCAAAGCGAATGTGAATGTAGATGCTACAGTGCTTGTAGTTGATGCCATGACAGGACAGGATGCGGTAAATGTGGCGCAGAATTTTTCTGATAAAGTTGGCATTGACGGTGTGATCCTGACTAAGATGGATGGTGATACACGAGGCGGCGCTGCGCTTTCCATTAAAGCCGTGACCGGCAAACCGATCTTTTATGTTGGTATGGGAGAGAAGCTTTCAGATCTGGAACAGTTTTATCCGGAACGTATGGCTTCCAGAATCCTTGGAATGGGC
This sequence comes from Ruminococcus sp. AF20-12LB, assembly GCF_003478985.1. Taxonomy (NCBI): domain Bacteria; kingdom Bacillati; phylum Bacillota; class Clostridia; order Eubacteriales; family Oscillospiraceae; genus Ruminococcus; species Ruminococcus sp. AF20-12LB. The sequence goes on along the minus strand of NZ_QUGH01000005.1, from coordinate 208,295 downwards.
GATGTAATGAGTCTGATCGAGAAGGTGGAAGCATCTGTGGATCAGGAACAGGCTCAGGAGATGCAAAAGAAGCTGAAGAAAATGGACTTCGACTTCAATGATTATCTTACCAGCATGGAGCAGATGAACAAGATGGGGGGTATTTCCAGTATCCTGAACATGCTTCCTGGAATGGGCGGTAAGATGAAGGATATCGAGGGTATGATCGATGAGAAGGCTATGGACCGTACCAAGTCTATCATTCTTTCCATGACACCTCAGGAGAGAAGTAACCCAAACATTCTGAACATTTCACGCAAGAACCGCATCGCCAGAGGTGCCGGAGTGGATATTACAGAAGTAAATCGTCTTGTGAAGCAGTTTGAGCAGAGCAAGAAGATGATGAAACAGATGCCGGGATTAACAGGCGGCAAGATGAACATGGGAAAAAGAGGCGGCTTTAAGCTTCCCTTTTAATAAATAACAATAAATTTTCAGAAAGATAATTGGAGGAAAACAAAAATGGCAGTTAAGATCAGATTAAGAAGAATGGGACAGAAGAAAGCACCTTTCTATAGAATCGTAGTAGCAGATTCCCGCTGCAAACGTGACGGAAGATGTATCGCAGAGATCGGAACATATGATCCGAATCTTGACCCAAGCGTATACAAAATCGATGAAGAGGCAGCTAAAAAATGGCTTGCAGCTGGTGCTCAGCCTACAGAGGTAGTTGCTAAGCTTCTTAAACTTGCCGGAATCGAGAAATAATACCTGACAGATTTGGATCTGTGACCTCAATGAGGCAGGAGCAAGGAGGTATGTAATGAAACAACTTGTAGAAGTAATTGCAAAATCTCTTGTTGAAAATCCGGATGAAGTAGTCGTTACTGAGACTGAAAAAGACGACGCGATCGTTGTTGAACTGAAGGTCGGACCAGCCGATATGGGTAAGGTTATCGGAAGACAGGGCAGAATTGCCAAGGCAATCCGTACTGTTGTGAAAGCGGCTTCTTCAAAAAGCAGCAAAAAAGTGATTGTAGATATTCTGCAATGAAAAAGAGACAGGAGCTGTGGATTCCATGGCTCCTGTTTTTACTCTGAAAAGGAGCAAAAATGGAAGATTTATTAAAGGTAGGAGTTATTACAACGACCCATGGCGTCCGTGGTGAAGTAAAAGTTTTTCCAACAACGGACGACGCAGAGCGTTTTCTTGATATTGAATATGTGCTTCTGGATACAGGAAAAGAGCTTCGCAGACTGAATATTCAGAATGTAAAGTTTTTTAAAAATCTTGCGATCCTGAAGTTTGAAGGCATTGACAACATCAATGATATTGAAATGTACAAGGGCCGTGAGCTTTGGATCCCGCGTGAAGAGGCACAGGAGCTTGGCGAGGACGAATATTATGTGGCGGATCTCATCGGAATGGAAGTACTTCTGGAGAATGGGGAGAAATTCGGAGTGCTCCGTGATGTGATGGAGACCGGTGCTAATGATGTTTATATTGTAGATCGTGTGGATGGCGAGGAAATTCTGCTTCCTGCGATCCATGACTGTGTTCTTGATGTGGATGTTGAAAAAAATACCATGACTGTACATTTGATGAAAGGGCTTGTTTAAATGAATTATCATGTACTTACATTGTTTCCGGAAATGATCGAGAACGGAATGAATACAAGTATTACAGGCCGTGCCATTACAAAGGGACTGTTATCACTGGAAGCGATCAATATACGGGATTTTGCATTCAATAAGCACCAGAAGGTAGATGATTATCCTTATGGCGGCGGAGCCGGAATGCTGATGCAGGCGGAGCCGGTATATCTGTCTTATGAATCCATTGCAGAACGTATTGGAAGGAAACCCCGCGTGATCTTTCTGACTCCTCAGGGAAAAACCTTCAATCAGGATATGGCAAAAGAGTTTGCCCTTGAAGAAGACCTGGTTTTCCTCTGTGGTCATTATGAGGGAATTGATGAGCGCGTTCTGGAAGAAATCGTAACAGACTATGTTTCCATTGGTGATTATGTACTTACCGGTGGAGAACTTCCGGCTATGGTCATGATGGATTCTATCTCCAGAATGGTACCAGGTGTTCTGAATAATCAGGAATCCGGTGAGACGGAATCCTTTTCCGGGAATCTTCTGGAGTATCCCCAGTACAGCCGCCCGGAGGAATGGCATGGAAAAAAGGTTCCGGAGGTGCTGCTTTCCGGACATCATGCCAATGTGGATAAATGGAGAAGAGAGCAGTCTATCATCCGTACAGCCAAATGGAGGCCGGATCTTTTACCAAAGGCTGATCTGACCAACAAAGAGTGGAACGAGGTCCGCAGGCTTCGCAAACAGTGGAAAGAGGAAGTGGAAAAATAATTATGAAAACATCAGATTTTTATTATGATCTGCCGCAGGAACTGATCGCTCAGGATCCGCTGGAGGACAGAAGCTCTTCCAGACTGATGCATCTGTCCCTGAAAGATGGAAGTATTGAACATCGTCATTTTACCGATATACTGGATTACCTGCATAAGGGAGACTGCCTTGTGATCAATGATACCAAGGTTATCCCGGCACGTCTTTATGGTCACAAGGAAGAGACTGGAGCGCTGATCGAGATCCTGCTTCTGAAACGCCGCGAAAATGATATCTGGGAGTGTCTTGTAAAGCCGGGAAAAAAAGCACGTCCCGGTGCAAAGATCACTTTTGGTGACGGTATCCTGAAGGGTGAGATCATTGATATTGTAGATGAGGGAAACCGCTTGATCCAGTTCCATTATGAGGGGATTTTCGAAGAAATCCTGGATCAGTTGGGAGAGATGCCGCTGCCGCCGTATATTACCCACAAGCTGAAGGATAAGAACCGTTATCAGACTGTATATGCAAAGAATGAGGGATCTGCTGCCGCACCTACCGCAGGCCTTCACTTCACGCCGGAGCTTCTTGAGAAGGTAAAGGAGAAGGGTGTGAATATTGCACATGTAACTTTACATGTAGGTCTCGGAACCTTCCGCCCGGTAAAGGTAGATGATGTAGAAAAACACCACATGCACTCGGAGTTTTATATTGTGGAAGAAGATCAGGCAAAATTGATCAATGATACAAAGAAAAACGGTGGAAGAGTGATTTCTGTGGGAACTACCAGCTGCCGTACCCTGGAGTCCGCAACCGGAGAGGACGGAATCGTGAAGGCCGGAAGCGGATGGACAGAGATCTTTATCTATCCTGGTTATAAATTCAAAGCTATCGATGGACTGATCACCAATTTCCATCTGCCGGAGTCCACGCTTCTGATGTTGGTTTCAGCCCTTGCCGGAAAAGAACATATTATGGCTGCTTACGAGGAAGCTGTGAAGGAAAAATATCGTTTCTTCAGTTTTGGAGATGCCATGATGATCGAATAAGATTTAAAATTACTTTTTATATAAATAATATCCCAACGGATCGCAGCATGGAAACATGCATTATCACAGGATCTGTTGGGATATTATTTTTGGGTTATTCTATTTATTCTTCACTGTCAGAGCCTTCCGATGTAGCGGATGAAGAATCCGCGGCAGGAATCGCAGCACTGCGTTCCTCTATCTTGGATTTGATCCTGGATGCCTCATCTCCGGATGCAGGAGTTGGCTGGTAGTTGTTGTAGCCATCTGCGGAAGAAATAGAGCAGGGAATGATATTGGTCACGTTATCAGCCTGTACGCCTTCTGAGGTGATAGTGAAGGTCTGCTGGAAGATCATGGTGTCCATATCACTTGGAGAGCTGTTTCCTCCAAAGCAGAAATTACCAAGACTGTAGACGATGTTTTTTCCTTTATAGGTTTCGATTCCCTGGAGTACATGCGGATGATGGCCGCATACCAGATCTGCACCTTCATCGATAGCAAGGCGGCCAAGTGTCATCTGATTGGTATCAGGAACTGTTTCGGTCTCATTGCCCCAGTGGAAGATCACAACAATGAGTTCTGCTCCATCTGTTTTGACCTTTGCGATGTTATCTTTCAGCTGCTGTTCACGTCCAAGGTGGTCGTTCAGCTCATAAATTCCGACAAGACCAACTTTGACCCCTTTGATATCCATAACTGCAGTATCATCATAACCGAAGTGTGTAATGTTTGCATTGTCCAGAGCAGTCAGAGTATCCGTGTAGCTTTGCTCTCCGTAATCATGGCTGTGATTGTTTGCGGTGTTTACGGCTTCAACGGAACCGCTGGTGAGTATCTGAGCATATTCGGCAGGCGCTTTAAATGCAAAGGTTTTATCTTCTCTGGCATCGGAATCGGTGAGGGTTCCTTCAAAATTGGCAATTGTCAGGTCATCTGCCTCAAAGATGCTTTTTACATTTTTAAAGAAATAATCTTTGCCGTTGTTGTCGTAGTATGCGTTCAGACTTGTGTCATAATCAAAGGTCTCATCGGTACCCAACGTGCAGTCACCGACTACACTGAGCGTCAGTGAAACGGGATCTTTCACAGCAGCAGCTTCTTCTTTTGCCTTTTTTGCGGCCTCCTCTTCCTGTGCCTTCTGCAGTGCGGCGGCTTCTGCAGCTTTACGGGAAGAAATGCATGCACGTGCGGAAAAAATGATCACAAGAATAAGTATGATCAGGATCCCGCCAGCTGCAAGAAACATTTTCTGACGGCGTACCTGGTAATATCTGGATTTTTTGCTGATGTCATTCCTGCGAGTCCCAGTGAAATGTGAACGGGAATTTCGGGATGCAGAACCAGATTGCTTCTGACGTGTTTCTCGTGCTCTGGCGGCTTCCCTGCGTGCCTGCTCCGGATCATGGCCATGAGGCGGCCGCCTTCGATTGTCGTTTGCCATTCTTTTTCTCCTTCATATGTAAAGATATCTTTATTATAGAAAGAATGGTAAGTATTGTAAAGAAAGAATCGCGGACTTTTCAGAAAAAGAAGTTTTTGATATAATAGTTAAGCCAGAAGGCAGAAATATAAACTACAGGGAGATGGTGCTGACATGGTATTATATATCGGAAATCATACAAGTTCGTCCAAAGGCTATGCCGCCATGGGACGTCAGATGCTGAAAAACGGCGGAAATACGTTCGCTTTTTTTACCCGCAATCCCAGAGGAGGCAAGGCAAAAGAGATCGATCCCGTAGATGTGGAAAGATTTCTGAAGCTTTCCGGGGAAAATCATTTTGGAAAGCTGGTGGCACATGCACCGTATACCATGAATGCCTGTGCCGCAAAAGAAAATCTGAGAGATTTTGCAAGAGAGATTATGGCAGATGATCTGAAACGCATGGAATATACGCCGGGAAATTATTATAATTTTCACCCGGGCAGTCATGTAGGACAGGGAACTGAGACGGGAATTGCCAAAATTTCGGAAATCCTCAATGATGTCCTTACAGAAGAACAGAGTACGATCGTCCTTCTGGAAACCATGTCCGGCAAGGGTTCGGAAGTAGGAGCAACATTTCAGGAGCTTCGTGATATCATTGACAGGGTGGAAAAAAATAATAAACTGGGTGTTTGTCTGGATACCTGTCATGTATGGGATGGCGGTTATGACATTGTCCATGATCTGGATGGTGTTCTTGATGAGTTTGACCAGGTGATCGGCCTTTCCAGATTGAAGGCTGTTCATCTTAACGACAGTATAAATGGACTGGGCAGTCATAAGGATCGTCATGCAAAGATCGGCGAAGGTCAGATCGGCCTGGATGCACTTGTGAATGTGGTGTGCCATCCGGCTCTTGAGGGAATCCCCTTTATTCTGGAGACACCAAATGATGATGAAGGATGGAAAAGAGAAATTTCACTTTTACGAGAACGATATTCCATGAAAGGAGATTGATCCATGAAAAAGTTCAGATATTTTATTCTGGTGATTGCCGGGGTGGCGGTTATGCTGGGAGGCTGCAAAAATAAGGAAAAATATGACGAATCCGCTTTTCAGGATGACCTGGAACCTCTGAGTGAGGATGAAGTGGAAGCCATGGACCAGAATGGTGATGGTGAGATGGCAGTAGCTGATGAAAGCGACCTGGAGCAGCTGCAGGATTCTGAAGGTGCTGCAGGATCAGGAGATACAGATGGGGCCGCTTCATCGGATGCAGCAGACTCGCAGAGCAAAAAGAAACTGGATGAAAATGGCACTTATACAGATAAAGATGAAGTGGCCCAGTACATTTATGAGTATGGCCATGTACCCTCCAATCTGACTGCTGCAGACTATGATAATGCAGACAGTATGCTTCCGGTAGAGGAGGGTGTCACCTATCAGCAGTGCAGCCTTGATGATGCAGGGAAACAGAAGCTGATCTTTACTCAGGATGCAAAGCGCATTTATTACACAGACGATGACGGACAGTCTTTTGACGAGATCTATTAAAACCAAAAGAACAAAATAAGACCCCCGGATACAGATAAACGATCAGTATCCGGGGGATTTTGCGTGTCAGGGCTGAGAATGATCAGTGGACCAGATTCTTCATTTCAGCTCCATCCATAAAAGCTTTTGCGTTTTCCAGGGTTGTCTCCGCAATATTGGTCAGTGCTTCTACCGTAAAGAATCCCTGATGTGAGGTCATGGTCACATTTGGGAAGGACAGAAGACGCTGGATCGTGGAAGTAGGAAGAATGCTGCTTGACATGTCTTCATATACATATGCGGATTCTTCTTCGTAAACATCCAGACCAACAGCGAAGAATTTGTGATCACGGATACCTGCGATCAGATCATCTGTTTTGATCAGTCCACCTCTGGAGGTATTTACAAGGATCACACCATCTTTCATTTTTGCAATAGTTTCGGAGTTGATCAGATGCTCTGTTTCCGGAGTCATCGGACAGTGCAGACTGATCAGATCACTGGTGGAAAGGAGTTCGTCCAGTGAAACATACTCCAGAAAGTCAAGATTTTTATTAGGGAAAAGATCATAAGCAATTACTTTCATGCCAAAGCCGCGACAGATTTTTGCCATTGCCTGACCGATTTTTCCGGTGCCGATGATGCCGGCAGTTTTCTGATAAAAGTTAACGCCCATGAGACCGTTCAGTGCAAAGTTATTTTCACGGCATTTGATATATGCCTTATGGGTGTGCCGGTTGGCGGTAAGGGCCAGTGCCATGGCGTGTTCGGCAACTGCTTCCGGAGAATAACCGGGAACACGTGCCACCTGGATCCCACATTTTGCTGTAGTTTCCAGATCAACATTATTGTATCCGGCACAGCGCATCAGGATCAGTTTTACACCCTGGCGGTGAAGCTCCTCAATGACCGGTGCGCCGAGATCTGCATTTACAAATGCACAGATGGCATCGTAGCCGTGGGCAAGAGCTGCGGTTTCTTCATGGATATTTGCTTCAATGAATTTAATTTCAATACCTGGATAAGATGGAAGCAGCTTCTCAAAAAAATCCCTATCGTAGCTCTTGGTGTCATAAAACAAAATTTTCATAATCGTTGCTCCTCTCTGGAAATAATTATTTTCCGAAAAAATAATACCATAATAGTAGGAATTTGGAAAGTGGGAAAAGCAATAAAATTTATCAAAAAAATGGTTTTGTTTTGGGATTATAGTATCCATAATAAATAAAAATTATACGAAATACAAAAAAAGAGAGCATTTTATGCATTGTCATCTGATGGAACAGATGTTGTGATACATGAAAATGCTCTCTGTCTGGATAAAAGACAATTATTCTGCCAGACTATAAAGATCGGAATAGAATTCCGGATAGGAGATGTTGACACATTCTCCGTTTTTGATGGAAAGTGCTCCCTCACAAAGCAGTCCTGCTACTGCAAAAGACATAGCTACACGGTGATCCAGATGAGAATCGATCTCTGCGCCATGAAGGGCTTTTCCACCATGAATGATCATGCCATCTTCGGTTGCCTGGATATCTGCGCCCATTTTCCGAAGATTTTCTGTCATAACCTGGATGCGGTCGGACTCTTTGACACGAAGCTCCTGTGCATCCCGGATAACCGTGGTTCCTTCTGCAAAAGCTGCCATAACGGCGATCATCGGAAGTTCATCGATCAGAGTAGGAATGATCGCACCTTCTATCGTGGTCCCGTGAAGAGCAGAGGAGCGGATCAGAAGATCGGCAGTAGGTTCGCCCTCTGTGGTCTTGTTGAGAAGAGTGATATCTGCTCCCATGGCCCTGCATACACGAAGGATGCCGTCACGGGTCGGGTTGATTCCCACATTTTTCAGAAGGATCTCACTGTTGGGAACAAGAAGACCAGCTGCGATAAAATAAGCTGCAGAAGAGATATCCCCCGGAACCAGGAGCTCACGTCCGTAAAGAGATGGATCCGGTTTGATGGATGCTGTTGTTCCCTCTGAGGTTACATCGGCGCCAAAGTAATTCAGCATGATCTCCGTGTGATTTCTGGAAAGGACCGGTTCTGTTACACGAGTAATGCCGTCAGAGTACATTCCGGCAAGAAGTACGCAGGATTTTACCTGGGCAGATGCTACCGGAGAATTGTAGTGGATGGCATGGAGCTTTTTTCCGGAGATCTTAAGCGGTGCACATCCGTTTCCGTTGAGACTTATGATATCAGCACCCATTTGGGAAAGCGGAGTCATGATCCGTTTCATAGGGCGTTTCTGGATGGAAGCATCGCCGGTAAGCTCTGATACAAAGTTCTGTCCTGCAAGGATCCCGGAGATGAGACGGGTGGTAGTGCCGCTGTTGCCAACATCAAGAGTCTCTGACGGAGCACTGAGACCATGCAGACCTTTTCCGTGGACCAGGATCTCTCCTTCTGTATTTTCAATGTTAATACCCATTTTCCGGAAACAGGAAATAGTGGAGAGACAGTCTGCACCCTCCAGAAAATTTGTGATCCTGGTAGTGCCTTCTGCAAGAGAGCCGAACATGACAGCTCTGTGAGAAATGGATTTATCTCCGGGAATGGCGAGAGAGCCGGATAATTTTTTAGCTTTTTTGATTTCCATATTAGTACCTGCCTGTATTGTTATTTTTGAAATACATGGCAGCAGATCGGATATCTGCTGCCGTTTATATATCAGCGTTCGCAGATCTTGTAATTACGTTTTGTAAGAAGCACTTTAGCCTGCTCCAGGGCTGCGTCTGTATAAAATTCGATCTTCAGAACGCCATCTTCAAATTCTCGGTTGTGGATAATACCGATATTTTTGATGTTGACCTTTTCTGTTGCAAGGATGGTTGCAATGGTTGCAATAGCACCGGCCTCATCTGCCACATCAATATAAAGGACATAGGAGCGGGGAATCAAGCTGTTGTCTATAATGTCAATGGAGTCACGGTAATCCTTGGAGCTTGCAAACATGTCAAAGATGTTGTCAGCTTCTTTGTTGTCAATGGAACAGCGGATCTGGATCAGCATACGGATAAATTCATCCAGAACCGTGGAAATGTTTTTCTGATTTTCCAGACAGATCTGTTCCCACATAACAGGTGAAGAAGAGGCAATACGTGTGATATCACGGAAACCGCCGGCTGCGATCATTTTCATATACTGGGCGTCATTATCCAGAAGATTTACAAGATTTACGAGAGCGGAGGCTACAATATGAGGAAGGTGACTGACTCCTGCCGTGATGAAATCATGTTCTTCTGCAGTGATAACAAGGGGGATCGCACCAAGAGAGGAGATCAGTTCTGTGAAATCAGAAATCTTTTCCAAAGCAACTTCTCCTCCCGGAGTGATGATATAGTAAGCATTTTCCAGAAGATGATCACTGGAATTGGAAAAACCGCTGCGTTCGGAGCCTGCCATTGGATGACCGCCGATGAAGCGTCCTTCAAGTCCGAGCTCGGTTACTTTCTCGTGGATAATGTTTTTTACACTGCCTACATCTGTGAGGATACAGTTCTCTCCAAGAGAAGCTTTGATCTTTTCCATGTATTCCACATTGAATTCTACAGGTGCGCAGAGAAAAAGATAATCACAGTTATATAACTGTTCATCTTCAATATCACAGATCCCGTTGATCACGTTTAAACTGACCGCCTCTGCCAGAGCGCTTCTGTCTTTGTCAAAGGCAATCAGGCGATAATCCGGGTGAAATTTTCGTATGGTTTTGGCAATGGAGCCGCCGATCAGTCCAAGGCCGATAAAACCTATGGTTTTCATAGTACTTCAGAGTCCTTTCAGGTTACTTTTTACTTTTATTCTTTAATAGTGTAAATCACGGCTATATTGTAAAAGAAAGTGTAAAAAATGTCAACAAATGTTAGAGGAAACAGGAAGGCCATTTTTATAGCTGTTTACCGTAATGTTTTGCGAACAGGGAAGAGTAATAGAAAGTTACTGTTCATTGGTAATATTCCGCGAGGTGTTTTTTGTGAGCGAAGGTCACGGAAAACCCGAGACATACCGCGCGAATTTATGCGATTAGCATAAATTCTGTGCATCGCGAAGCGTGTTGCTGAGAACGGAGTGAACAGTAACAATAGAAAAAGGCTTGAGAAATCAGAGATTTCGGACGTATAATATAATAAGAAAAAACAATATAAGATACAGAGGAGAATTTAGCATGAAATATCAGTCAGTAATGGATCTTCACACACACACCGTAGCCAGCGGACATGCATACTGCACACTTCGCGAGATGGCCAGGGCTGCTTCCGATAAAGGTCTTGAACTCCTGGGGATCACAGAGCATGCACCGAAAATGCCGGGAACCTGTCATAAGTTTTATTTTCAGAATATAAAGGTAGTACCCCGTGAAATGTATGGGATCCAGCTGCTTCTGGGTTCGGAGGTGAATATCCTGGATGCGGCGGGAACGGTAGATCTTGAGCAGAAAACCCTGGAGAAGCTGGACGTGGTCATTGCAAGTCTTCATGTTCCATGCATCAGACCAGGCAGCAGGCAGGAGAATACGGAGGCCTATCTTAATGCTATGAAGAATCCGTGTGTCAATATCATCGGACATCCGGATGACGGAAGATACGATATCGATTATGAGGCGCTTGTACAGGGAGCCAGAGAATACGGTAAAGTCCTGGAACTGAACAACCACTCCATGGACCCTGACTGTAACCGTGAGAATGCAGTGGAGAATGATACCATCATGCTGGAATACTGCAAAAAATATCGGGTACCTGTGGTTATGGACAGTGATGCCCATTTTGACCTTCTGATCGGGGAGTTTGATCTTGCCAGAGACCTTCTGACCAAACTGGATTTTCCGGAAGAGCTGGTACTGAACCGTTCTGTGGATGCCGTGAAAAAGTATGTAAACCGGAAATTCTGAAAGAAAGACGACTGTTCTGTATTAATTGACGGTAATGCGAAAAATTTTCTGAAAAAAAGTTGTCAAAATTGAATAAAATACTTGAAATTTGCATGGAAATTTAGTAAAATATGAACATATTAAGTAAGACAAACAGGGAGGTATTACATATGGACGTTTTCAGAACAGACCGAATCAGAAATGTAGTCCTATTAGGTCATGGTGGCGCAGGCAAAACAACACTGGCTGAGGCAATGGCTTATCTGGCAGGTATGACGAGCAGACTCGGACGTGTTGAGGATGGCAATACTGTCAGCGATTATGACAAGGAAGAAATAAAGAGACATTTTTCCATCACAACTTCTCTGATCCCGGTACCATGGGACAAGATGAAGGTAAATGTACTGGATACTCCCGGATACTTCGATTTTGTGGGAGAAGTTGAGGAGGCAGTCAGCGCCGCAGATGCAGCGATCATCGTTGTTTCCGGTAAGGCCGGTGTCCAGGTAGGAACACAGAAAGCATGGAATCTCTGCGAGAAATATAAGCTTCCGCGAATGATCTTTGTTACAGATATGGACGTGGATGATGTCAGCTATCGTGAGGTCGTGGAAGAGCTGACAGAGCTGTACGGTAAGAGAATCGCTCCTCTTCATTTCCCAATCCGTGAGGATGGTAAGTTTGTAGGTTATGTCAATGTTGTGAAGCAGGCAGGAAGAAGATATATTGACAAGGCCGGCAAGGAAGAATGCCCGGTTCCGGATTATCTGACAGAATATCTTGAGAAATATCATGAAACTCTGATGGAGTCTGTTGCAGAGACAAGCGAAGAGTTTATGGACCGTTATTTCGAGGGAGATACCTTTTCCGTAGCAGAGATTTCCGCAGCTATTGCAACCAATGTACAGGATGGAAGTATTGTTCCGGTATGCATGGGATCACCGGTGAACCTTCGCGGTGTATCTAACCTTCTGGATGATATCTGCGGTTACTTCCCAAGCCCAAGCGGACGTTCCTGCAATGGTATCGCACAGAAGACTAACGAGATCTTTGAGGCCAATTATGACTTTGCCAAGGCAAAATCTGCCTATGTATTTAAGACCATCGCAGATCCGTTCCTTGGTAAATATTCTCTGATCAAGGTATGCTCCGGTGTGCTGAAATCCGATGATACACTTCTTAATGTAGAGAAGGGAACAGAGGAGCGTGTAAACAAGCTTTATGTCATGGAAGGTTCCAAACCGATCGAAGTTCCGGAGCTTTTTGCAGGGGATATCGGTGCCATCGCCAAACTTGGCAGTGTACAGACCGGTGACAGCCTTGCAACCAAGGCGAATCCGATCCTTTATCCAAAGGCTATACTTTCCACGCCATATACATACAAGAGATTTAAGGCAGTGAAGAAGGGTGACGAGGATAAGATCGCACAGTCCCTTGCCAAGATGATGACAGAGGACAGAACACTGAAGGTTGTCAATGACAGTGCAAACCGTCAGAGTCTGATCTACGGTATGGGTGATCAGCATCTGGATATCGTTGTCAGCAAGCTGAAGGAGCGCTATAAAGTGGATGTGGAGCTTTCCAAACCGAAGGTTCCGTTCCGTGAAACACTTCGTAAGAATTCAGATGTGGAAGGCAAACATAAGAAACAGTCCGGCGGACACGGACAGTATGGCCACGTTAAGATGCGCTTTGAGCCATCTGGTGATCTGGAGACACCTTATGTATTTGAACAGGTAGTTGTAGGTGGTGCAGTTCCGAAGAACTACTTCCCGGCTGTTGAGAAGGGACTTCAGGAATGTGTTCTGAAGGGACCTCTGGCTGCATATCCAGTCGTTGGTGTGAAGGCAACCCTTTACGATGGATCTTATCATCCGGTAGATTCTTCTGAGATGGCATTTAAGATGGCAACTATCCTTGCCTTCAAGAAGGGCTTTATGGAAGCTTCTCCTGTGCTTCTTGAGCCGATCATCTCCATGAAGGTTACAGTTCCGGATAAATATACCGGTGATGTTATGGGAGATCTGAACAAGAGACGTGGTCGTGTTCTCGGAATGAATCCGGATCACGAAGGAAATACCATCATTGAGGCAGATGTTCCTCTTCTTGAGATTTATGGTTATTCCACAGTCCTTCGTTCCATGACCGGTGGAAGCGGAGATTTCTCCTATGAATTTGCACGCTATGAGCAGGCTCCTAATGATATCCAGGAGAAAGAGATCGCGGCACGCGCAAGCAAGATTGACAGTGCTGACGAATAAACAGAGAGATCCTTTAAGGCAGAATAAAGAGTTGACAGGCTGCAGCATTTGCTGTAGCCTGTTTTTAGGTGCATTTGAAAATAAGCAGTCAGAGAAACGAATTGTGCTCATACAGGTTATTGAAGCATGAGCAAAAAGAAAAGAGAGAGGACAAAAAAATGTTAGTATGTGATTATATCGTGGAACAGATTGACGGAGATTATGCACATCTGAAGCGTGTGGATCAGCCGGAGGAGGAACTGAAAGTGGTTGCCAGAGCATTACTTCCGGCAGAAATCTATGAGGGCTGTGAGCTTCATTATGAGCTGATGCAGTATTCAATGAAATGATAAGGCTGCAGGATATCGCGGATATGGCAGGTGTCAGTCGTACAACCGTATCTAATGTGATCAATGGAAATACAAAACGGGTTTCACAGAGCACCATTGACCGGATCACGGCGATCCTGAAGGAGCAGAATTATGTTCCCCACATGGGATCTGTGATGCTATCAGGACACGGCTCAAGGATCATTGGAGTGGTTCTTGGTTTTTCCTTCATTCATGGTATGCAGTCTCTGCAGGATTCTTTTGTGGGAGAGATCACAGGAACGCTGCAGGTCGAAGCAGAAAACAGAGGCTATTATATTATGCTCATTGGCGGTGAACGGATCGATAATGTGGTAGATATGGCATCCCGTTGGAATGTGGAAGGTCTTATCATTATAGGGTATAACGAAGAACAGTATCATCAGCTTTCCAGAAAGCTGAATAAAAAAATGGTATTGATCGATGCCTATCCGAAGGGCGGATATAGCTTTCAGAATGTAGGAGTGGATGATTATTCCGGCGGATATCAGATTGGGGAATATCTGTATTCCTGTGGATACCACCGGGCACTTTTTGTTGCGGAAACAGAGCAGGACAGTGATTATGCCAGATGGCTTGGATTCAAACAGGCTATGGAAAAAAATGGTGGCTTCTGCAGCCGCTCCCGCTATGTGGTGGTTCCCCAGGAACCCCGGCGCAGACTGAAAAAATATGAAGAGCTGCTGCCTCATTTTCTGGAGACAAAAGCACTGGCATTTTCTTCGGATTACACAGCTGTGGAGGCCATCAATTTTTTTACAGACAAGGGAATCCGGATTCCGGATCAGATTTCCATTACCGGCTTTGATGATAATTTTTATGCGCAGATCGTCAGGCCAAAGCTGACCACTATTCATCAGGATATTCATCAGAAAGCAGTTCTGGCCCTGCGGAAGCTGCTTCTTATGGCAGAGGGAAAGGAACCTGCTGAAAAAAATGTAAAAAGCCCTGTCTGGCTTGTAAAGAGAGATTCTGTAAAAGAGTAGCAGGATCTCTTTTTTTTATGTTGTGATGACTTTTCCTGGCGCCTTTCCGGAATGTGGTGGGAATTCTTTCGCCGGACAGCAGTGCTTTATTGTTAAAACTGCATAAAAAAAACAGAAAAGTTTGGCAGTAATTTAAGTTTCACGAGAAACCTGTTGATTTTAAAGGGTGGATAGGATATGCTGATTTCAGAATCAACAGAAAAAGGAGGCCATTTATCATGAAAAAAAGTTGGTGGAAAGAAAGTGTGGTATATCAGATCTACCCGAGAAGTTTTAAGGACAGCAACGGAGACGGAATTGGTGATATTCCCGGGATTATAGAAAAACTGGACTATCTGAAAGAACTGGGAGTAAATGTTCTCTGGATCTCACCCATGCTGGAATCTCCGCAGGATGACAATGGCTATGATATTTCCGATTATCGTAGGATCTATAAAGAATATGGAACCATGGAGGATTATGAAAAACTTCTTGAAGAAGCGCATAAACGGGGCATTAAGATCCTCATGGATCTGGTCGTAAACCATACTTCCGACGAACACAACTGGTTTATTGAAAGCAGGAAATCCAAAGATAATCCTTACAGGGATTACTATATCTGGAGAGAGCCGGTGAATGGAAAAGAACCGAATAACTGGGGAAGTGTATTCGGAGGACCTGCATGGGAGTATGATCCTCAGACAGAGATGTATTATCTTCACCTGTTTTCCAGAAAACAGCCGGATCTGAACTGGGAAAATGAAAAGGTCCGTCAGGAAGTTTATGATATGATGAATTTCTGGTGTGAAAAAGGAATCGACGGTTTCCGAATGGACGTGATCAGCATGATCTCCAAGGATCAGTCATATCCGGATGGAGAAATGAACGGAGGATTATACGGTGATTTCGGTCCTTACTGCGTCCATGGCCCGAGGATCCATGAGTTTCTTCAGGAAATGAACAGAGAGGTTTTATCCCGATACGATGTGATGACAGTTGGAGAAACCTCCGGTGTGACTATCGAAGAGGCACAGAAATATGCAGGTGAGGACAGGAATGAGCTGAACATGGTGTTTCAGTTTGAGCATGTAGAGGGACAGGGATCAGAACATGGTAAATGGACTACCGAGAAATACGATTTCCAGGAATTTAAAAAGGTTATGATCAAATGGCAGGAAGAGCTTGCGGGAAAAGCATGGAACAGTTTGTTTCTTGGAAATCATGACCAGCCAAGAAGTGTTTCCAGATTTGGAAATGATAATCCGGCATATAGGGAAACTTCAGCCAAGATGCTGGCAACCTGTCTTCATATGATGCAGGGAACTCCTTATGTTTATCAGGGAGAAGAGCTTGGAATGACCAATGCTTATTTTACAGAGCTTAAGGATTATCGCGATATCGAGAGCATTCAGTATTTCCATGAATATACAGAAGCAGGTATTTATACACCGGAATACATGATGAAGTGCCTGATGCTGAGAGGACGTGACAATGCCAGAACACCAATGCAGTGGGAGGATTCTCATCAGGCCGGCTTTACGGAGGGAACGCCATGGATCAGGGTAAACTCCAATTATAAGGAGATCAATGCGAAGCAGCAGCTTTCAGACCCGGATTCTATTTTCCATTATTATCAGAAGCTGATCCGTTTAAGAAAAGAAAAACCGGTGATCGTTTACGGCACTTTTGAGGCACTTTACAGAGATCATGATCAGATTTTTGCATATACCAGAACCCTTGAGGGAGAGAAGCTTCTCACAGTCTGCAATTTCAGTGAGCATGTGGCAGAAATGGAAATTCCGGAAGAATTTCAGAAAAATGCAGAATGTCTGATCACAAATCTTGGAAGAAAGGATTTTGAAAAGAAAGTGCTCATGAAACCTTATGAGGCATTTGTTCTTTACAGAAAGCTGTAACAGGAGAGGGAAAAATGATAAAAAAATATGTATATGGAGAGCCCTTTGAGACTGAGGCACTGACAGAAAACATTGAGACAGCAGAAGGAAAGCCAGGATATGGAGAAATCTGTGCAGAAGATGGATTTTCTTTTACTTATATCATGGATGAAGAGGATATCGTTTATGGATTGGGAGAATCCAACCGCGGTATCAACAAGAGAGGATTCATTTACACCAGTAACTGTACCGATGATCCGGAGCATACAGAGGATAAACATTCCCTGTACGGTGCACATAATCTTATCATTGTGTCCGGAAAAGAAACCTTTGGAATGTTTTTTGACTATCCGGCAGCGATCACCTTTGACATTGGCTATACCAGAATGGATACCATGAAGGTAACCTGCGAAAATGCAGACCTGAAGCTTTATGTGATCGAAGGGGAGAGTCCCTATGATATTGTAAAGCAGTTCCGTCATGTGATCGGAAGAAGCTATATCCCGCCGAAATTTGCCTTTGGATTTGGCCAGAGCAGATGGGGCTATACTACAAAAGAGGATTTCCGGAAGGTTGCAGCCGGATATCGTGAAAATCATATTCCTATTGATATGATCTATATGGATATCGATTATATGCAGTCTTATAAGGACTTTACATTAAGTGAAGAGAATTTTCAGGATTTTCCGGGATTCGTAAAGGAACTGAAGAATCAGGATATCCGTCTGATCCCGATCATCGATGCCGGCGTCAAGGTAGAGCCGGGATACGATGTTTATGAGGAGGGTGTCAAAAACCGCTACTTCTGCCAGAGAGAGGACGGCAGTGATTTTGTAGCTGCTGTATGGCCGGGTGATACTCATTTTCCGGATGTATTGAACAAAGATGCCAGAAAATGGTTCGGTGACAAATACCGTTTCCTGATCGAGAAGGGAATCGACGGTTTCTGGAACGATATGAACGAGCCGGCGATCTTCTATTCCACAGAGGGAATGAACGAGGTCAAAGAGCTTGCAGGAGAATTTGCAAAAGATACGGAAGGAAAGATCCATATCTGGAAGATGCAGAGCGCACTTCGCAATGCAGCAAACAATCCTGAAGATTATCGGAGATTTTACCATAATGTGGATGGCAGAAAGATCCGCCATGACAAAGTCCATAACCTGTTTGGCTACAATATGACCAGAGCAGCAGGGGAGGCTTTTGAACGGATCGATCCGGAAAAACGTTTTCTGATGTTTTCCAGATCATCTTATATTGGTATGCATCGCTACGGAGGAATCTGGACCGGCGATAATAAATCCTGGTGGGCTCATATCCTTTTGAACTTGAAGATGATGCCATCTCTGAATATGTGTGGTTTCCTGTATGCGGGAGCAGATTTGGGCGGATTTGGCGCTGATACAACAAGAGAACTGCTGCTTCGTTTCCTGGCGCTTGGAGTATTCACACCGCTGATGCGTGATCATACAGCGATTGGTACCAGAGAGCAGGAATGCTACCAGTTCGAAAATGTGGAGGATTTCCGCCATGTGATCGGTGTAAGATATCGTCTTATTCCATATCTTTACAGTGAATATATGAAGGCTGCTCTGAACGATGATATGTATTTCCGGCCGTTAGGCTTTGTTTACCCGGAGGATAAGATTGCCGTACATGTGGAGGACCAGCTGCTTCTTGGAAATGAGATCATGATCGCTCCGGTTTATGAACAGAACGCAAGAGGCCGTTATGTATATCTTCCGGAGGAGATGAAATTTGTGAAATTCCTTCCGGACGGAACCATTGCAGAGGAGATTCTGGGAAAAGGTGTACATTATGTGGAAGTGGCACTGAATGAGATCCCGCTGTTTATCCGGAAGGGGAAATGTATTCCGGTTGCAGAAGCAGCGGAATGTGTGGCAGCTCTGGATACAAAAAATATGCAGCTTCTCGGATATGAAGGTGCGGAGTATGCCTTATATGAAGACGATGGAATCCATAAGGATTACGACAGAGAAGAAAATTACCGTGTTCTGAAAAAATAAAGTCAGCAAAATGAAATATAAATTTCTGTGTTACATCATTTACGTTAGACATTATAAAGAATATAGGATGTGAACAGTTGATAAACAGAAAAGCCGTAAGTATATGTGAAAGTTTCTTAAACATATATCTTACGGCTTTTCTGCTATTGATTTACATAAAATATCTTATGTAAAGTAATTTGCGTTCTGTTTAAATAACACTTCAGAAAAATCTGTTTATGCTTCTTCCTCAATCTTGATAACATTTTTCAGTACAGAGCAGCATGCCATGTCACCGATAACATTGACGCAGGTGGCGCCCATATCACAGAGGGTATTGATGCTGATATAAACGCCAAGAACTCCGGCAGGAAGTCCGGCCATAGTTGCCAGTGCTGCGAAAGATGCGATAGCGCCACCGGGAACACCTGGAGTACCAACGGAAAGCAGTACGTTTGCAAGAAGGATAATGATCATAAGAGGAATACTTACATGGATTCCGCAGGCGTTTGCAAAGAACATGATCATAAAGGACATCAGGATAGATACAGCATCCATATTAACGGTAGCACCAAGAGGAATGGCGATGCTGGTGA
The DNA here is from genome assembly GCF_003478985.1 of Ruminococcus sp. AF20-12LB. Classification (NCBI taxonomy): domain Bacteria; kingdom Bacillati; phylum Bacillota; class Clostridia; order Eubacteriales; family Oscillospiraceae; genus Ruminococcus; species Ruminococcus sp. AF20-12LB. The sequence goes on along the minus strand of NZ_QUGH01000005.1, from coordinate 189,034 downwards.
TCTGGTTGGATACGCCCATTTCTTCTTCCATACACTGCTTGCTTAATGGAATGGTTGCGGAGCTTGAGCAGGTTCCGAAGGCGTTCAGTGCTGCCGGCAGGATCGCTTTCAGGAATTTCAGCGGACTCTGTTTGCCGATCAGCTTTACAGAGAGACCGTACACTACAATAGCGAAGCCAAAGAATGCCACATACAGAATAACAAGCTGTGTTGCAAGGGAAATGATCGTTTCAGTTCCGTTGGCTTCCACAACCGGTACGATGGTACAGAAAACACCGATGGGTGTAAAGTACATGATGGTTGTGATGATCTTCAGGCATACTTCATTGACGGAATCAATCAGATTCAGGAATGGAGTTCCTTTTTCACCGACTGCGATCAGTGTGAAACCGATGATCAGGGCAAACACCAGAACCTGGAGCATGTTTCCGTCAGCAAATGCGGCGATTGGGTTGGAAGGGATCAGGTTTTTCAGGGTATCAAGGATACTGCTCATTTCTGTAGCCTGGATGTCTGCCGTTGCCATCTCAAATTTGACTCCCTCTCCGAGATGGATCAGTCTCGGGATGATCAGTCCGCACAGGCTGGCAAGTGCCGTTGTGCAGAGAAAATAGATCATGGATGCTGCAGTGATCTTGCCGGTAGTACGTGCGTTTCCGATGGAACAGATCCCAATGACAATGGAACAGAAGACCATGGGAAAAATCATCATGTTCAGGGCGTTCATGTAGATACTTCCGATCAGACTGGTCACAGTGAGGACAGGTTCAAACCGTCCGGCCAGGAAAAGTCCTGTGAGGATACCCAGGATCAGTCCTGTAAAGATCGCACCGGTAATATGCTTCCGGTACCAGGAATAAAAAGATTTCATTTATGCGTTCCCTCCTAAGATAAATATGTATGTATAATATAGGAAAATACATGCAGGAAATTATATCATGTGAAAAAAGAAGCGTCAACTAAACCAGGCCAGGATTGCAGGTTCATGTATATTTTGATGGAAAAGGGCTGTTTTTGGATTTCTGTTTGACAAATACATCATAAGTAGTTAAAATTAATAGCAGTGTGTGAAAGCATTAAAGTATTAATACTGAGTAATTTGTCAGGAGGAATAAAAAAATGGCTGCACCTTATAACCATAGAGCCATCGAAGCGAAATGGCGCACAAACTGGGAGAAAAAGCCGGTAAATGTCAATGATGGCAAGAAACCGAAATACTACTGTCTGGATATGTTCCCGTATCCGTCCGGAAACGGTCTTCATGTAGGACATTGGAGAGGCTATGTGATCTCTGATGTATGGAGCCGCTATAAAATGCTCCAGGGTTATTACCTGATCCACCCGATGGGATGGGATGCTTTTGGTCTCCCGGCTGAGAACTATGCTATCAAGATGGGTGTTCATCCGGCAGTATCTACAGCAGCAAACATCAAAAATATCAAACGTCAGATCAACGATATCGCAGCAATCTATGACTGGGATATGGAGGTTAACACAACAGATCCGGAATTCTATAAATGGACACAGTGGATCTTTGTAAAAATGTTCAAAGAGGGTCTTGCATATGAGAAGGAGTTCCCGATCAACTGGTGCCCTTCCTGTAAGACAGGTCTTGCAAATGAAGAGGTTGTAAACGGATGCTGCGAGCGTTGTGGTACTCCGGTTACCAAAAAGAACCTCCGTCAGTGGATGCTCCGCATCACAAAATATGCAGACAGACTTTTAAGTGATCTGGATAAACTGGACTGGCCGGAGAAGGTTAAAAAGATGCAGACAGACTGGATCGGCAAATCCTACGGCGCAGAGGTCGATTTCCCGGTTGAGGGAAGAGAAGAGAAGATCACTGTCTATACAACAAGACCGGATACTCTTCACGGAGCAACATTCATGGTACTTGCACCGGAGCATGCTCTTGCAAAGTCTCTTGCAACAGACGAGACAAGAGAGGCTGTAGAGAAATATATCTTTGATGCTTCCATGAAATCCAATGTAGACCGTCTTCAGGATAAAGAGAAGACTGGTGTGTTCACAGGTACTTATGCGATCAATCCGCTGAACGGTGAGAAGCTTCCGATCTGGCTTTCTGACTATGTACTTGCTGATTATGGTACAGGTGCTATCATGTGTGTACCTGCTCATGATGACCGTGACTTTGAGTTTGCAAAGAAATTTGATATTCCGATCATCCAGGTTATCGCAAAAGACGGTAAAGAAATTCAGAATATGACAGAAGCTTACACAGAGGCTTCCGGAACCATGATCAATTCCGGTGAGTGGAACGGAATGGAATCTTCCGTACTGAAGAAGGAAGCACCGCATATCATCGAGAAGCTGGGTATCGGACGTAAGACTGTCAACTACAAACTGAGAGACTGGGTATTCTCCCGTCAGCGTTACTGGGGTGAGCCAATCCCGATCGTACACTGCCCGAAATGCGGTGCGGTACCGGTACCGGAGGATCAGCTTCCGTTAAGACTTCCAGAGGTAGAAAGCTACCAGCCAACAGGAACCGGAGAGTCACCGCTTGCAGCTATTGACGAGTGGGTAAATACCACATGCCCGTGCTGTGGTGCTCCTGCAAAACGTGAGACAAACACTATGCCTCAGTGGGCAGGATCTTCCTGGTATTTCCTCCGTTATGTAGATAGTAAGAATAATAAAGAACTGGTTTCCAAAGAGAAAGCTGATAAATATCTGCCGGTAGATATGTATATCGGTGGTGTAGAGCATGCTGTTCTTCATCTTCTGTACTCCAGATTCTACACCAAGTTCCTGTATGATATCGGAGCTATTGATTTCGATGAGCCGTTTGTTAAGCTGTTCAACCAGGGTATGATCACAGGCAAAAACGGAATCAAGATGAGCAAATCCAAAGGAAATGTTATTTCACCGGATGATCTTGTAAATGATTACGGATGTGATTCCTTACGTATGTATGAGCTGTTCGTAGGACCGCCGGAACTGGATGCAGAATGGGATGACAGAGGAATCGATGGTGTATCCAGATTCCTGAAACGTTTCTGGACACTGGCTCTTGACAGCATTGAGAAAGATATCCCGGCTACCAAGGAGATGGAGAAAACTCGTCATAAGATGGTATATGATATCACCAGCAGACTTGAAGCATTCAGCCTGAATACTGTAGTGTCCGGATTTATGGAATACACAAACAAGCTGATCGCTATCGCAAAGCAGAACGACGGTGCTGTTGACAAAGAAACCATCGAGACAGTTACCATTCTTCTTGCGCCATTTGTTCCTCATATTGCAGAGGAGATCTGGGAGAAGCTTGGTCATGAGGATTCTATTTTCCATGCACAGTGGCCGGCTCACGATGAGGAGCTTATGAAGGATGATGAGATCGAGGTTCCGGTTCAGATCAACGGCAAGACCAAGGCTGTTATCAGTATTCCGGCAGAGATATCCAAAGAAGATGCGATTGCCGAAGGAAAGAAGGCAGTTGCAGATAAGATTTCCGGAAATATCATCAAAGAGATTTACGTACCGAAGAAGATCATCAATATCGTAGTAAAGAAATAAGATATATTAAAAACACCCGAAGCAGGGCGGAATATTTTTTCTGCCTTTGCCAGGGTGTTTTTTTGTGGAGAAACATCATGAAAACAGTAAGTATGCACAAAAATAACAAATGTTATTTAGCGAAGATGTTAATAATATTTAGGCATTTTAACAGATTTGCCTAATTTTTGGTCATACCAATTATATTGTCTATTGTTATTCAAATGAAAAAAACGTACAGTAACACCATGAGTCAGGCAAAGACCGAGAGATGGCTTTGCTGCTCAAAATGCAGTGTGACGGAATGAGGATGTCCGTTTAGCTGGATCTGCATATCTACATATTGAGAGAAATAAGGAGAGAGATAGTATGAGCGCAATGAATACACTTAAGAAATTCGGACTTGAACAGGCATTCAACTATGTTTACAAAGATCCGGATAAGAATTTTATCAAGATCATGGACTGGGCAGATAAATTTTCCGGTGGTGGATTTCCTACACAGAGAGCGATGATCCGCGAAGCCATTTCCAATCCGGAACATCCGTATTATCCGTTTATTCATAGATTGGTAACTGATATTGATCCACATGTTATGAAAACTCTGGCTGCAAACTTCTTTATCAATGCAAACCTTGCAGGCTGGCCGAGACAGGATGAATGCCGTAAAAAATATGGCTGTAATATTCCGTGGGCGATCCTTCTTGATCCTACAAGTGCCTGTAATCTGCACTGTACAGGATGCTGGGCAGCAGAGTATGGAAACAAGCTGAACCTCACTTATGATGAGATCGATGATATTATCCGCCAGGGTAAAGAGCTTGGTGTTTATATGTATATTTATACAGGAGGAGAACCTCTTGTAAGAAAAAAAGATCTGATCCGTCTTTGCGAGAAGCATAATGATTGTATCTTCCTTTCTTTCACAAATGCAACACTGATCGATGAGGATTTTGCAAATGATATGCTTCGGGTAGGAAACTTTGTTCCTGCGATTTCACTGGAAGGATTTGAGACTGCAACAGATGGCAGAAGAGGAAATGGTGTATACCAGAAGGTTATCAGGGCAATTAATCTCCTCAGAGAAAAGAAGCTTGTTTTTGGTATCTCCGCATGTTACACAAGTGCGAATTTTGCATCCATTACATCTGAGGAGTTTTATGACAGCCTGATCGATCTTGGAGCGTACTTTATCTGGTATTTCCATTACATGCCGGTTGGAAATGATGCTGCACCGGAGCTGCTCCCAACACCTGAACAGAGAAGAGAAACTTATGAGCGTATCCGTAGATACCGTGCAATAAAGCCGTTATTTGCCATGGATTTCCAGAATGATGCAGAGTTTGTGGGAGGATGTATTGCAGGCGGCCGTCGTTATCTGCATATCAATGCAAATGGTGATATCGATCCATGTGTATTTATCCATTATTCTGATTCCAATATCCGCGAGAAAACACTTCTGGAAGCACTGCAGTCTCCGATGATGATGGCATATCATGACGGACAGCCGTTTAATGACAATATGTACCGCCCATGCCCGATGCTTGAAAATCCACAGAAGCTGAGAGAAATGGTAGAAAAATCCGGAGCACATTCCACAGATCTTCAGTCACCGGAGAGTGCAGAGCATCTCTGTGCAAAATGTGACCGGTATGCTGAAAACTGGAAACCGGTAGCAGAGGAAATGTGGAAGGAAGATCAGGAGAGAAAGGCAGCGAAGAAAGTCTGCTGATCCTGAAACTTAAAAAAACAGAATTTATGAAAGAGCACGGTACCGGAAACAGGTGCCGGTGCTCTTTTTTTGAAAACGGAGGGATCAGACCATGAAAAAAATGATTGATAACATCAGAAAATATCTGCCGGCGGTGCTCTTTCTTGTATTTCTCCTTTTCTGTATCCATTATAGAGAGGATCTGTCTGTGAGAAGGATCTTAAGCTATACACCGGAGGAACCTGTTAAGGCTGCATTACTTATGCTTGGGCTTTATGCTGTGAAAAGTGTTTCTTTTATATTTCCAATTGCGATCCTGCAGCTTGCTGTAGGGCATCTGTTTTCTACAGGAACAGCACTTCTGGTGAACTTTCTGGGAAGAGCAGTCACATTGGCACTTCCATATTGGATGGGACGCTTCTCAGGTGCATCCATGGTGGAAAGTCTTACATCTAAATATCCGAAGCTGAGAACAGTAGTAGATTACCAGAACGGAAATTCCCTGTATATTTCATTTTTTATGCGGACATTGAACTTTTTACCGGGAGATGCTGTGAGTCTGTTCCTCGGAGCTGAAAAGATCCCATTTGAAACCTATATGGCAGGTGGCATGCTTGGAACGCTGCCGGGAGTTATTCTCGCTACAATATTTGGAGCAAATATCAAAAATCCGAAGTCTCCGGCATTCTGGCTCTCCGCAGTGCTTCTTGTGATGATCAGTGTATTCTCGATCCTGATACACAGGCATATTTCCCGGAAGAAAAAATAACAGTGCTTTCTCTTCCTGCTTTTACTGAGAGGAAAAATGTAGTATAATGCAGACAGTAAAGAAAAGAAGGGAAAGAACATGGGGATAGATCATAACAAAAGATTAAAGGAACATTTATATTATTACAGTGCAAGAATCAGCCGGGATATGTCAAATCTGATCAAGTGGCTGGTTCTTGCTGTCATTACAGGATGTATCGTAGGAGCTGCCAGCACACTGTTTTCTTTTACGTTGAAGGCAGTAACCGGTTACCGGAAGGCTCATGAATGGATTTTTCTTTTGCTTCCGTTATCCGGTCTTGTCATTGTATTTTTGTATGAGAAGCTTGGAAAAGAGGATGGAGGGACCAATCAGGTTCTTTCTACCGTGCGTTCCAGAGATAATGTGCCGATCCTTTCTGCACCACTGATCTTTATCACAACGGCACTGACTCATCTTACCGGTGGTTCTGCGGGACGTGAGGGAGCAGCGATCCAGCTTGGAGGAAGTATTGCCAACCAGCTTGGAAGATGGATCCATCTGGACGAGGAGGACCGTCATGTAATTGTCATGTGCGGCATGAGCGCGGCGTTTTCCGCATTGTTTGGAACACCGATGGCAGCGGCAGTTTTTGCGCTGGAAGTGGTTAGTGTGGGAGTGATGTACTATGCGGCACTGATGCCATGTATGATCGCGTCACTGGTCGCTTCCGGATTTGCAGCCGGAATGGGAGTCACGCCGGAAAGTTTTCATGTGACAGATATTCCGGCACTGACTGTGGAAACTGGCCTGAAAATGGGAGTGATCGCTCTGGGCTGTGCAGTTGTCAGCATTATGTTCTGTATTGCCCTGAATGGTGCAGCAGGACTTTATGGCAGATGGTTTAAGAATAAATATGTCAGGGTTGCAGTGGGTGCCTGCCTGGTCATTGTTGTCACCTTTATTCTGAGAACAGATGAATATATGGGCGCTGGTGCGGAGCTTATTGAAAAAGCAGTGGAAAACGGACAGGCGGGTACTTTCGCCTTTTTCTGGAAAATGGTGCTTACTGCACTGACTATGCGTGCAGGATTCCGTGGGGGAGAGATCGTACCTTCTTTCTGCATCGGAGCCACCTTTGGCTGTGTGATGGGTAATCTCATGGGAATTTCTCCGTCAATCTGTGCAGCCTGCGGAATGGCAGCAGTTTTCTGCGGTGTGACCAACTGTCCGATCACTTCGATCCTGATTGCTTTTGAAATGTTTGGATTTAAAGGAGTATCCTTCTATCTGATCGCAGTATCTATCAGCTATGCGGCATCGGGGTATTATGGCCTTTATAAGGACCAGACCATTGTGTACTCAAAATATAAAGCAAAATATGTGAACCGGCATACCAGATTTTGATATAGAGCGAAATGTGAAGGGGTGTGTGTATACTGACATAATATCTTATGGAATACCGCATGGACATGTCTGGAAAATATCTGGACATCTGCGGAAATCTGATGTAATATATTAAACGTTAGTATTTACAGAAAGGCAGATTTTGAAGTATGGAAGAGAAGATTCTTGATTTTATCATGGAGTATGCACAGAAGAATGAGGGAGTTCCGTTTCAGGTGATCGAGGAGAATTTTAATATCGTTATGGATGATAAGCTGAAAGATATCATCAGTGATGCGATCTGGGACAGGGATAATGTTTCCGATGTGATCACAGAAAGTGATCGTTATGTGATCACCTGTTTTGAAGATTAATACAGGACTGTCTGCGACCGCTGCGGTAATGGAATTAAGAAGTCTGAATATGAGGAGAATGCGTATGTGGCATTCTCCTTTTTTATTAGTCTGCCAGAATAATCTAAAAGAATTGAAGTTCCCCAAAAAGAATGATATCCTAAAGAAAAACAGATGGGGTGGTTGAAATGAACAGCAAATATGAGATTAACACAAAAGAAAACCGGGAATTCCTGAAAGCATCCTGTGAGGATCTTTTGAATTTCGGACATCGGTTTCCTTCACCGAATGGAGGTTCCTATTATCTGGGGGACGACGGAACACCATGGAAGGACAGAAACCGGGAAACCTGGATCACCTGTCGTATGGCTCATGTATACAGTCTGGGTCTGATGCTTGGCCATGAGGGAAGCGGAGAACTTGCGGATGCGGCATTGAAAGGTCTGAGGGGAGAGCTTCACGATGAAAAAAACGGTGGCTGGTATGCAGGTGTAACACCGGAAGGAGATATTGTGCCCAATAAACAGTGTTATGCCCATGCATTTGTGATCCTGGCTGCATCTTCCGCACTGACAGCCGGAAGGTCCGGGGCGGAGGAACTCCTTGAGGAGGCTCTGGCTGTTTATGATCAGTATTTCTGGAATGAAGAGGAGGGGCTGGCCTGCGATACCTGGAATACGGAATTTACCGTGCTGGATGATTACCGTGGATTAAATGCCAATATGCACACGGTAGAGGCTTTTCTGGCAGCTGGAGATGTTATTGGAGATAAGAAATATCATATCCGTGCAGGCAGGATCATTGATCATGTAATTGGATGGGCAGAAGATAATAGCTGGAGGATTCCGGAACATTTTACGAAGGAATGGGTGGCAGATCTTGACTGCAACTGTGACCGTCCGGATGATCCGTTCAAGCCATATGGAGCGACACCGGGCCATGGAATCGAATGGGCAAGACTGATCATACAGTGGGCACTTGCAAACTGCGGAGAAGAGAAAGAAAAACTGGAAAAATATCTCCAGGCAGCAGAGAAACTTTACACAACAGCAATAAAAGATGGCTGGAATGCAGATGGTGCACCGGGAATTGTATACACGACAGATTGGAATGGCAAACCGGTGGTACGTGACCGTATGCACTGGACTCTTGCAGAAGCGATCAATACCTCTGCAGTTCTTTATCATGTGACCGGTAAGGAGAAATATGCGAAAGATTATGCTGAGTTTATGAAGTACCTGGATGAAGTGGTCATGGATCACGAAAACGGTTCCTGGTTTCACCAACTGGATGAGACAAATCATCTGAAGGGAACTGTATGGCCGGGAAAATCCGATCTGTATCATGCGCTGCAGTCCACACTAATCCCGTATCATAAAGCAGATACATCCATTGCACCGGCAGTGGAGAAAAAACTGGAGATCTGAACAAAAATCGTTTTGTGATTTTTGTTCATGAGCATATAACAAAGCGGAGTGCGAATGTCCACTGAAAACATAAAAAACCTTCCTGTGTTTACAGAAAAATTTCTCAGGACAGATACTTGCAGAGATACAGGTATCCTGTCTTGGAGAAATACGAGAACACAGGAAGGTTTTTTTAGTTTACTCCGTGACCTCTTTCAGATCCGAAATATCCGGAGAAGCCATGAGAGAATAATTGGTGTAATAAACAACGAAACCGGGTTTTGCACCGGCAGGTTTTTTTACATGTTTTTTCTGGATATAATCGATCTCTACCTTGGGAGCAGAGTGCCCTTTGGAGTACCAGGCTGCCAGGCGTCCTGCTTCTTCGAAGGTACGGTCCGGAAGTTCACCATCTTTGGTGCGGACGATCACATGGGAACCAGCCATCTTCTTTGCATGGAACCACCAGTCATTTCCGGTTGCAAACTTGAAAGTCAGCTCATCATTCTGGAAATTGTTTTTTCCCACATAGATATCAAAACCGTCACTGGATATGTAGTGGAGCGGTTTGGATTTCGGCTGGGCTTTCTGGCCTTTTTTGTTAGTGTAGTGACGTTTGATATAGCCGTACTCAGTGAGCTCTTCCTTGATCTGGGAAAGGTCACTTTCGGATCTGGCGATATCCAGAGCATTGGAGATAGATTCCAGATGAGAGATCTCACTTTCCGTATCTGCGATCTGTTCGGTGACGGCTTCCTCTGTACGCTTCAGCTTTCCGTATTTATCAAAATATTTCTTGGAATTCTGTGCCGGTGTCAATGTCGGGTCAAGAGGGATAGTGATTTCCTCGTTGGTGTAATAGTTCAGTGCCTTAAAGGATCTGCAGCCTTCTTCAAGCCCGTATCCATAGGTGTTGATCAGTTCACCGTAGACCTTGAATTTATCTTTTTTTGAAGTATCATTCAACTGCTTTTTCTGGATGTTGTATTTTTTTCGATTACGTTCCAGAGCGGTCTGTACTACACGGCGAAGATCGGAGGATTTCTGGTGGATGCGTGTCAACAGACTCTTGGTAGCATAATAGGTCTCCAGCATAACAGAAACACTGTCAAAGGTTTCACTGCGGTATTCACTGCCAAACTGCTGATAAGGAAAGACACCGTATTCCACAGGCTCATCTCCGCGGTAGACAATATTCGGGGTGAACTCTCTGTTCCGGATCTGCTCAATAAGGCGGAGAAAGGTATGATAAAGATGGGTGCAGGCCGTTTCATCCAGGGACTGCGCTGCATCACTTCCGTCAATGGATGCACGGTAGCAGATCTCCTCAGCCATTACCGGGCTCATACCGGTGAGGGAAGTATAAAGCGCTTTGGAAATGTTTACCGGTTTTTTGCAGATATGTCCGGTAAATTCTTCCTCGGAAACTGTCAGCGGATTTTCTTTATCTCGGGTATTTGGAATGAAATATTCTCTTCCTGGAAGGACTTCACGGACAGAACTCATATGGGAAGAGACATGTTTGATACTGTCCAGGATCATGCCTTTTTCATCGCAGAAGATGATGTTGCTGTGTTTGCCCATCAGCTCCATGATCAGGCGCTTCCGGCAGGGGTCGCCAAGTTCATTGAGATGCTCCAGCTCAAATTCCACCACACGCTCCATTCCCGGCTGTTTTACATCCAGGATTCGGGCGCTTCCGATATGCTTTCGAAGAAGCATGCAGAAGTTCGGTGCAGTTAAAGGACTGATACGGTTCTTATCTGTAAAATAGATCAGAGGAAGGGATGCGCTTGCACTTAAGAGAAGACGTTTCTGTCCATTTGCGCCTTTTCCTGTGATCAAAAGTTCATCGTTTTCCGGCTGGGCGATTTTATTGATACGTCCGCCTTTTAAATTATCATCAATCTCTGCCACGAGAGCAGAAACTGTAATTCCGTCAAATGCCATGATTTTACCTCCATTTCAGTTGCTGTTCACTCCGTTCACAGCAACTCATTTCAACATCGATCATTATAACAGTAAAAAAAGAGTTTGACTAGGGTTTTGGAATGAACTATAATAAATCCGTATGCAATCATTGGCTGCATTTATCAGCAGCTGATAAACTTAAGAGGCAGTATTGGAGGATAACATGATAAAAAGTATGACCGGCTTTGGCAGGGCAGAAGCAGTTTCCAGAGAACGTAAGGTTTCTGTTGAACTGAAATCCGTCAATCACAGATATCTGGATCTGAACATCAAAATGCCGAAAAGACTCAGCTATTTTGAGGGAGAGATCCGAAATGTGATGAAGACTTATATCCGCCGCGGCAAAGTTGATGTGTTCATCACCTACGAAGACTATACAATGGGCGGAATGGCTCTGAAGTACAATGCAGAGCTGGCAAGGGAATATCTGGGCTATTTGAACCAGATGAGTGAGGAACTGGGGATTGAGAATGATATCCGTGTTTCCACACTTTCCAGATATCCGGATGTGTTTACAATGGAAGAGCAGGCTCCGGATGAGGAAGAACTCTGGAATTTTCTGGAGGGTCCGCTTCATGAGGCCTGTCGGAAATTTGTGGAGACCCGCCAGCGTGAGGGCGCTAATCTGAAACAGGATCTTCTTGGGAAGCTGGACGGACTGGAAGCAAAGGTCGATGTAGTGGAAAAACGTTCTCCGGAAGTAGTGAAGGCTTATCGGGAGAAACTGGAAACCAAGATGCATGAGCTTCTTGAAGATAACCAGATCGATGATTCCAGGATCGCCGCAGAGGTGATACTTTTTTCAGATAAGATCTGCAATGATGAGGAGACGGTACGTCTTCGAAGCCACATCCACGGAATGAGAAAGATCCTGGATGAGAACGAGGGCGTGGGACGTAAGATGGATTTCATGGCACAGGAGATGAACCGTGAGGCGAACACCATCCTGTCTAAATCCAATGATCTTACCGTATCTAACGCGGCTATCGATCTGAAGACAGAGATCGAGAAGATTCGTGAGCAGATCCAGAATATCGAGTAACCGGACAGGAAACAGGCTGTACACAGACAGAAAGGGAGAGCGTAAATGGCGAAACTCATTAATGTAGGCTTTGGAAATGTTGTCAATTCACGCAAGATCGTGGCTGTGGTAAGTCCGGATGCCGCTCCTGTAAAGCGCATGATACAGAGTGTCAAGGGAACCCGAACTCTGATCGATGCCACACAGGGAAGAAAAACAAAAGCAGTGATCGTTACTTCCGATGATTATCTTGTCCTTTCCGCTCTGCAGCCGGAAACCATTGCCAGGAGATTTTCGGAAGCGTATGGAGAAGAAACGAGGGAGGAAGGAAATGAGTAAGGGAATTTTAGTTGTTGTTTCGGGATTTTCCGGTTCCGGAAAAGGTACTGTCATGAAACGTCTGATGGAAAAATATGACAATTATGCATTATCTGTTTCTGTTACTACCAGAAATCCAAGACCGGGCGAGAAGGACGGAGAGGCTTATTTCTTCCGCACAAAAGAAGAATTTGAACAGCTGATCCGGGAAGACGGACTGATCGAGTATGCACAGTATGTGGAGAATTATTATGGCACACCCCGCAAATATGTGGAGGAGCAGCTTTCCGCAGGGAAAGATGTGATTCTTGAGATTGAGATCCAGGGTGCCATGAAGATCCGTGAGAAGTTTCCGGATACACTGCTGGTATTTGTATGTCCGCCGTCTATGGAGGAGCTTAAGAACCGTCTGGTAGGTCGCGGAACAGAGACTCTGGATGTGATCAACGGGCGTCTCAGAAGAGCGGTTGAAGAATCCAGAGGAATGGATAAATATGATTATCTCCTGATCAATGATGATCTGGAGGAATGTGTTGATACACTTCATGAGACCATCCGGTGTGAGCGCATGCGTACATCCAGGAATCATGATTTTGTATCCAGGATCCAGAAAGAAGCGGAAGCTTTTTTATAAATACCAATTAATAAGTTAAATACGGCCCTGCCGTTACAGAAGGGAGAAAAGATATGATACATCCATCTTATTCAGAATTAATTGAGGCTATCAACACAAACAACGAGGACGACGATGAGGCTCTCGTGCTGAACAGCCGTTATTCTCTTGTACTTGCAGCTAGCAAACGTGCCCGCCAGCTGATCGCAGGAGCAGAGCCGCTTGTACCGGGTGCAGCAGGAAAGAAACCGCTTTCTGTTGCCATTGATGAGCTCTACAAGGGTAAGGTAAAGATCCTTCCCGGACAGGAAGAAGAGGAAGAGCTGGAGGCTCTTGAAGCTGAGAAGGAGGCTCTTGAGGCAGCAGAGGGCGAGACCGCAGAAGGCACTGAGACTGCAGAAGCAGCTCAGACGGAAGCGGAGTAATTTTATGAAAATATTATTCATCTCTCTTGGCTGTGACAAGAACCTGGCGGATTCCGAAGAAATGCTGGGACTTCTTACAGCCGGAGGTCATGAGATCACAGACGATGAAACGCAGGCAGATGCAATCGTGATCAATACCTGCTGTTTTATCAAGGATGCCAAGGAAGAGAGTGTGGAAACCATTCTTGAAATGGCAGAGTACAAAAAAACAGGAAGCTGCCATGCACTGATCGTTACCGGCTGTATGGCACAGCGATACCAGAAAGAGATCATTGAGGAGGTTCCGGAGGTCGATGCTGTTCTTGGAACTACATCCTACGGCGACATCGTAAAGGCTCTGGAAGAAGCAGTAGCCGGAAATCATTTCGAAGAATTCCGTGATATTGATTATCTGCCGGATACAGGAAGCAAACGTGTCCTTACAACAGGTGGACATTTCGGCTACCTGAAGATCGCGGAAGGCTGCGACAAGCACTGTACCTACTGCATCATCCCGAAGCTCAGAGGTAAATTTCGAAGCGTTCCTATGGAGCGCCTCATTGCCCAGGCAGAGGATATGGCTGAACAGGGAGTGAAAGAACTGATCCTGGTAGCACAGGAGACCACCGTTTACGGAAGAGATCTTTATGGCAAAAAATCTCTTCATATTCTTTTAAAGAAACTCTGTGAGATCAGAGGTATCCGTTGGATCCGCATCCTTTACTGTTATCCGGAGGAGATTTACGATGAACTGATCGAAACCATTCGTGATGAGAAGAAGATCTGTCATTATCTGGATATTCCGATCCAGCACGCGTCGGACCGCATTCTTAAGAGAATGGGCCGCCGTACTTCCAAACAGGAACTGATCGATATTGTCGAAAAGCTCCGCAGGGAGATTCCGGATATTATACTGCGTACAACTCTGATCACCGGATTTCCGGGTGAGACGGAGGAAGACCATGAAGAACTGAAGGAATTCGTAGATGAGATGGAATTTGATCGCCTTGGTGTCTTCACTTACTCTCCGGAGGAGAATACCCCGGCAGCAGAGATGGCAGACCAGGTTCCGGAAGAAGTGAAGGAAGAACGCAGAGACGAGCTGATGGAACTTCAGCAGGAAATCTCTTACGACAGAGGTCAGGATCGTATCGGACAGGAACTTCTTGTTATGATCGAGGGAAAAGTTGCAGATGAAAGTGCCTATATCGGACGTACCTATGGGGATGCACCGAAGGTTGACGGATATATTTTCGTTCAGACAGGCGAACTGCTTATGACAGGTGATTTTGCAAAGGTACGTGTGACAGGTGCGCTTGAGTATGATTTGATAGGAGTGCTGAGCGATGAATACACCGAATAAACTTACAGTTGCAAGAATGATACTTGTACCATTTCTTGTAGTTTTCTTACTGACAGGATGGGGAGGAGAAGCAAACCGCTGGATCTGTCTTGCGATTTTTGTCGCAGCAAGTGTGACAGATTGGTTTGACGGTCATCTTGCCAGAAAATATAACCTGATAACCAATTTTGGAAAATTTATGGACCCGCTGGCTGACAAGCTTCTGGTATGCTCTGCCATGATCTGTATGATTGAGGTTGACAAGCTTCCGGCATGGGTTGTGATCATTATCATCGGACGGGAATTTATCATCAGTGGTTTCCGTCTGATCGCAGCTGAGAACGGAATTGTCATTGCCGCAAATTACTGGGGAAAATTTAAAACCGTTTCCCAGATGATCATGATCATACTTCTGATGCTGGATTTCGGAGGTGTTTTTGCAGTGCTGACACAGATATTTATCTGGCTGTCTGTTGCACTGACCATCATCTCCCTGCTGACTTATATCATGCAGAACAGAAAGGTCCTTTCCATGCAGGAGTAGGGATCAAAGTATACGAAAGGAGTTTCTTTTCATGATCACAGAGCTGATATCCGTAGGAACCGAGATCCTTCTTGGAAATATCGTAAATACCAACAGTGCCTATCTTTCTGAAAAATGCGCCCTGCTTGGGTTAAGCGTTTACTATCAGGATGTAGTAGGTGATAATGAAGGCCGTATGCGTGACGTGATCCGTACCGCACTGGACCGTTCTGATGTTGTGATCCTCACAGGAGGCCTTGGACCAACAGAGGATGATATCACCAAGGAAGTAACTGCGGATCTGATGGGAATGCCGCTTAAGGAAGATTCCCACTCAAGGAAACTGATCGATAAATATCTGAAGGAATATGAGAAAAACAATCCTCAGAGACGTATCACGAAGAACAACTATAAACAGGCCATGGTCCCTGAGGGAGCCATTGTTCTTGACAATCATAACGGAACTGCTCCAGGACTGATCCTTGAGAAAAAAGGAAAAACCGCAATCCTTCTTCCGGGCCCTCCCAATGAACTGAAGCCCATGTTCGAGGAGTACGTTGTCCCGTATCTGCAGAAAAACCAGCCGGAGATCATTGTATCCCAGATGGTGAAGATCAGCGGGATCGGTGAGAGTCAGGTAGCAGAGGAGATCCAGGATCTGATTGAAAGTCAGACTAATCCTACCATTGCACCTTATGCCAAAACCGGTGAAGTGCATCTTCGTGTGACAGCAAGCGCAGAGAATGAAAAGGTCTGCAGAAAGCTGATCAAACCGGTTGTCAAGGAGCTGAAGAAGCGTTTTGGAAAGAATGTTTTTGCCACAGATGAGAGTAAGACACTTGAGGAAGCAGTGATCGATCTTCTGAAAGAAAAAGATCTGAAGCTATCCCTGGCGGAATCGCTCACCGGCGGTATGATTGCCCAGCGCATTGTCAATGTATCCGGTGCGTCGGAGGTGTTTGGCTATGGCTTTGTGACTTACAGTAACAAGGCCAAGCATAAATGTCTGGGAGTGAAGAAGCGTACTCTGAAGGAGCAGGGGGCAGTTTCCGCCAAATGTGCCAGAGAAATGGCAAAGGGTGCCTGCAAAGCATCTGGAGCAGATATCAGTATTTCCGTGACGGGTCTGGCAGGACCGGGAGGCGGAACAAAGGAAACTCCGGTTGGTACTGTATTTATGGGCTGCTGCTATAAGGGCAAGGCCATTGCCAAAGAGTTCCATTTCACAGGAAACCGCACGCGGATCCGCGAGCAGACTACAGCGCATGCGCTGGCGATGTTACGTGACTGTATCATTATGAGCAGATAGCGAATGTCTTGATCATCTGTCTGGCGTTACAGATCAACCATAATATTTTTTTATACAACAGGACTGATTTTTAAACAGATGAAACTTTTGAATTCAAGTATCTGTATCAAAAATCAGTCCTGTTGTATTTTTGTTTCCTGATAATAAGCCTTGGTATGAGCGACGAAAGAATATAAATGATCATATTTGCAAGGATACTATCATAAGTGCTAGTGTTTTTATCAGGGATTTCCTCTAAAATGTGGTTAAAGCAATATATGACGTAAATATACGTTTTACCGGAAAGAGGGAAATCAGAATGAAAAAGAAAAAAAATCTGTTGTGTTTTGTGCTGCTGATCAGCCTTATTTTTACGATGGCATTCGGAAGTGTGACTGTCAGCGCCGCACCAAAACTGAACAGAACAAAAGTAACTCTATTAAAAGGTGAGAAGCCAACACTTAAGGTTACCGGGACCAGGCAGAAGGTTGCCTGGAGATCGTCCAAAAAGAGCGTTGCGACCGTAAACAGCAAAGGCCAGGTGGTTGCCAAAAATAAAGGTTCCGCAACGATCTATGCAAAGGTAAGCAAAAAAACATATAAGTGTGTTGTAAAGGTAGAGACACCGAAGCTCAGCAGGACATCGCTGACATTAACAGAAAAAAAATCCAGTGCCATTAAACTGACAGGAACAACTGTGAAGGTGAAATATTCTTCTTCCAATCCTAAGATCGCACGTGTGGATTCCAAAGGAAAGATCACCGCAGTGAAAAAAGGAACGGCAGTAATCACAGCGAAGGCAAATACGAAGAAATTTAACTGTAAGGTTACAGTAAAAGCAGCGCAGAAACCGAAGCCGACACCTACACCGATGCCGAAACCATCTTTAAGTGCCACCACCTTAAATATGAATAAAGGTGATGTGAGACAGCTTCAGGTTGGGATCAGTCCTGGCATGATCTTTTTACCAGGATCAAACAGCCGGCAGGAAACTATGAATATTGATCGAATATGAATGCTCCGCCATTCAATCCCATTCTAAAAAAGGAATCGACAGCGTAAAAACTGTCGGTTCCTTTTGGGGATACATAATAGAATATCTCATCGGTGCAGCGCATATTTTTCAATGGCGCGTGCTACACCGTCTTCGTCATTGGAAGCAGTAATATAATCGGCTGCTTTTTTTACCTGGGGCTGTGCATTGGCCATGGCTACGCCAAAACCGACTTCCCGGAGAAGATGGACATCGTTGTCACCGTCTCCGCATGCCATAATGGATTCTCTTGGGATTCCCAGCATTTCGCCAAGAGCAACAAGAGCGGTTCCTTTGTTGACACCGGCGGCGTTGATCTCAATATTGTAGCTTAAGGAGCCTACAAGCTCCAGCTCCTTAAGTTCACTTAATTCCTTCCAGGCGGCGGCACGTTCCTCCATGTCTGCAAAAAGCGCCTGGACTTTATCCATGCTTCTGTTTTCTTTTGTAATGACATCCTGGATGTCTGGAACCGCGATACGGGTAGTACGGACATAATTCCACATATTAGGGTCGTGATGGTATTTTCCTACATTATCAAGCTTGGCAGCGTCTGCATATCCCTGACCGTCAAAATAGATCTCACTTAAAGTATCATATTTTTCAAAGATACGGAGAGCTTTTTTTGCACTTTCCATGGGAAGAAGCTGCTCGATAAGAAGTTTATTATGGTCTGTATCAAGGACTCTGGCTCCGTTGGAGGTGAGAGCATAGTGAATTCCCGGAAAATTTCTCAGTTCCGCGGGAATGCCGGTATATGGCCGGCCGGTAGCCATCAGAACAAGGATACCTGCATCAATAGCTTCCCTGAGAACGCGCCTGGTATTTTCTGTGAGTTCTTTTTTTGTATTCAGAAGAGTTCCGTCCAGATCAAGACCGATCATTTTTATCTGCTGCATATTTAAGATTTCCTTTCCCGGTTAAGGTCACATATACAGAAAAACCGTCCCGAAAAAACATTTTCCGGGACGGTACCTATCTGTTTATCAGATATCAAGAAGATCACTGTAAACTTTCAGTGCTCCGTCTGTATCATGAGCGAGAACACGTTTTGCAAGAACCTTACCAAGCTGTACACCCTCCTGGTCAAAGCTGTTCAGGTTCCATACAAAGCCCTGGAACATGATCTTGTTCTCAAAGTGTGCAAGAAGCGCACCCAGAGACTTCGGTGTAAGTTCCTCACCAATAATGATACTGGAAGGACGTCCGCCCTTGAAGTTTTTGTTCAGGTTCTCATCTTCTTTTCCACATGCAAAAGCAACGATCTGTGCTGCAACGTTTGCACAGAGCTTCTGCTGGCTTGTGCTGTTCTCGATATCAACATCAACACCAAGCTGGCTCTTCTTAAAGCCGATGAACTGAAGCGGAACAATATTAGTTCCCTGATGCAGAAGCTGGTAGAAGGAGTGCTGTCCGTTGGTTCCTGGCTCACCAAAGATCACCGGTCCGGTCACATAATCCACCGGCTCACCAAAGCGGTTTACAGATTTACCGTTAGACTCCATATCACACTGCTGAAGATGAGCAGGGAAGCGGCTTAATGCCTGTGAGTATGGTAAAACTGCAGTAGAAGGATATCCCTGTACATTTCTCTCATAAACGCCGATCAGGGCATCCAGCATATCCGGGTTCTCAAGAATGTTCTTATTTGTTGCAAGCTTATCCTCCTCGGCAGCTCCGTCAAGCAGCTCTGCGAATACTTCCGGTCCGAATGCCAGGGAAAGGATTGCTCCGCCTACACCGGAAACAGAAGAATAACGTCCGCCGATATAATCATCCATAAAGATTGCGGTAAGGTAGTCATCGCTCTTTGCCAGAGGAGAAGTCTCACTGGTTACTGCAAGCATATGCTTGGACGGGTTTAAGCCGGCTTTTGTGAGAGCGTCTTTTACGAATGCCTCGTTAGTCAGAGTCTCGAGGGTTGTACCGGATTTGGATACAACGATGAAAAGAGAGTGAGCAAGATCTACAGATGCAAGAACAGCAGCTGCATCATCCGGGTCAACGTTGCTGATGAATTTTGCTTCCATCTTGAAGGTGTTGTTTGCCTTTGCCCAGTTTTCAAGTGCGATATATAATGCACGCGGTCCCAGGTCACTTCCGCCGATACCGATCTGTACAACCGTAGTGAATTTCTCACCGGCTTCATTTGTGATCTCGCCTGCATGTACTTTGTTTGCAAAATCTGCAGCTTTCTTCTGCTGAGCTACATAGAATTCTCGCTTGTCCACACCGTCAACAACAACAGGCTCGCCAAGCTGTGTACGTGCAAGATGATGAAGGACCATACGTTTCTCGCCTGTGTTGATCACTGCGCCGTTATATAATTCCTGGAATTTTTCGATCAGTTCTGCCTCATCAGCCAGTTTGGAAAGTGCGTCAAGAACGGTCTCGTCCACTTCCTTAGCTGCGTAATTGTAAGCCAGACCTGCTGCCATCGGTACGCTGTACTTCTTTACACGTTCTGCACCCTGCTCGCCGGACATTGCTTCTGCAATGTTCACGTGATCTTTCAGACCGTTAAGTTTGCTGTAAGAAGCAAGAGTGTCCAGATTTTTCCATGTTGCCATAATCATATTCCTCCTTTAATGACTGTGATCAGAGATATCAACATAAATCCTTCGGATATCTTTTTCACAATTGTCTACAGCCAATTATACTGAAAAAAGCTCTGGATTTCAACGGAAGGAACGATTTAATTGGTGAAAATCTTGTTAAATAAGGTAAAAAATATCAGAGATAACAGGATCGTGACGGAAATATGAAGAAGTTTCCGTCAGCAACAGGACAGGAATGGGGAAATATGATATGATAGAAAACAGATCACCCGGAGAAAAAAGCCGGGAAAATAATAAGTGATGAAGGGAATTGTTTTATGGAGGAAATGAAGAAAAAAGGAAATGTGATCGCACTGCTGCCTATCGGTGTTTTTCTGGTCCTGTATCTGGGACTGGGGATTTTGTTTGAGTATGTGATGAAGATCCCTATGGGATTTTATAATGTACCGATCGTTGTGGCTTTTCTGTCTGCGATCCTGGTGGCATGTGTTCAGAACAGAACGATCAGCTTTGACAGAAAGCTGGAGCTTATGGCAAAAGGAGTAGGAGATAAAAATATCATCACCATGCTTCTGATCTTTCTGACCGCAGGCTCTTTTGTGGGTGTTGTGGGGCGCAGCAGTGCAGAAAGTGTGGCCTACTGTATGCTTTCTCTGATACCGGCACGTTTTTCTGTTGCGGTATTGTTTGTAGTTGCCTGCTTCGTATCTGTGGCTATGGGAACTTCCGTTGGGACGATCACGCTTCTTACCCCTATTGCGGTAGCGGTTTCCAAAGCTTCCGGTTTTGATATGGCATTTTGTGTGGCATCGGTGATGGGAGGAGCCATGTTTGGTGACAACCTTTCTTTTATTTCTGATACCACGATCGCAGCCTGCAACGGTCAGGGCTGTCAGATGAAAGATAAATTCCGGGAAAATTTCTGGATCGCATTTCCGGCAGCTGTTGTTACACTGCTCCTGATCCTTATTCTGTCTTTTCAGACAGAGATTCAGGGAAGAGTGGTACAGGATTATCATCTTGTGCAGATCCTTCCGTATGTTCTGGTGCTGATCGGCGGGATTATCGGCATCAATGTATTTGTGGTACTTCTGATCGGAATTGTCTCCGGAGCATTTATTATGCTTCTTGGAGGACATATCACGCCAGTGGAGCTTCTGACAAATATTGGCTCCGGTGTTTCCGGGATGTTTGAGACCTGTATGGTGGCTATCCTTGTAGCAGCCATGTGTGCGCTGATCCGGGAGCATGGAGGCTTTGAAGCACTGCTTTCCGGAATACAGAGAGTTTTTAAAGGGAAAAAAGGCGGACTTCTTGGTATGGGACTTCTGGTTGGAACTATGGATATCGCAACAGCCAATAATACGGTGGCCATTGTTATGGCCAACCCCATTGCAAAGGAAATGGCGCTGGAATATAAGATCACTTCCAGAAAGACAGCTTCTATCCTGGATACATTTTCCTGTATTTTCCAGGGGGTGATTCCATATGGAGCCCAGATGCTGGTTGCCATTTCTGCGGCAAAGGAACTGGGATTTGAGCTTTCTGCTTTTCAGATCATGCCGAAACTGTTTTACCCCATGCTTCTGCTTGTGAGTTCTCTGATCGCGATCTTTGGTATAAAAGGCGGGGATGATAAATGAATCAGGAAGAGATGATCCGGGATGTCCGGAAAAGACTGTTTGAAATGCAGGATACAGGATATCGGGATTTTCATGCAAGGCTGGTTCCGACTGTGGAGAAAGAAAAGATCATCGGTATCCGGACACCGATACTCCGGAAATTTGCAAAAGAATTTGGAAAAACAGAAAGATCCGAAATGTTCCTGAAGGTTCTTCCTCATCAGTATTATGAGGAAAATAATCTCCATGGCCTGCTGATCGAGCAGATCAGAGATTATGATAAATGTCTGAAAGAACTGGAGCGTTTTCTTCCGCACATTGATAACTGGGCGACCTGTGATCTGCTGGCGCTCCATATGATGAAAAAACACCGTGATATATTTATCCGGGAGATTTATCGCTGGATGGAGTCGGATAAGCCGTATATCATCCGGTTCGGGATCAGTATGCTGATGCGCCATTATCTGGACGAAGGATTTAAACCGGAATATCCGGAGAAAGTGGCAGCGATCCGCTCGGAAGAATATTATGTAAATATGATGCGAGCCTGGTATTTTGCTACAGCGCTGGCAAAACAGTATGAGAAGATCCTTCCATTCCTGGAAGAGCAGAGAATGGATATCTGGACTCATAACAAGACGATCCAGAAATCCATTGAAAGCTACCGGATCACACAGGAGCAGAAGGATCATCTCAGGACACTGCGGATAAAGAAATAAACAGCAGGTAAGGGTTGGAATATGAAGGCAATATCAATCTATGCACTTACAAGAAATCAAAATATGGAATGTGTCCAGAAGCTGGAACGCCAGCTTTCCGGCAGAGATTTTTTTCTCAGGATCAAAGAGTGGGAACTGGAAAGTATGAAAGTACTGGTGAAGCAACTGGAACTGCATATGGAAGAAGTATATAAGCTCCGGCTTTTTTATTCGTTCCAGATCCCGAAGCTTGGAAAGGAGTTTGATCTCCTTCAGATCAAGGATGATCAGATCGTAAATATTGAACTGAAAAGTGGCAGTGTATCGGATGAGGCTATTCGAAGACAGCTGATCCAGAACCGGTATTATCTGTCTGTTTTTGGGAAACCGATCCTATCCTATACCTATATCAGCAGTGAAGATCGTCTGGTGAGACTGACCAATCACGATCACATTGTGGAGGGGGACTGGAAACAGCTATGTATTGCATTGGGGAAAGAAAGCCCGGACTATGAGGGAGATATCGAGGATCTGTTTCAGGCAGAGCTTTATCTGATCTCTCCGCTGACAGAACCGGAGCGTTTTCTCAAAAAAGAGTATTTCCTTACTTCCCAGCAGAGAGATATTGAACGGCAGATTCTGAAGAGAATACGTGGAGAAAGAGGAGGATATTTCTGGTTCAGCGGACTTCCAGGAACCGGAAAAACATTGTTGCTTTATGATATTGCGATGAAGTTGTCCGTGCGCCAGAGAGTCTGTATCATTCACTGTGGAGAGGCGGGAAAAGAATGGAAGATTCTTCATGAACGTCTACGGCGGATAGATTTTCTGGCAGATACTCAGCTGGACGGAACGACGGATCTTGGCTGTTACAGCAGCATTCTGGTAGATGAAGCACATCTTCTTTCCCCGGAAAAATTGTCTGTTCTGCTTACCTGGAGTGAGCGCCGGCCTGTGATCTTTTCCAGTGATTCCGAAGATGTGATATCACCGGAGGAGTTGGATCGAAGTATTGTGGAGGGACTGGGAAAGCTGCCGGGAATTCAGAAATTCCATCTGACAAACCGGATCCGTACCAATGCGGAACTGTCTTCTTTTATTCAGAACATGGTACATCTGCCGGAAAAAAGAAGCTCCAGATGGTATCCGCATATTGTGGTGATGTATGCCAACAATAACAGTGAGGCGGAAAAGCTTCTGCATGATCTTGTGAAACAGGGATTTAAGGAGCGGACAGAAGAGGCTTCCGGGCAGCCTGGTGTCCAGGCGGTGAGACCTGAGGAGAAGATTGTCGTATTGCTGGATGAACAATATTATTATGATGAAAACGGATATCTCAGATCCAGGTGTTCTTCGGGAGAATATTCTAATGTACGAAGTCTTTTTCACCTTCTGAACCAGGCAAAAGAGAGCCTTGCCCTGGTGGTGAAGGAGAATATGGCAGTATATGAAGTGCTGCTTGAGATCCTGCAGATGAAGAAAAAGCATATACGTTGAATTTTCGTGACTGTAAACTAACTGACTCTCCCTTGAAATCCCCCACCATTCCGTATATAATGGGAACGTTGTGGGGGATTTTCCCTGCTTGGCATTATGTTAAACAATAACTTCTGAAAGGAATATTATGAGAACTCTAGCTTTAAGCGATGAAATTTTAATGAAGGTTGACAAAGCTGCCCGCTATATCGGCGGTGAAGTCAACTCCGTAATGAAAGATAAAAATGCGGTAGATATCCGTTTCGCAATGTGCTTCCCGGATGTCTATGAAATCCTTTTTCTATTCGATGCCAAAACACAATATATAGTGTCTGGGAATGTTATTTGATAACAATATTTTGATGCCGATAAGTGTTGCTTGATACCAAATGACATTAAATGATACGATGACAAGTACCCATTTTTGACCATATTTTCTCATGATTTTTTACCCCATTTTTTACACTTTATGCCCCTTTCATTTACAAATCTTATTTCTCTAATACAAAAGACAAATATGTTATGACCAATCTTTTATTCTGTACTTAAATAGAATTTATGATGTCAAAAAATAACATACTAAACTCCAAATGCAGCAGATAACCTCTGCCAGAAGATTTTCTTACAGTTCTACTATGTAAGATATTTTTGGCAGAGGTTATTTTTTGTAAAAACATTTGCAATATTAATAAGGTCTTATTTTGGCTTATACTTATTGACTATACCTTCGCTGTTTTCAGCATTGGGGGATGCTGTCATTTCTTTAAGGGTATTTACCAAACTATCTGCTTCATCAAGTCTTAGTCTATAATCCCTTTCCAAGTTTGCTAATCTATTTATAATTTGATGAATTTCATTCTTGTCAAGAACAACACCTGAATTGCAGGAAGAAAATATTGTAGAAAACCGATTTAGCAGAATAACAGATCTAATGTTTGCAGACAGCAGCAGAGAATTGTTGAAAAACGAATTGTAAAAAGATTTGCATAAGAAAATAAATAGTATTTGGCAGAAGAGTTGTTTGTTATTAATCCGATATGGAAAATAGAAGAAACTACCTGGATGGATATCTGCTATGCCCGTCTGACGGGAAAAGATGTCAGTTCGCTGGAATCTTTGTCCTACCGGGAAATCCAGGACAAAGAAAATGATTTTTTATTCCAGGCGGAAGGGCTGGTTCAGAAACAGTTGGAAATGGCTCAGCATAATGATTATCTGGATAAAAGGGATTTTGTGTCTTTTTCTTACAAAGGTCATACCATTTACGATCCATGGATCCGGGAAGATATGCAGGGCGAGCCGTTTGCCTGGAGCCTGCATGAAGATCTAAAAGCAGGTGTAAATCCATTTGAATATTATGGAAAGAAACTTGTTGCAAGATTTATAGTTGAAATTGTGGAGAAAAACCAATGAATACAGATTGGGAAAAATTATCTCCGCTACAGCTCGGACAATTCGGGGAATACTATGCAAAGATGGAATTTGCTTCTTATGGATACGAAGTATATACCTCAGAAGTGGATGACCATGGCGTGGATTTTATTGCAAAGAAAAAGGATACCGGAATTTTTTATGAAGTACAGGTAAAATCCCAGTATAAGGGCAAATATCTATTCGTAAAAAAAGATAAGTTGGTTATGGACGACCATCATCTGGTCTGCTTTCTTCATTTCTTTCAGAACCAGCTGCCTGTTGTATATATTATCCCTGCGACGGCCTGGAGCCATCCAAATGCGGCACTCGTGGACCGGACATATGGTAAGCCGGGACAAACGAGCAAACCAGAATGGGGCATCAGTCTGGCAAAGAAAAACCTTCCTTTGATTGAAAAGTATAAGGCAGAAAAATTTCTTCAGAAATAAGAAAATGGGAAAAGCCAGGGCATATCACATTACGCTCTGGCTCTTGTTTTCATAAGCTGTTAATATATTCCAATAATTTGATTGTTTCTTCGGGGGTCAGATGGTATTCTGGTTCCATACACAATTGTAACAGAATGCTTTGGTCAAAGAAATCTTTGATTTTTAAAATAACAGAATCTAACATAATGAGTTTTCCTCCTTCCGTAACATCCATTGTATCAGTTTTGCACATATCTCACAATGAACAACATCGCCCATAATTATAATTCCATAATTATAATACAAAACAGATACTATTTTTCTGGAAAATCAAAAAATCAGATTGACTTTTTCAAGGATGCTGTTAGAATAGCAGTATAAACATTTGCAACTAAATACGCATTAGGATTCGGATAATTCTTCAAGGGCTTAGTGCGTCATATTGAGAAACTGTACTGAGCTTGATGAATGAATATGGGCTCAGTTTTTTATTTCTTAAAAGCCCTGTAATCCATCCTAATGCGGAGTTGGAACTGCGTATAGTTTTCCAACAGAGACATGCTGCTTCTGACAACAGCAGGGGATGGTAACCGACAGCCGGAAACTAAAAATCGTAGAATTCCATGGAGGTAAATGTTTATGAAGAAATTAGAATTTGCAAATATCGTATGTGAGGTATCGGTTACTGAAAACTATAAAATGTTCTCAGAAGTAACGTGTGAATACGAAAAAGATACAGTTGCTTATGCAGTGGAGCGTTTCTTCTGCCGCAGCAGCCGTTTCCGTCGGGAATGCACTCTGGAGAGCTGGCAGATCCGTACGACAAAGGGAAGAGAAAGAATACATAAGTTTTCTTACCTGATTCCATCCGTTCTTCTGGAACTTCCAGGCAACTGGACTAGACTGGCAGGAGAGATTAATGCAGCAGGTGTAAAAGTATGGAAAGTGGAACTGCTTCTGGAGCATCCTTGTTTTCAGAAAGCAATGCCGAGAAAGGTAGGCTGAAGAGAAAATTATGATTTATATTGATCAGATTCCGAACATCTGCACATCAGACTATGATGAGGTTTGGTGGATTGTCCGTTCTCCGGATAGTTCACCAAAAGAAGAAAAACTGGTCCAATCCCTGGCTCCGTCCAGTGAACTCTTCCTGAGATATCGGAAGGCTTTCCATGCTGGACAGTTTGGTCC
Organism: Ruminococcus sp. AF20-12LB; assembly: GCF_003478985.1. Classification (NCBI taxonomy): domain Bacteria; kingdom Bacillati; phylum Bacillota; class Clostridia; order Eubacteriales; family Oscillospiraceae; genus Ruminococcus; species Ruminococcus sp. AF20-12LB. Next base: position 162,034 of record NZ_QUGH01000005.1, on the reverse strand, counting down.
GGAATTTTTCCAGAAAGAATATGTTCCGCAATTCATTTCAGAACTATCGAAAAATGAAAATGCGAAAGCTAATCTGGATTATCTGTGCAGAGAAGGCAGCAGAAGAAAGATTGTCCTTGGATGTTATTGCGAAGAAGAGGCGCTTTGCCATAGAAGCATCATTGCAGGGATCTTGCTTGGAATGGGAGCAGAGATTGATACCAGTACAGAATACAGGAAATATTATGAAATGTTCCGCCGTTGCATCTGACATGGCAAAAGTGCAGGAAAAAGGCACCTCCAGAACAGAGGTGCCTACAATTTGCCATTTTGTTTGATATCTTGTACAGCTTAGATCTGCTGAGATTGGACTTGCCTTAAATAAATTACAGCCTGTCCAAATAGTACATGCTGATAATGCGTTCTACGTTGTCATCATAACCGTATTTGCTCCGCATGTAATCAATCAGTTCCTCTGCCTTACGTTCCCATTTTTCTCTTTCAGCACTTGTACGGGCATCGGAATGTTTACGCAGAATCTTATCTGCCTTTTCATTGAATTTGTACCAGTCATCTGAACTTGTTTCTAATCTTGCCATTTTTTGATCCTCCTATAATATGTTTTTATATGTATCAGCGAAGACGGTCGAGGTAATTATCATTGATAATCATCTGAACCTGTTTGTCGCCAAGACCATATTCTGCTCGCATTTCTCTTGCCAGGGCCTCTCCTTTTTCTGCCCATTTGTCTCTTTCGTCATAAGTCGTCGCATCCGCACATTTGCGGTGGATATAATCCGCTTCTTCTTTCAGTCTGTAATCTTCATCTGACCCACTTCTCAAAAAACTCATAGAAAATTCCTCCTTAATGTTTTTTTAATTTTCTGGATGGAACCAGAATGTTATTGGATTTTTTCTTGCCCATTATCTTAGCTATCTGCTACACCTCCGCTCTTATTTTCTTCCCCGTCTGATACAGAGAGGGTGGGAGATGAGAGGTCTGCGCCATCCAAAAGTTTTGCTTTTAACAAATGCACTTTTCTTATAAAAATCGTCCATATTTCTAAAAATATTGCATATTAGTGATGCAATCGCTTTAGGAAGGAGGATGGTTTGTAGAAAAGCAAGAAATCCCCTGCCTCTAAATGAAGCGTAGGCAATGGGATGAATTTTAAAAGAAACTTAACGGCAGCGGTGGGCGGAGAGAAATCGGTATCCCCCCGTTGACATGAGGTTAACCACAGTCGGGATCATCCCGGCGTGTCAGACTCCGTAAATACCGACTGCGAGTTGAAACAACATAGCAGTTTTCATTCCATATGGATGGACGATGCCCAGATGTGGAAGGTTCTGAAACCAGGAATCGGAATCTTCAGGGAACAGATCAGAAGATTCCTTAAAACTGTTTTTCTGGCTTTTGTCTGTATAGGTTATTGTTTTTCGCCTCCTTTCTTGTTGTTGGTATTATCATAAAACAACTTTCTTTAAAATGCGATGTCAGTATATTACGAAAGGGGGATTGACACCATACAATATGAAATCGGCAGCAGATATATGGTTAAAACCATATAGTGCAGGGTCTGATCCATGATAACACTAATTCGGTCGTACCTGGCTTTTAGGGTATCAATTAAGAAATGAGAGAGAAATACCAGCAGTATCCTCTGATCCAAACCGAAACAGAGATAAAATGGAAAACAATACAAACTGCAATGAACGAACATATGATATGAATTTTTTCCTTTTGTTTCTGCTATGTATGGTGTCTGTAGGAAGTAATCCCCAAGCAGATGGCAGAAGAAAAGCTGTATGGTTTTCTCCAGCAAAAATTTCGCTTCCTTTGTTAATCGAAGTTTATATCAGGATTTAACTCTGCCGGACTTTGCCATTCAATTCCAAACTGTTCTTTCAGAATCTTCTTTTTGGTTCCCCAATACAGATGGCAGAAACCAAAACGCTCTTTTTCATTTTCTCCAATCTGCTTTCGGATCAAACGTTCCAATTCCAGCTCTATTTTTAAATATTCGTCTGTATATTCGATAGGATCTTCTTTATGATCTTTTGGCGTATCCCAAAAAGAATATCCATACTTCAAACGGAATTCCATATCTTTGAGCTCTTTCCAAAATGCCAGTTTTTTATCTTCGACCAACTCGTCCGTGAATTGTAAGCTGGCATCTGGCAGCTTTTTGCATAGAATTTCTTCCAGAACACTGTTACTTTTCAAATCAGAATCAATGGCAACCAGAAAATGCTCCATAATCTGGGTCAGTTTCTCCTTTGTGATTTCACCATTTTTATACTCATCAACCAGAGCAAGAAAGAATGATTCTGCAAACTTTGCCGGAAAAGTACCTTCCGGATTCTTCCAGAATATATTCTGGATTTTGAGAGAATCTGAATCAATTGAAAGTTTGTCCAGCACCTCCCGTACTAAAGCTGTATAAATTCTATTATCCAAGATCCAGATAACATCTCCGGGTTCCAGATCTCCATTGTATTTACAAAGATATTTTTTGGTGTGCCCATGTTTGTCCTTTCCAAAAATTACGTAACAATACATAAAAATAATCCTCGTCTTTCTATTATTTTTTACTATACATGCATATATGCATCAGAAGAATATTACCCTGCTTCATAGGCAGACATTCAGAATCCATTTTCATGTCTGATATCTACCTTTCTATATACCACATCAGTTCCTGCTTATCAAACACAATGACAGCCTCAAAGAACTCCCACTCATCATCGTCATCAAATCTACAGATGTAGCGGATGGTGTTTCCTTTCTGCTCTTCCTGAAGTACTGAAAGATCCAGTGTCTTTCCTCTATAGTGGCAATGGTAAGGTTTTACACGACCGTCTGGGTGAAACCAAACAGAGACTGGGATTGGTTCTAATGTTTTATTCATAATCATGTCCTCCTAAAAATATTTCTTGACATAATCCTAACAAATATAATGACTTTTTTATAGCCTACTTTTCGTAATCATCTGACACCAGGACTGTTGCAAATAATCTTAAAAGAGGATATCCGCTTTATGCAGAAAAACGTGAATTTAACGGGACACCGGGGAAACAGAGAAATTGCGGCATGTACCGTATAAGCCTACGCCATGGACGGAAGAGAGAAGGCTCCGTCTGAAAGCTGTGTAAGAACCTTTCAAAAGAAAGGCACTGGTAGACGAAACAGAAAGGTGGAAAGAAAGCCTGGTTCCCTATCAGAAACCAGTAACAGTCGTGAGTCTTTCAATGCTGGCCACTACAAACTATTGGAAATGAACTTTCACTGTATGTTTTTTTGAAAAATTTGTACTATTTAAGCCTGTGACACAAATAAAGTGTTTCAGCTTTTTTACTTCCTTTTGACCCAAATAACATATTAAGATCATCAATATTTAAAAGAGTTTAAAATGCGAAGAAAAACGGTTCTTTTTCTGTGCCTGTTAACCTCTATGGCAGGTATTTTATCTGGATGTGGAGGGAACAAAACAGGCGAAACAAATGTAACACTGGAAACTTTGGCTGAAGACCCATCTGGTTCCCCAACCATTACTTCCGATGCTGGAACCATACAGTTTAAGGGCACAACATCCAAAGATGAAGTGTATGATTTTGGATACAAAGCATCTGATTATATATCCCTGGGAGATTACAGTAACATTAAAGTTGAACAGACTCCGTCTGAAGAAGTGACAGATGATGAAATACAGTCCAGGATTTCGGATCTGATGAAAAAAAAGGAAATATGGATTGATAAAACAGAAGGTAGCATAAACCGATATGATCTTGTGAATCTGGATATTATCTGCACCGTCGATGGGAAAGAGTATACCCCAGGTAGCAAAAAGGATATGAATCTAAATGTTGGGGCAGGAAATTATTTTTCAGAATTTGAAGAAAAATTGATTGGGAAACAGCTCGGGGATACCATTACATTTGAACTTGCTCTTCCAGATAATGATACGTTTACACAACAGGCTGGGAAAAAGGGGGTTTTTACCGTATACCTGAAAGCTGTTCGGACACAACCACAGCTTACTGATGAAATTGCAGTAAAGCTGTCTGATCAAAAGTATCAGTCTGTTAAAGAATACCAGCAGTATATAAAAGAAATGCTGGAGGCAGAAAAAGAAGAGCAGCATAACTATAATGTCTTTATGGAAGTTATGACGCAAATTGCTGATTCTATAGACATAAAAGAAATTCCAGAAGAAGAGTCAGAGAATGATCTGACCTATGAAAAGATCCAGCAAGAAGCAGACGCAAAGGGAATTGCACCTGCAGAACTTGCTCAGGAATATGAAGTGGCTGGCAAAAAAATATCCATGGATAGCACGGAAGAACATTCTATGGATCTTCTGATTCTTTATATTGCAGATCAGAATGGCATTACTGTTACCGGTGGTGATATTGCAGAGTACAAATCCAGTCTTCTGGAAAGAGGTACTTATTCGGAAGAAGAACTTGATAAAACACTGAGTGAACGAAAGCTGGCGCATCTGGCATTAAATAGAAAGGTTTTGGCATTTGTCGCAGAATGTGCTGAAAATTAATTTTTATAAAAATGGGCTGATTGTAATACAAAATAACATATTAGAAATAAAAGCAAGCTTTTCACAAATGAACTTTTCTTATAAAAATCGTCCGTATTTCTAAAAGTATTGCATATTAATAATGCAATCGCTTTAGAAATACGGACGATTTGTAGAAAAGCAAGAAATCCCCTGCCTCTAAACGAAGCGTAGGCAGTGGGATGAATTGTAAAAGAAACTTAACGGCAGCGGTGGGCGGAGAGAAATCGGTATCCCCGCTGACATGAGGCTAACCACAGTCGGGATCATCCCGGCTTGTCAGACTCCGTAAATACCGACTGTGAGTTGAAACAATTAAGCAAGAAGAATTGAAAAAGAAATATAAGTTGATATTTGTTGTTACATCACTGAGCCCTTCGGGGCTCTTTTTATTACCAGAACGAAATCCCAGTGCGAATGTTGCCAGCTTCAGCCGTGCAGAGGACGTCAATCTGCAACTATCTTTCAGACATAGTACAAGATGAATTCGCCACATGAATATAAGATTCTAATGTATTTTATCTTTTGATTTTATATAGATGTCGAAAAATGTCTGTTTTTGTCGAATTTTAAGCATATTTACCAATTTTTTATATTGTTTCATAATAACATATGGTAATATATGCCATAAAATGGTATAATATATGATGCGTTTAATAGAAACTTATTAGCTTTTTTAAGACGTATCAGGTGTCAGTCTGTTACGAAAACCTCAATTGCCAATAGGTTGCTTTCATGAGATAATCTATATGAATTAAAAGTAACTTATCTTCATAAAAAATTGAAGATATCATTTATTTGAGAAATGAGACAAATATGGACAACAGATATTATTATTCCATCTGCAATGAATTAGAGAAAGATATATATACCTGCATTTTAGAAGGATTACTGGATTATCAGGATATTATCTACATAAATAGCCATTATCCAATTACCTCTGCAATGGTTGGCACTATATTTAAGATGGTACTATATGACAATCCAAAAATCTTTTACACAAGCACACAGGGTTGCATGCTTGAACAGACTGGTGCATCTGTAAGGATACGTCCAAAATATTTTTTCTCAGCGCATTCTACTGTTGAATTACTGGAATGGTTAGATGAACGTATTACAGAAATATGTACTCCAATACTTCATGTAGAGGATCAGTTTTCAAAGGAAATCTTCATCCATAATTATCTTATCCAGAATGTAAACTACAGTGCATCTGTTGTTTCCCAGCCTGTGAATGCTTACACTGTAGTCGGAACCCTTCTGGAAAACAACAGTGTATGTGCTGGCGTTGCATTAAGCTTCAAGCTTCTTATGGATTATCTTGGGGTACCATGTATTGTAGCGACAGGAATTACAACGAATGAATCCGGTAACTCAGAACATCATGCCTGGAATCTAGTATCCATTGATCATTCTTATTATCAGGTTGACGCCACGTGGGATTTGCTAAATGGACAGGATAGCCGGATTATTAAATATGATTATTTTAATCTGACTTCCAGTGAAATGTATCAGAGCCGGATTCCTGATCATGAATATCCACCGTGTACCAGCCACCGTTACAATTATTTTTCATATACAGAATCCATTGTGCATTCACCTGGTGAATTAGTTTCTTATGTTATAAAACAGATTCATCTAGGTGAAAACAGGATTTATTTTAAATATACCTTTGATTCATCCACAATGAAGGATAATCTAAAATATTATTTGAAAAAAGTGCCATTTCTTGGTGCTTACCGTTACTGGATTAATGAAACTACTCGAACTGTATTCATTATGAGGATATAAAATGGAAGATTTAGAAAACATCCGGTTAAACATTAACAGCAGTATAGTAAAACTGAAAAGAGAATGGAATTCTGTCCGGGAAACATGGAAGGATTCCAAGGCGAAAGAATATGAAAAAAAATATCTTACTCCTGTCGTAATAAAGCAGTCCAGTATTTCACATGATATTGAAACACTTGGAAAAGTAGCTGATAAATTAAAACGGCTTGGAGTTGACATTTAATTTAATGTCAGGAGGGTTATATTGTGATAAAAATCCACCCAGAAGTAGTAAACATATGTGAAGCTTTACAAACAATGGTTTCGCAGTATATACGAGACTTTTCGGAAATCGAAAACTGGTTTGAAATCCAGGATGATAAACTGCTAAAGCTCAACCAGGACGAAATAAACAAGTGGCTCAGGGAGGCTAACCTCTATAAGTCAGAGCTGAAGACACAAAGAGATCATTTCCTGCATCTTGGGGAAGAACAGCTTGCAGCTATGAAATCTAACGAATCTATTTATTCTTTAAATGACAGAAGCTACTCAAAAAGAAAAAACGCAGGGAAGCTTGTTTTAGCGGATTCTTATGAATACCCATATGAAAACAACAACAATCCTCTAGACCAGCTGGACTATATTAATGAACGACTGCAGGAGCTGATTGCCATTTATTCTAATAAAAATCCGCCGCATATATTCCGGGAGTTCATGTCACGGAAAGGAACAAAAAGGCATCAGGCATATGCTGAGATGGAGTTTCTGATGGATAGGGCAGAGGTGTTAGTAGGGTTGCTGGATAAATCAGCACGATCTGTTGGACGGATTCATGAAGATATCGATACAAATGCAGAAAACAAGATTTCTGAAATTAAAGACTCTTATAATGCGGATGCCAAACAGCTTGATTTGGAATATGTAGAACGGGTTAAAGCTGCACGGCAGCAGTTTGAACAGTCACTTCAGACTGCGTTGCCAGTAGAAGATCTCTTGGATCTGGATAACCGTGCAGAGAAATGTTCCCTTGCTGAGGGGGCCTATAAAACAGTTGCTTCTATGCCAGAAGATATCTGCGTAGGTTCTTTTGAGTTTGAGATAAATGTTACAAAGGAGCATGAATACATAACCGATGTCCTTGCCTCATTATACGGATCCTATATCCAAAACGGGACAATTCTTGTACTGCCTCTTCTGTTAAAAGCAGAGACAACACATTTACTGTTTATCAACAATAAAGATGCAGAGGGTGTGGCTGTTGAATCAGTAAAAGGCTTTATCTGCCATTATCTGCTTAATATGCCAGTATCCAGTGTAAACTGCTTTTTTATTGATGGCTACCATTCCGGAGCAAATTTTAAAATATTTTCACCATTAAATAATGTAGACAGTAGCATTGTCCGGAACGAAGTAGCAACTTCTTCCCAAAGCATCAACAAATTGCTTGACATTATTTTGAAATCAAATGAAGCTCTTGTGCAGAAAAAATTAAATGGTTATGATACCTTGTTTGATTTTAACCACGCATCAGGAAGCATTTATGAGCGTTATTCATTGCTTGTGATTGATAACTTTCCTAAAGGGTTTAACGATGAAGCTCTCGAAAAGTTAGAAAGAATTCTGATTCAAAGTGAACAGTGCGGGGTAAGCATTATAATAAATTATAATGAAAATCTTTTCTCAGATGAATATGGTGACGTAACCAAAAAAATCAATTTGCTGCGGCAACGTATGTGCTGTCAGTTTCACGCATCAGATCTGCTTTTTCCGGAAGAAGATGTCCCATATACATTCCGTTTAAACAAGACGCCTTCTAACTGGAACAGCTTATTAAAAACTTATGCTGAAGAAGTTGTAAGTAATAGTACAAAGTCTGAACCGCTCAGTAAGCTTCTGACAGACGATGCAGAGATGTTTTCCAGAAACTCCTGCAACAGTCTGGTTATTCCATTTGGTATGGGCGGCCCAGGCAAAGTGCAGAACCTGATTTTTGGAAAAGGGGTTTCCCACAGTGGCATTCTAATAGGTACCACAGGATCTGGAAAATCCACACTTTTACATTCCATTATCCTGAGTGCCATTGCACACTATGGACCTGACGAATTATCTTTATACCTTCTGGATTTTAAGGAGGGTGTAGAATTTTCATTATATGCGAATAACCAAGTTCCACAGGTCAAATTTGTTTCCATTGAAAGCCAACAGGAACTCGGATTAAGCATTCTTGGCAAGTTATGTGAAGAAATAACTGAGAGAAGTAAAGCGTTCGGGGAAGCAAAAGTAAAGGATATCGAATCCTATCGCAGGATAACTGGAAAGCCCCTGCCAAGAGTGTTAGTAATCATTGATGAATTTCAGGTTTTATTCGATATTAATACAAACTATAAGGTCGCCGAAGAATGTGCCAACTATATGAATAAATTAATCAAACAGGGACGTTCTTTTGGTATCAATGTCTTAATTGCGTCACAGGGCATTGCGCGTCTCCATGATATTTCCCTGGACGCTGGGCTGTTTGCCCAGATGACGGTGCGTATTGTGTTGAAATGCGATGACGATGATGCTGAATTTATGTTAAAAAAGAATTCAAAAATCACTAATACTTTTGGCTCAACACAAGGAGCTGGCGCATATATTGCAGATGATTCCTGTGATCCGGAAAAGTTTGTAACTGCATTTATGCCAGACTCAGACAGAGTAGAATTCCTGCAAAGCGTTGGAAAATATTATGCTGATCAGGGAATTCTCCCAGAAATTGTTGTATATGATGGTTCAAAAAGTGTTTATTTTAATGAACTCCTTAGTTCAACCGATAAACTCGAAGGAATTGTGGGATATGATGAAGACTACACGCTTGTTCTGGGTGAATCAATGGGAGATGTAAAACCTGCAGTTATGAAATTTAATGCGGTAAATAAGAATCATTTGCTTCTTATTACAAATGATCAGGAAAAATCCAGAAAACTGTTTCTGAATTATATTCAATGTCTGCTGATTGCTAAAAGCAGAGATTCTGAGTTCAGCACAGTTTCTCCATTCATTTTCCTTTGCGATCAAAAAATTCAGACCAGAAAAGCAGATAAAAATGATTTACTTTTAGAATTGAGTAACGGCATGGAAGATATCTTCTATACCAAAAACAGCAAGGGAATTTCAGAAGCACTGAATACCTTATATGAAGAATTTCAACAAAGGGAAGAAGATTCCGATGATATCAATCAACCATTATTTTTGTTTCTTTTTGGTCTACAGAATATGGATAGGATATTGGAAACATTTGATGGAGAAACGGACTTTGATATGGAAGATCCATTTGCACTAGACGATAACGATAATTGTGACAGCAAAAAATCGCCAGGCCAGATATTCCGGATACTGCTTCAGAAAGGCGCACAGCGAAATATTTTTATTGTGGCCTGGATGGACAGTGCCCAAAGTGTCAAAAAACTGGAATTTGGTGACATCGAATATTTTGGAAATAAGGTACTCGGAAAAATGAGCTCTGCCGAATCAGATGTATTAATTGACTCCTCTATCGCAGGAAAACTCAACGAAACCCAGCTCGTTTACAGCAACCTGAATTCTGAAATACAAAAATTGAAGATATACCAGTAATAACTGGATAATATCTATAGGAAACTTATGAAAAAGGAGAGAGATAATTATGGCAAAAGCATCCGCAGATTCTGAAGCAATCAGAAATTTTTCAAAACAGGTAAAACAGTATGTTACACAGCAGGAAGCTCTGATTACAAAGCTGAAATCCCAGTATTCAACAGCCGGCAGCCAGTGGAACGATCTGCAGTATCAGAAATTCGGTCAGGCGTTAGGAGAGCTTGAAAAAACAATCAAAAGAACAGCTCCTGCATTTCTGGAATATTCAAAGAAACTTGATACAAAAGCAAAACAGATAGATGTATATCTTGGTAAATAATGGGAAAGGCAGAAACTACCACGGAATCCATGGAACACATGGCTTCCATTGTCAATGATGTTGCATCTGATATTTCAACAGAATCTCAAAAGCTGCTGAAAATGGTCAATTACATTGAGACAAAAACAAAATCGGCCATACAGCACAGCGAAGACCAGATGTCTGCATGGAAACATGAAATTCAGGATCTTGAAAATGAAATTGCTTCATACAGAGCAATGGAAGATGAAGATCATGACTATAGTGCACAAATTGCCGCATGCCAGCACCAGATCAGCATCCTTCATTCACGTATCCGGAAAGAACGTCTTAGAAACAATGACATCCGACAGACATTATCCAGGTTCCGCCAGGAAAGCTCACAGGCGTTAAAAACTGCTAAACAGGTTCATCTCGCCGCTGAAAATGCAAATACAGACGGAAAAGAATATATTTCACGGAAAACAAATATTCTGAGCACTGGATACGGCAAGATCGTTACAGGGGTTTCCGCCATAGGCATGGGATTAGGACTGCTTTCCCATGGATCCGATACAGATTCTTCATCTGGGGGGCGTTCATCGCTCTTTGGAGGAGGAAACGAGGGACAGGGAGCCTTTTCCGTAACAGATTTTGGAAGCAATAAGGGAAATGCACAAGAATGGGGAATGCAGGCATTTCAGGAATGGAACGATTCATTAAGTATCGTTGAAAGGCAAGCATTGATTGATTATAAAAAAGAATTATACCCGCATGAATCAAGTTATTATGTAAACATCAATGATACACTGAGAGGCAAGGATTCTTTTAGAGATGGGAACCAAATGCGTTATATGCGTATGCATAGTGCCCTCAGCCGTGCATCTGTGCCCTCAGATGTAACTGTTTACAGGGCTATATCGAGGGATGCCTACCATAACATGATAGAAAACGCTCGGGTGGCTGGAGGAGATGGCTTACGGGATAATGGATTTATGAGTTGTTCACTGGTTTCAGACAATATATTTACAAATTCGAGTGACGTAATTATGCGACTCACCGTCACAGAAGGCTCAAGAGGTGCATACATAGGGAACGTTGGATCTGAATTTGCAAATGAATGTGAACTGCTCCTTGATTGTGGCAGCAGCATATTTGTTACCGAAACATCTGATGTCCCAAGAAGTACGATTACCGGAAACCCGGCAGACACAGATACCATCACACTAGTTACTGGTGTCGTTGAAGCTTAATAAAATAAATGGTAAGGAGATGTTTTATCAATGGAAAGAAATAAACGTTTTCTTTATGAAAATGGAGACCTCGAAATAGTGACAAATCAGTGTAAGGACTGTGCGTATAGGACAAACCATCCTTTATCCTGCCAGAAATACGCAAGGATTCCCAATGGGACACGCAGTGGAAAACTGCAGTGTCCATATAAAAAACAGGTCTGAGTAAAAATTTAAGGAGGCGTATCAATTATGTCTTTATCTCCGGACAAGCATATTGAGCTTCAAGAAGCACCTTCTACAGATAAAGAATTTTCGGCCGACAGCATTATCGGCAATAATCTTATTCACGAACCAGAAAAAAACAGAGCGGAAGAAGAAAGGATAAGAATCTATAATCTTTTGCGTCGTGGTGATCCTGTAACCATAAATAAAAATGGAAACGTTGAAATGTCAGCCACTGAAAATACGGATAAAGAAATTACTATTCCTGTACCTGACATTTCTGAAATACTTCCTATTCCTTGTGGTGTTGGAAAATTAGCAGGTCCAGATAAGGTTGAACATTTTGTTGCGTCTGAAAAGCTGGGGTTCCCACCCCCAAAGGGGTTTTCTGAAAAGAAGCAGGAAAAGAAAAGGAAAGAATTGTACAGACAGGTTACAAGAGCTAACAAAAAAGAATTAGAAGAGGAAAGAGTAAGACTCCGTAATCTTTTACTTTCTGGTGATATTGAAACAGCTGATAAATGTAGAGATGTTGAAAGTTCAGCCAATGAAAAAGCGGATAATGAAACTACAATTTATGTACCTAAAACTATCCCTATTTTTAGCGGCGGCCCCAAATTAGCGGGTCCTGACAATGATCCTTGGATTGATAGTGATATGAATTCCAAGTAGAATACGCAGGAGTAAACTGCGCAGTTCTATAAGGAACAAATATAAAAACAAAGAGCTTAAGAGGAGGATGAATTTATGTTTCAGAAGATGATTACTGTACCAAAGGGAAAATTAGCTGCAGATGCTGCGGCAGAAGAAAGAAAGAAAATCCGTGAAGCGCTTCTTAGAGGTGACGGTGAAGTCAAAATCACACAGAGCGGTGATGCAAAACCTGCTTCTGAAGTAAAACCTGGTGACGGTAATACCATCAATGTCCCGAAAGGCAAACTGGCTGCAGATGCTGCAGCAGAAGAAAGAAAGAAAATCCGTGAAGCACTTCTTAGAGGTGACGGTGAAGTCAAAATCACACAGAGCGGTGATGCAAAACCTGCTTCTGAAGTAAAACCTGGTGATGGTAATACCATCAACGTTCCGAAAGGCAAACTGGCTACAGATGCCGCAGCAGAAGAAAGAAAGAGAATCCGTGACGTACTTGTTCGAGGGAACGGCGAAGTCAAAATCACACAGAGCGGTGATGCGAAACCTGCTTCCGAAGTAAGACCTGGAGATGGAAATACAATTAGTGTGCCAAAAGGAAAACTGGCAGCAAGTATGTACTGGTATGAAAATGATCCAGACTTATATAGAGAAGAAGTTAAAGCAATGAACCAGCAATTTCCACAGTTTGAACTGAGAAAATTATCAGATGGACGTCTTTGCTGGATTGGTACTGTAAAACCTACTTCAGTACGTAAGAATGCCTCTTGGATGCTTCAGCTTGTATATGATCATAATCATCCAAGTAATAATAACTATGGTGGTTCTGTAAGAGTATATGTGATTGATCCTGACCTTGAAGAGCTGAAGCGAAAGCTTGGCGGAATTCCTCATCTCTTACGTGATCCATCTGGAAATATCCATCTTTGTACCGCTCGAAGAGAAGATGTAAAAACCGGACGAAATCTTTCTACATCTGCCGTAGCATCTTTAGCATGGGCGATTAAATGGATCTGCGTATTTGAATTATGGCTTGCTGGAGATGTTACCACAGACGAGTTCCAGAATCATACATTTTAATCCTGCAGCGGCTCCCCGCTTTTCTTCATCACATATGTGTGAGGCGGGGAGATCTGCTCACAATACCCGTGAAAGGGAAAGGAGGGCCTTTTGAAAAAAGTTATTTTATCTCAACGTGCATATTTATCAATTCTTGCTGAAGTGTATGAGAGGGTTCAGACAGAGACAGGCGGGATACTGCTTGGTCACCGGGAAGGTGACACATGGTATGTATTGGAATCTGTTGAGCCTGGTCCGAAATCTATTTTTACCCCAACTTACTTTGAATATGATGATGCATATGTTACATACAGGGCTAACAAATTAAGCCGTTTGTATAAATGCTCCATTGAACTTCTGGGCTTATGGCACCGTCACCCTGGATTACTGAAGACCTTTTCTTCTACAGATGATGGCACAAATAAAATATATTCTGATATGCTGGATGGAGCCATTTCGGGAATTGTCACACTGGGAAATGGATTTGAAATTACAATGTACTATGTCCCTTCAGATGTCCGTTACGAAAAAATAGAATGTATTGTTGATAACGAACAGATTCCTGAAAACTACCTGGCATATTATGACACAGAGTATTACAAGGACTTAATAAATGAAGCAGGTACGGGAGTACATTCTGCAGAAACTCCTAGACCCGCTCCGCAGCATATACCTGCAAAGAAAAAAGCACAGTCGGCAAAGAAAAAGAAAGTGCAAAAAACACATCATTATTCACCGGAGCAGGAAGCATTGAGAAAAGGGTTCCTGTACAACCTGGGTGAAAAAATTGCAGATAAGATTTCGGACCTGTTCGAAGGAATCGATGGAGAAGAAGAAACTGCGGAAACATCGGAAAATGAAACTACAAGTGAAGAAGAAGCTTCTGTATTTTATGAAGATAATGACATCGCTTTCATTTTCGATACAATTGAATCAGAAATTGCATATTTACAGCAAATGGAAGCAAACGGTGAAATAAAATCTACGTTAGAACCCAAAAAAGACAGTAAGGGTAAAGATGGGCTGATTGTTTTGATTGAGGATTTACGGCAGCCAGAAGAATCATTCCATTATCGTATCATATTCTTTGTTCATAAAAAGCAGGTTATGGTAAAAAAAGAAGATGGAAAAGTCCAGCCTTATACTGACAATTTAATATCTATGATTCTTGGAGGTTGATTATGATTGATTTCTCTATTGTCCGAAAAAAATATCGTGTATATATTCCCAGCGAAATGATGAATCAAAAATATACAGGACCTGTTTATGGATTCTATCATGAAGCTACCGGAGTTTTCAATATTACAGGATCCATGAGTACCAATGGTGAATCTGTAATCGGTGAAATTTCCCAGGCAAAACCTGAAAACTCTTCTGATTTATTGTGTGGATACTGGGAAGATGGTAAACTGCTTTTTGTTTATCAGGACGAGCCATATGAAATAGCAGAATATACATTGGAGAAAAATCTTTTTTCAAGAAATACAGGCATATTGGAAACAGACTGGATGATGGATAAATGTGCATTTATGCTTGGCTGTGGATCTGTCGGAAGCCTCGTAGCTCTTGAGCTGGCACGTGCAGGTGTAGGCACTTTTGTTTTAATTGATAACGATATCGTAGAATATCACAATTTATGCAGGCATCAGTGCGGCATCCATGATGTTGGATCTTTTAAAGTTGATGCCATGAAAAAAAGGATTCTTGATATCAATCCTCACGCAAATGTGGTAACATGTACCAAGATTGTCGAGGAAGTTCCAAAAGAAATATACGATAAATATGCTGAAAAAAATACCATTTTTATTGGATGTGCCGATAACAGGGAAGCGGATGTCTATGGAAACCGTATTTCTATGATGTATGGAGCAGCATACTTATCAGCTGGCTTTTGGGAAAGGGCATATGCCGGGGAAATTTTTTACCATTTGCCAGAAAAAAGCATGCCATGTTATAAATGTGCATTAGGTAGCGGAGAAAGCCTTTCTGAAAGAACAACGCAGAGCCGACGCATTTATACCACAGAAGAGAACCTTGAAAATGTGAATTTTGCTCCTGGTATTGCGGTGGATATTGATTTTGTTACAATTATTGCAGCAAAACTGGCAATTGATATTTTAAACCGTTTTAATGAGCAGTATATTCCAAAACTTTTGCCAAGTCTCAAACAATTCACACTGGTATGCAATACAAATGATACCCGCATTGGTGGAGAAATGGCAGAAATTTTCTCTTATCCATTACAGGTAACACGCAACCTGAAAGTTGAATTCCAGGATGGGGAATGTCCACCTTGCAAATGTTTATAAAAGAGGAGGCCTGATATATTATGGCTATGAATGAATATGGGGAAATTGTCCGTCCAGACAATCAATCCTCAAGTACTTCTGGCGATATATCCAGTGAAAACAGCAGAAATTATGACTCCTTTTCCTCAGATGTTGTAAATCATTTTACAACAGCAAGAAAACGAAATTTTAATATCATAACTCTGCTGCTTACCATTCCTTTCTATGCTGTGATTGGATATTTTACAGCTGAATATTTTCAATACAAAGATATCACAAACCAAATAGGTGCCATGATCGGGGCAGGTGCTGCCCTGATTTGCACCCTGATCTACAATAATGCACTTGCCAAACAATATGGGGGATATGAATATCTAATCTCCCTGTTATCAGCAGGAATTGCATGGGGTATCGTGGCTGCTATAATAGCTCTCGTTTTAATTATCATTGAAATTATAAAGTTTGTTGTCAAGATAGTGGCAGCCATATTTGGTTTTATTGTCGTAATTGCAATACTCATAGGTGTATTTGGAGGGTAATGCGTGAAATTTTCTGCAAAAAAAATATCTTTATTTATATTGATTATTTTCATGGTAATAGTTTTAAATTATATCCTTCATACGAATGAAAAATTTTTTCTAAATTTAAAAGCATACGGATATATCGGAACTTTTATGGCATGCTTGCTTTTGAATGCAACGGTTCTTTTCCCTTCTTCCAGTACTATGGTTGTCATGTCAATGGCAACCATTTATAACTCTGTTATGGTCGCGCTGATTGGTGCCTTCGGAGCATCACTTGGAGAATTTACCGGGTATTTTACTGGATATTACGGAAGCGCAGTTGTAGAAAATAGTGCTATTTTTGATAAAGTAACAGGCATTTATGCAAAATTTCCTAATTTTGCCATAGTTCTTTTTGCGGCCCTGCCGCTTCCGGTTTTCGATATTCTCGGAATAATGGCAGGAAGCATAAAAATGGAGAAGAAGAAATTTTTCTTGTTATGTTTCATTGGAAAAGCTATAAAAATGTTAATTTATGCATATATCGGCGTATACACATACAACCAGATAACAATCAAATAAAACACATAAAAGCAAAAGAGGATTACAGTTATGCCTATGAATGAATATGGAGAAATTATTCGTAATTCTTCTCCGCCACCACCCATACCTCCTACAAATAATAACAGAAATAGTAATAATAATCCAAAAGGAAGCGGTATTGCCCTTGTTATTGGAATAGCAATTTTAGTTGCAGCAATTTTCTTTATTGTTAATGCAAATAAAAATAAGGAAAATACCAATTATGTCGATGCTGATTCTACAGCAGCTTCAGATTATAGCCAGGATTATAATACTCAGGAAAACAACTCAGATGACAATGATGTTGAATATTATGATACAAACAATACAGATGCTGGCATTGATGAATACAGTAATGAGGAATATTATAACAGTTCTGAAGAAAATTTATCCGATTATATTTTACCTTATAGTGACTCAGAGTACATTTCTTATTCTGATTTGGATGGCCTTTCCCAGGAAGAAGTCCTGCTGGCCAGAAATGAAATCTATGCCCGTCGTGGAAGAAAATTTACTACAGAATCCATAAAAAATTATTTTGAGTCCAAATCCTGGTATGTGCCTCAGTATGAACCGGACGACTTTCCAGATTCAATTTTTAATGAATACGAAAAGGAAAATATAAAAACGATTGTAGCATACGAAACAGAAAAAGGATGGAAGTAAATAAGAAGACAACTCATTGTTATCTACTGAAAAAATTTTCCTGAACGGAGGTCGTTATTAATGAAAAAAAGAAGCGCAGAGGTGCGCAGAAGAAGAGTGAGATTATTCTTTCGTATATTATTAAGCGGATTCATAATAGGGCTTTTAATAGGACTTTTGGCTGGTGTATTTTGGGAAATTAAAATCTCCCAATACAGCAGCAATCAAACAGATCCTGCTACGAAAGAATCTCACCAAACTGAAGCTGTTGACGGATTACAAACAGTTTCCCCAACTGTATCACCTGATACATCATCCAAAGTCAGTACAGCAGTAAGTATTACCCAGGTGCCATCTCCAACTCAGGAACTGGTTCCCAAGATTGAAAAAATTTATTGGGATAATACCTGGCAGTATGCAGATTTTCCCAAAATACATGATGATATCGTAATATTATACCAGTCCGATGCCCAGATAAGAAAAAATCATGTTATAGCAGTAAATGCTGGGCATGGAACTCCTGGTGGTAGTAACGAAAGAACTCAGTGTCATCCCGATGGTAGTGCAAAAGTAACTGGGGGAAGCACGGCTGCTGGAGAAATATATGCAACCGCAATTTCAGGAGGAACCACTTTTTTAGACGGAACCGAAGAAGCCGCAGCAACGCTTTCACTGGCAGAACTTTTAAAAGAAAAGTTATTAGATGGCGGATATGATGTCCTGATGATCCGTGAAACAAATAACTGCCAGATTGACAATATTGCACGGACTGTTTATGCAAATGAAAATGCTGACTGCCATATTTCACTTCATTATGATTCTTCAGAAACAGATAAGGGATTTTTTTACATAAGTGTCCCGGAAAATGTAACTTACCGGTCCATGGAGCCGGTTGCATCCCACTGGACAGAGCATGAAAAACTGGGAGAATCCATTCTTGAAGGTGTGAAAACTCATGGAATCCAAATATTCGGAAGTGGATCTGTAGAAATTGATTTAACCCAGACTTCTTATTCCACAATTCCATCTGTGGATGTTGAAGTCGGAGACCGTGCTTCTGATTATACACAGGAAACACAGGAAAAAATTGCTTCAGGAATTTTAAGCGGTATCCAATTATTTTTTGAATAAAATTGAAAATTGAAATTATAACGGGAGAACTACAACAGTGGTCCTCTCGTTTTTTATTGCCAAAGTTATTTTTATCTTCAGAAAAATCAACAAAAGATAAGGTTCCGAGCCAATATATACCAATACTCCTATTTTCATATCTCATATCAGTGCTTTACAAAGCTTTTGTTGTCAAATCTTTCTGTATCTTTTAATTTTTCTGTTTACCTACATCAAAAATACATATTATCAACGAAGAAATTTGCAAATTCCGGCTCATCTGACCACGCATTCCGCTAAAAATTGATCGGTCTTTCCGGATGTAGCTGAACGTATTTCCGCTTCAGCTGATCAATAAGTTTTCAACATGTTATAGTTCTTTCGTAGTCATCAAATGATTGCGAAAGGAGGCATAACTATGCAAGACTACAACACGATTATCGGCTCCATCCAGATGCGTTTGAATGGATGTCAGACCAGGTCTGTTATGGACCGTTACAAGATTGGCTCAGGTACATTAAATCTGATCATGAGCCGATATCATGCCAACGGGATCCCGATTGAGGAACTCCGAATGATGGCACCTAAGGAAGTTGAGAACCTTTTCTATCCGCAGAAAAATCTACAGAGGAAAGATATCCCTCTTCCAGATTTCAAGTATTACTATGACAGAATCCATACACCAGGAAGCCGCATGAACATTTCGTTCTGCTGGCTGGATTATAAAGAAAAGAATCCTGATGGTTATGAGAAGTCACAGTTTTATGAATACTTCAACCGATTCATAGCGGAAAACTATGATGGTCAGAAAGTATCAATGGCTGTAAACCGAATCCCGGGTGAAAAGATGTATATCGACTGGGTCGGTGATCAGCCGGAACTTTTAACAGACACTGAAACAGGTGAGATTAACAAGGTTCATATTTTTGCGACCACGCTTGGAGTAAGTAGCCTAATCTATGCAGAAGCTTTTCCAAATGAGAAACTCCCATGTTTTATAGAAGGCTGTGCCCATGCTGTTTCATTTTATGGTGCTGTTACGAAATACTTTGTGCCCGATAACCTGCGAACTGCTGTAACCAAACACACAAAAGATGAACTTATCCTGCAGTCTATCTTTGCAGATCTGGAAGATTTCTATGAAACTATAGTTCTTCCGCCGCCCGCTAGAAAGCCGAAAGGCAAGCCTACAGTTGAAAATCATGTACGTTATCTTGAAATATATCTGGTTGAGAAATTAAAAGAAAAGATATATGTGTCATTTGAAGACCTGAATGCTGATATTAAAAAAATAGTAGCGGTCCTCAATAAACGATCTTTTCAAGGAAAGGATTTCTCAAGACTGGATGCTTTCGAAAAGTATGACAAACCATGTATGAAACCACTGCCAGGCGGATGTTACACGGCTTGCGACTATAAAGCGGTCTTAAAAGTTCCCAACAATTACCACATCGAGTATGACGGCCACTACTACTCCGTATTGTACTCTTACTGTGGCAAGTCTGCAATCCTGAAGGCAACTGCATCGGAGATCAGGATTTGTGATCAGTATAATCGGCTGATCTGTACACATAAGCGGTCTTATAGAGAGTTTCCGCTGTATATCACAGTAGATGAACATATGCCGCCAGAACACCTTTATTATAAAGAAGTCAATTCAAAGGATGGTAATTATTACCGTCGTTGGGCTTCTGCCATTGGTCCTGCAATGTCAGAACTGATTGACAGACTCCTAAAATCATCAAAACATGAAGAGCAGTCTTATAATGCCTGTGCAGGTATCCTGCATAAAGTAAAAACAATCCCGAAAGGTGCTGCTGAAGAAGTGCCCGTAAATGTATAGAGATCAATTCCTGTAAATATTTTACCTTCAAGCAGATGCTAAAAAAGATGGATGTGAAGGAACTCCCCGAGCATTCACCAGGAACATTGCCTAATCATGAAAATATTAGAGGAAAGGACTACTATAAGTAAGGGTGACATACTATGGCATACAGATTAAAATACTATCTTTAGAACGATAAACTCACAAAGGAACAGAACATACTCATGGATCGGCTGTATAAACTCCGTATGTCCGGTATGGCTGAAGCCTTTGAAAAGCAGCTTCTGGAACCAAACACAGGTCTCGAACCATTTGAAGTCCGCTTTGCTGATATTGTAAATCATGAGTGGGATTAGCGTGAGAGTAAAAAGTTTAAACGCCTCATGAAGAAAGCGTCCCTGAAATATCCTGCAGCGGATCTTGACAGTTCAATCTACGATCCAGAACGTCAGCTGAATACACACGTCATAGAACTTCTGGCCAAGTGTGATTGGATCGATGAGCCGAATAACCTACTGATGACCGGAGGGGCCGGTGCTGGGAAAACGCACATCGCCTGCGCCTTATGTATCACAGCAATGCATCAGAATCGTACTGTTAAATATATACGTGCGAACACTCTTTTAAAGGAATCAGATTATGCCAGGCAGGAAGGTAATTACTTCGAGTATTCGAATGAAATGGCCGCTTATGATCTCATGGTGATAGATGATTTCGGCTTAATGGATCTGGATATCGAAAAATGCCGCGACCTGTTTGAAATCATCGAGTCCAGAGACTGCCGCAAGGCAACTATTATTATCTCACAGATTCCAGTATCCGGATGGTATCAACTTTTTGGAGATTCCACCTATGCAGATGCCTGCTTAAGCCGAATGACATCCAAGGCATATCGTCTTGAATTTCCTGGCAGGGATCGTAGAGTAAACAACGGTAACTAATAAACCTGCTGAGCTTTGCTCAGTTTGAAGCGGAATGGCGCTCCGTTCCTCTGGAACGGATGCGCAGTTCTTGCGGAATATGCAAAGAAATTTTTTTGATGAAAGGAGAAAATACATTATGAAAAGCAAAAAAGAAGACACAAAACTTTACAAAGGGATTATTGGCTTTGCCAAGACAGCTGCCGGTATGAACTGCGAGTATGGAGATTACTAGGATATCAAACAATATTTCCGGTATCCTGGGGAACTTCTGGAAAGAATGGAAGAGCAGGGAGTTACATCTATCAGTGATTACATCTCTGTTATGAAAGGTCTTTCCAGAATAGGAAAATATCATACAGACGGGACTTTTATTGGATCCCAGCTGGAAGATTTCCTGAAACGGGCAAAGGAAAAAGCAGTAAAAGAACAGAACCTGATCCTGTTATACCAGGTCTTGGTCTTTAGTTATCTGGATTCGGAGCCTGCAACACTGACAGGAGAGGATATCTCTCTTTTACTTACATCTGCCAAGGAAAGCAACCTGGAAGATCTCTTTGAATTTCTATCACTGTTTTTTGAAGAAGAACGATCCCGTTATTGGAAAGAAAATAAGGCAGCTGAGACAAGATTGATCAAAAAAATACTGACTGTCAAAAGAGAAGAAATTATAGGCATATCCAAAATACCAGTGTTGGAGCATGACACCTTTTATATGTCTGTCATTTCCTTCTTTCGCAATCTGAAGATATCTATTCTTAGAGATTGCATGGAAACAAATTTCGAAGAGACTTTCGGTAAAGATCTTGGACAAATGATTCTCGTTTTTTCAGCATTGTACGAAGAACCCGTGAAAACTAAAAATGAAAAGTTCCTGAAAAATTTGGGATATACCGAAATGGATATTTTAAATTTGAATTCTGGTATTTGGTTTCTGAATAATGAACGGACTTATCTTCAGCAAATGTCTGCCATCAAATGGTGGAGACTTTTAAAGAGATGGTTCCAGGAACTGTTCCATCAGGAAACAGAAATTTCTTTTACAGATTGTTTAAGGACCTTTGTAAGAGAATATTTTGACGGTCAAAAAATGCCCCAGAAAATCGATGGTGAAAATATCATTAGGGAATTCCTGCTGAAAGGCTTCCAGCCTGGGGTACCGAATGTTTGGAACTCATACCTTTTATTTGACCTGCTGACCATGAAAATAAGTGATAATTATCGGTATGATGTTTACAATGCCCAAAATCAGGTACCACGCTGGGATGAACTAAATGGTACCCATAAGCTTTCTGCCAGCAGGAAAGAAGAAGAGGAATGGCTTCGCGGCCTGGTGCAGTACCTGTATCCGGAAGGGATCAAAAAAGAATCCGATTATGGTTCTGCACTTCCTGTGCTCCCAAAACGTCTGGTTCAGATTTATGCCCATGTTCTTCAGGAATATATTGCGGACCAGAAGAAACTGGAAGAGAAAGAACCTGTTTTGGATGATATTTTCGATCAGGATATCAAAGAATTCCTGTATCAGCAGGCGTCCTATTTCACTGCAGAGCAACTGCATCCTTTATTTGAATCCGGATATCTGGATTTTTCTGAATTTGTGAAAATCAATTCCATGGAGTCAAGAAAATATCTTAGAGAAATGGACAGTCCATACCTTCTGGCATTCCTGAAAGATTTTTGTGAAAGCAGGAACTGGATATTTACGGGAAAAGAAGCCGATTATCTGGAAAAGGCAATGAAAGACAGCTGGGTGATAAGCATTGCTTATCATAAAACAGATAAACCTGTTCTTTTCCGTAAATTCTCAGAGGAAGAATGCGAAACCATGCTGGGATTGATATGTGAATTGATCACAAGGATTCCGGACATCTGCCCCCTTTCTGATTTAATGGCCGGTTTCATTTCAAACGGACAAAGCTGAAAAATCATTGGGGAAGAGATTTGTGCAAAATGGTACAAGGCTCTTGAAGCCAGAAATTATAATGCTCTGAATGTTCTTCGCCAGGATTATCTCTCCGAAAAAGAATATGAAGCGTATGTTCAGAAGAAAAAAGAACTGGAAGAGGAAAATAGAAAAAACAAGGAACGTGAAAATCTGAATGCTATTAGAGAAAAGCTGGATGCTGAATTGAATGGACTTTCAGACGCAGAAAGACTGGATATTCTCTCTAAGAAAATGCCGTCTTATGTAAGCGGTTATTCTAAAGATTTAACCGTCATTGCAATTCTGGACGCATACCGGAATCTGAGTGCAATGATTCCTGTAACCAAAAAGGTATTCCGTAAATGCACAAATTTCTTTTTGGAATGTTACGACAGTGACTATATCACCAGAAAAGAATTCATGGATTTTGTAAGTAAATTAATGGAGGAAACTAAAAATGAATAAATATTTAGAAAACACAGTTTGGAACCTGGAATTTCTGGATTACACCAGAAAGGTGAACCTGCCAAAATCCGCCCTGACACAGATCAGGGACAAGGCAGCAGCATTGGAGCATATGAAACTGCTCCAGGCAAAACTGCCAGATGCTGGATATCATGTATCTGGTGAAAGGCAGGCAGTTTCCGTATCTTTGCTGGCTGACAGAAAAACAGTAGAAGTACTGAACCTGCTCACAGCCGATCAAAAGATAGATTCTGACTATGTCGAACCACTCGGTAAATTTCTGAAAACTGGTTGGGAATTTGAACCGGATGTCCTGGCAGACTGTATCAAACGTTATGTTCAGTTGGAAGGATATCAGAGCTGTTCCTGCAATATACGGGATGTCCAGCTTTTATATCTGCTGCTGAAGACAGGCCATGAAAAATTAGTGGACATTCTCTATGCAGGACGTTGTTCCAGGGAAGCAAGGAAATTTATACTTGGCGAATGCTGTCATGCAGACAGTTTTAAAGAACTGGAAAACAGTATTGAGAAATACTATGTTTTGGAAAGCCTTCCAAAGGATTTCGATGTTTCCAATGAAGCTTCCCATATCTGTGAATTTCCGGATATCCTCCGCCAGCCAGGAGCTTTGAGCATTTATGCTTTTGGAAAAGGCTACTGCAGCAGTGTTAAGCTGCAGAACGGACGTGATTACCGTGAGTCTGCAGAAATTGTCGGAGAAACCGTAAATAAACTGCGTGAAAGATATTCAAAAGAAAATCCGGATTCAGACCCGGACATGGTTTTATCTGGATATTTTCAAAAAGCTTCTTACGTCAGGTTTGACCTGAAACTGTTAAAAGGCTTTCTTCAGAACATATCTGGTTTTAGCACGGACGAAATTTCCAATGCAGTTGCAACCAATGCCTGCTTCCTAGCTGTGTGTACTGGTAACAGGTATACGGACCTCATCAACCGTATCTATGGATCGGAAGAAGGTTCTGATGACCTTGCCGCTATCGCATTGATGGCGATTAAGGAACATAAGAAATCGTTCCTGAGGCTGATGGAAGAACAGCTTGGCCTGTTCCTGAAACTGCCTCTTAACTCCATCTTTTATTACTACAGGGACAAGTTCTGGAGCCTCTGCAATGTCAATACTTTACAGAAAACAGATATTGAAACTCTCCTGAAAAGGGACAAAGACGAAAAATATCTGTATGTAAGGAACAATGCTGACCTGGAATATCTGAATGGGACTTTTACCTTTGGAGAACTGGCAGCACTTACCCTGCAGCCTGCATGGATCCGGAAAATTTACAGCAGTTTGGATTCCACTATGAAAGTGGACGAAAAACTCAGACGCATCCGGCAGCTGTTCCACGGTGGCATATCAGGAAATGGTCTTTCTGATGAAGCCTGTGAGGTAGTAAGCTGTGCTTTATCTGATGAATCCTTTGAACAATACTGCAAACGCCGTCAAATTGAACATGTAGCGAAAAATGATATGTTTCATCTTATGCTGAAAGAAAAGGAAATTACTGAAATAGTCAGACTGGCTGATTCAGCAAAAACGGGAATGGATGTAACTATTATTCTGCGCAATCTTATGAAGCCGGAACTGTTTGCTCTTGGACTGGAAAAGTTTAAACAGGCTTTTACAGACCTTGACGAAGACAGCAAGTGGCTGAAAGAAAAGCTGGAGATCCCGGAAGAATATGCAGAATCATTTATGAATTTCTGTTTGAAGGGAAATGCATCAATTGGCCATGACTATTATGAAGATCAGGGATACAACCATACACAGCAGTCTGAAAATATTCTGCTGCTTGCAAAGGCTGAAATTTACGGAAAGCTTGACGAGGTAAAATACCAGAATTTCCAGTCAGAAATCGGATTCCCTGTAACAGATACTTTAGAATCTATCTGGAGAGAAAATCTTTCTATTGCAAACGGAAAAATTAAGATCTCCGAATATACAGACTTTCAGAGCAGCATGGAAATCGGTGTAAAACCTGCAAGAACCTGTATGCATTATGCAAACGGTATGTATAATGAATGTTTGCTGGCAACTTTTGATGCCAATAAGAAAGTTGTGTATGTGACGGAAAACGGGGAAATTATTGGACGTGCTTTAATGCGTCTTACAAAGTGTTCGGATTCCAAAAATCCAAAGGAAGCATCTTCTCTGCACTTTACAGACGTTGAAAAAGGCGATATCGTTTCCGATGAAAAGCTGATTCTTTTCCTGGAAAGATGTTATAAAAATGGATTTTCCGGTAAAAAGGGAGACCGCATTTTTGAAGCATTGTATGAACTGGCAAAAGAAAAGGCAGAAAAGCTGGGCATTGAACTGGTTTTGGCTCTGGATTATGGGTGTATTGCATTAAAAAATGGTTATATGCGAAAGTCATCTTATATTTATGTTTCCAGAAGCAAAAATGGAAACCAGTATCTGGATTCACTGGGAGGTAACTGTGAAAAGGGTGGATACTATGTATCTGGAAATTTCTTTTTCGCTTCATGATGTACATAAGAAAAAGCTGGGGAAACCCGGCTTTTTTCTTTGCAATCAGATGGGGAATACATATTAAAGCTGAATCTAAATGTATCGAAGAAAGGAGCCAAAAACAAATATGGATTAGATTCTAAAAATATCGATGGAGGAAATTATTATGAAACTTCAAAAATTCTATGGTCAGACATGTAACCATGCTTTTTTACCAGTATATTCAGGAAAAGGGCATAATTCCTGTAAAGTTTTTGTATCCAAATTTCAGGAAAAAGAAAACAGAGAAATGGAGAGTTTTACCTTTCACGAAGAATTTCCATCCCTGGATGACTGTATCCAGTGGGCACTGTTTCAGCTTATGCCGCTAAGCAAAAATAAAGCAGTCCATGTAGTTGTTTTTGATATGGACGGAAATGCAGCTGTAAGCTATATCTCATTCGATGCCTTAATCCGGGATATCTGGAAGAGTCTGGGAAATATCCCACTTACTGTGGATGACAAGCAGACCGTCAACTGGTTTATCTTCCCAAAAGGGACAGAAAAGGAAACTGTCTGGAACTGGTTTGACAAATATTATACCGGCGGAGTTATGAAACTTATCGGTGGAAATTGTTAAGGAGAAGAGCAATGGTTAATTACAGAACGCAGATCAAGAAAGCTGCGAGTTCCTTTGAACTCAGTTGCATCTGGGAGGATGTCAGAAATGCATATTGGAACAAAAAGACTATCTCCAGAAAAATGTATGACAAAAGAGCAGCTGAAATTGTAGCAAAGAGAAAGCAACTTAATGATTGATTTTGGAGGAATTTATTATGATAAAAAAAGAAGAAAGAGCTGAATTTATAGGACAGGTCATCGATATTTTCGAGGATTTCCTGGATGAAAAGTGTATTACGATTCCCAATGCTCAATGCTGAAAGGGATGCAGATCTAGATTATAATCCGGAAAATCCTATTAATTTTTATGGCAATGATTACGATGCTGTGAAAGAAAAACTGGAACAATTGTTCCGAAACTGGAAGGTTTTAGAAGATGAACGGCCATTAATTGATTATCAATTTAAAGTATCCATTAACGGAGCAAGATGCGAAGGATCTGTTTCCGTGAAGGCAGTGGATTCGGATGATGCATACCAGAAAGCACAGGAGAAAGTCTCTGACAGACTCTGCAGGGCTTTTCCAGAACTGGATATCGAATACGATGTTGAGCCCGTAGAAAGCGAAGGTTATCCAATCTACCGTATCTCATCTAAGCGGAACCGTTTTGATGCCATGTCAACGGCTACGGAAACGGCGAATATCCAAAGGGCGAGAGAACTTTTCCAGATGTTAGTTTCCGATAATGCAGAAGCATGGCTGGAAATACGGACGTCTAAAACCGCAGAGTGGTCTACGATTCAGCGGTATTTCAAAAAATAAATCCATATTTCAGAGAGTCTTTTTGGCTCTCTTTTTTCTTTGCCATTTTTCAGAATTACATATTAGGAATGAATCTAAATATACCGAGTAGAAAGGAGAGAAAATTAAATATGGATTAGATAGGAATTTTTTATGAACAACTTTTATTTTACTTTTGGCTCAGATCCAATTTTTCCGTATTACCGGGGATATCTGATTGTTAAGGCTACAAATGAAGAAGAGGCCTTTGAAAAATTCAGAAATAAATATCCAGATACACATCCAGGATGTCTGTGCTGTGCATTCTGGTATACGCAGAAAAAATGGGATAAGATTGAGGTAGATATGGAAACTTGTCATGAAATAATTGAATGATTTATTACGGAGGAATTTTTATGTTTATATTAATGGAATGCTGTGACCGCGACATGGCCCTGATTGATTCTTATATTGAAGAAAAGGATGCTTTTCGCCAAATGGAAGCCAATCTTGCAGAAGCAATGAGTTTAGAAAAGATCCCTGATGACTGGAATCAGATAGAGTTTGACCGTGAAGAAGACTTCGATATCGAGAAGGACGCTGCATGGTATAACCGATCTGATTGCAAATATGACTGGAAGATTTTCGAAATCAAACCAAAACTGACTTCACAGGAGCTTTCTGAGGCAAATACTGAGTTTGTTACAAACTGGATGCGTGAAACACTGGAAAATGATTTCGATGTTCCTGAAGATAAGTCGCAAGAATATGCTGAATGGGCATATGAAAAATACTGCGAAGGAAATGGTGAAACACAGTACCAGTGTGTGGAAGCAGCATATGAAGAGTATCAGAAAGATTATGGCTCTGAAGAAGAGGATGAGAAAGATTTTCTTCCTGCTGCCACCTGTGGATGCTGTATGCAGTGCTACGAAGGTGGCTGGTGCGACCGCTTCCAGAATAATGTGGTTCCTGATGAGGAAGGCTGTGACCATGTCCATGGTGATTATATCAAGAAAGTATATGCTCTTAATACATATATGAGTACATACGACCTGGAAGGACTCAGTCTTGAAAAAGTATCAAAAAAACTCGGATATGATCCGGAAGATATCCGGATTATGGATGCCATTTAACGTAATTTTCTCCTGGCTATCAACAATAGTCAGGAGAAATCAAAGGAGGAACTTATATGTCTTGGGTAAGAGATAGTCTTGTCATTAATGATATGTCAAAGAAAAGTATTGCAGCCGCATACGCACATATTGACCGGCGTGTGAAAAACAATTCAGATCTGGTTGAATTTCCAAATGCCGGGGCCAGGTTTAAAATTCATGAAGTTTCTGTTCCAGAACCTCTGGCTGACAGGGAAGCAGCTGAAGAGTTTCTGGATGAACGTGATGACTGGCACCGGAACTGGAATGTAGTTGTTCCATTTTATGATAAGGAAAATTGCAAGCCAACGAAAAATATGCAGATCTTGTTAAAAGACTCCAGGCAGAACAGGAGAAGCTTGCTGAATATACCAAAGCACATAGCTTTTCATCATTTAAGGTGGCATTGGTTACCTGTACAGGCTGTGGGTCAAAACTGAATAAAGATTACATCAAAGGCTTTTGCTGCCCTTTATGCCGGCATGATATGCGTTCTGATACCGTCAAGAATACTTGTGAACGGTATCAGCAGAAAATCAAAAACATTCAGAAAGAAATCCGAGTAGAAGAGAAAAAAGCTTCTGGAAAAGCAGTAGTGCGGTATCTGGTAATGTTCGAGGAGTACTGTGGATAAGAAAGGAAATTTATAATGAAAAAAAATAGTGATAATGAGATTTTGAAGGAACTTGTAGGAAAGAAGTTCCAAGTTAAAAATTTTGAAACAGAAATTGGAAAAATTATGAAAAAGAGAAGTTCTGCAAAGCTGTGGTGGCCTAATATGCCAGATACAGTCAGAGACGAAAGTGGTATTTCCCATAAGGTGAATTACCGTTGCATTCCGGAATCTTCTTCCTGTCGGAAGATGTTCTGTTTTGTTTTAGAACATATGGATGGGATAGTGCTGATCAAAGAAAGATATCTGCAAAAAATCTAATCTATGTATTTATGAAAAAAGGGCATCCGAAGATGTTCTTTTTTCTGTTTCAGGAAAAGCAATATGTCGCATACCGTTTCGTATCTCATCCGGAAAAAGAATGGGTTCGTCCTGTTGAAGATTTTTTGAGCAAAGTGAACCGCGAGAAATATCCTGATGTACAGCAGAAATACCGTTTCGTATGTATATAATAAGCACTATTTTACGGGCAGCTTCTGAAAAATACAGAACCTGTTACCTTCTCCCAGCCAAACCGCTGGCTTGATGGGGCAGTGGTATATAACACGTATGCAAATCTGAATATACAGTAATATAACAGGCAGTCTTTTCTAAGGCTGCCTGTCTGCTTATTTTCAATTTCTTTCTCGGATCCCAGTTTTTGATTTCGTAAGGTCCGCCTAAAACTTTGCATTTAAAGATCATTTTGTGTCCATACTCATTATCCTCAAAAGGAATTGCTTCCCATGTAATCTTTTCGTATACCGGATCGACAATTATATCCCCTTGCGCAGAAACCACCCCATATCCGTTCTCTTTTTCTATTATTGCAAAACTATTGTAATGTAATTCCGAAATTTCCAAAACCTCTGGTATTTCCATTACAACAGATATTGTCTCCAATTGTCCATCTGTATTAATGCGGAACAGTACCCCTTTTCCGTCGCGCAGGGCGGTTCCTTCCGCTGTTACCTCGGGCAATGAATTGATCATGGTACATTGGTCAAGGAGAATTTCGCCTTTTTTGTTAATAATTGCCCAACCGTCTGTTGTTTCCACTCTGGCATATTGTCCCTGATTTTCCCATGGATATGCCTGCCTGTAATCCCGGGTTATTCTTTTCCCTTTTTCATCAATGAAAAAATAATTTTTTCCATCTTTGCTAACACAAGCAGAATTTTTATTCATAGGAGTTGCTTCCTGAAAACTTGGCTTGATTAATTCCTCACCGTTATATTTAGAAATATAACCATATAATCCGTTAGAACCTATTATCCGAAGCATGTCGCTATCAAAATTTTCTTCAATTATTGGGTAATAGTCAGATATACGCTCACCATTTTGCTGCAGATAGGCTCCCATATTGCCATATTGAATCAATCTATTTTCATCTGAGATGGTATTTTTACTTCCGGAATAGTCTTCTGAAGCGTTCATGTTACGCTCTGCATAAGCCTTATTGGATGAATACGCAAGAAGCATACATATTCCGAAAACGACGAGAGAGAGAACAATCTGAGTTTTAAGAGGAAGAGAATCTTTTTCGTCAATTGCGTCTTCCAGATAAGGATATATTGAGTTCCAGACTTCTTTCATCTTCATCATTTTGTAAGCTCCTTTGATCTTATTTTTTCCTGCCTGTCATGGATACAGATTAACAGACCTGTGATTGCCAAACAGATCAGCATACTTGCAAACTGCTGCTTCATAGGCATTTCTTCCTCGTATTCTGCCAGTAGCAATTCTAAAACTTTCTTTACCATGTCTAATCCTCCTAGGTTACTTTTATTAATCTATTTAAACATTTGTCAAGAGCTTTGTAAATTCTTGGTTTCATAACATACTGACATTTGCAAAAAGAGGCTTTTCTGGTATAATTTCTTATAGTCAATATGTGAAGTTTAAAGAGGGACAGCCTTATGAATACGAAAGGATTCTACAGCATTCGTGACAACTTTCTAATTGTTGCTTCTTTATGGAGCAGCAAACACCACACCAAACAAATATAGGGAAGTTCCTTATCGATGCAATGGCAGTAATTGTCCGATGTATAACAAGAGATTATTAGAGGAGAACATCATGTATGAATACGAAAGATAAGTGTGATTGCAAATACTGTAAAGATCTTTTTATAGAAAAAGCAATATCAGTTCAAAAACCAGATGTTACAAAAAAACTTAATGATACCATTCAGAATGGGATAATCAGCCGTAATGAATGTATGTACCCTGAAGATTATCAGAAAGAAATTTTAGACAGTTGCTGGGATACATCTCAAAGATGGGCAAAAGCTGTAGATCACTTAATTGATGATAATCTTCAAATTCCTGGAAAAACAATAAAAAAAGGAATTATCTCTGATATTTTTTCAATTACAGACCTTCACGAAAGAGAAATATTTGTAAATCACGAATTTGGAGAAGATTCAATTTCTGATGATGAAGATCGAACTATTTATGAAAGATATTTCCGAAATAAAACACTGGAAAATTTTTCTCTTTCAAGGCAGGCTCTTGGCGATATGGCTTCCAAATGTTATGGTGGTGGAAAATTTACCCGCAATGTAATTGACCAGTGGCGTGGTGGATCCGTTCCATATGACAGAGTCAAGGTTATAAAACTAGCTTTCTGGGCAAAATGTACACTTGAAGAAACAAATAAACTTTTGGAATGTGCCGGTATGCATAAGCTGTATTTGAAAGGAACTTCATCCAGTGCCACCTTACAGAACTCTTTGCAGGATATGGTCTACATATTCATGCTTGGACATAAATGTTATTCATTCGCAACAGCCCAGGAATTCATTGATAAATTAGACTATCATCTGTTAATAACCGCACAACTAGAGATAGATTCCGAAAAAAATAAAGAAACTAGCGAAGATGTATCAACCACAAGTCTGCTTTATGAACTCAATAACTTGAATTTCGAGCAGTCCAGTTTTATTGAATATTTTAAAAAGTATGTTCCGCATTTTATTTCCTCTTACAATATGTTAAATGGAAATCTTGCAATACTGTTTACTGATAAATACTGCATTTGCAAAAACAACCAACTTGATGCCTCTCAGAATTCTATTCGTGCTTTGACAAACAGTGCTCTACGATTTTCCGCAAAAACTAACGGAACACACTCGACTCCAAAGGGTGAGATTGACAAGTGGCCGTCCAGTCTAAGTAATTTGTTATATGCCGCATTCGGAATTGTAAAAAGACCAAAAAAGCAGAAAAAAAATTCTAAAAAGCAGGAAACAGTCCCCGAGCCAATTCACAAACATATGGAACGTATTTTCAGCCGCAATGACATTATTACTATGGGGCTCATATTAAATTGCAGTAAAGCAGGAATCAACAACCTTCTTAATCTGGCACAGGAACCTCCTTTGTATGCAAGAAATTTTATTGAAAACATTGTTATGACAGCATCTGATAATACTACTGGATATATATGCGAAGTGTCATCCCAAGATCTTATTGACCAATTTACAAGTGTTTACAGCAATTGTTATGGAATTACAAAGCAGGATTTCTCTGAAGCAATATCTGCTTTTCAACGTTTTTCAAATTATCCTTCTAAATATGATAAGGAATATATGGATTTCACAGATGCTATTACCGCTATGAAATCTTTGCGGAGGTATGGCTGGATCAGATCTATTTCTGTAGCTGCTGTTATATATCCAACAAAAAGTTTCGATATTCTTCAATTTAAACCTCTGGCAGGAGCAGATAACGAAAGTTTAAAAAGGATACTTACCAGTACAGACAAAGCAGTTAGAAAATCCAGACCAAATCCTGAATCAAATGCATGTCAAAATCTATTTGTAATCAAAGTGAATTTCAGGTATGTGATAAAAAATCAACGACGCAAAACTAAGAAACCCCTTGAACCTGCTGAAAAAACCATTTGTTTAAAGAAACTACAGATTGTACGCCCAATGTCATTCCGTTATTCTAAGGAGTTACTTTCTCTGTATCCGGAAAATGTAATGTTTGATTTTTTGGTAAGGAAAACATCTTTTTATTTAAAAGATAACGATTTCAGAAAATATTTAATATAATTTTAGAAAAATATCATATTTTTTAAAAGGAGAAACTAGTTTATGAGTTATCTTTGCATTTTTGATGGAGATTTTGCTTATTATAATGAGTCTGACTATTTCAAAGAGGGAAAATCGTATATCCTTGAAAAGAAAGACCTGGAATATGAAACAAACATATCTTTCCGTCCATATTCTGCACTACAAAACATGGATATGCAAATAAGCCAAGGAAGAATCACTTATCTCTATCAAAACCTATATTATACAGAGTATTTGAACGAACTTCCAACCCAATTCAATAATCATAGTATTTTTGAGGAAACTTTTCCCATTTCCATGGAAAGAAATTTACCTAATGTGTTTTCATTTATGCGAAAAGATCCTGCAGATCCTGAAAAAATCTTTCCTGTAGTATTTATGTTTTTATCTGCCCATAAAAATAACTGGGATTTTTATTTCATGCAAACCGAGACCATCAGAATCAACGGAAGTGGTATGGGGAGGGAAATAGAATTGGATGACGTTCCATATGATTTTCTTACATTCAGTTATAATGAATCGAAACAAGCATACCAGTTGGATACTTCTGAAGATGTTCGAAATAATTTTTTCTTGATTAATGATGATAACGTCCTGATCTCTCTTGAAAATGAATTATTGCTGGAAAATGCTAAAACATACCGTTTTATTTATGATGATAAATATATATTTATAGTAGGAGGATCATTTATCTTATATGCCAAATTATAAACTTTCTTTTTCTGCTGCTGGTGAAACATGCAGAGGAACTAACCATGAAAATAATGAAGACAATTTCCTCATTGGCTCCCATTATAAAAAGGAATGCGACACAGACAGGGATTCTTTTTCCTTTACAGCCACCAACCGTTGCCGGTACAGCCTGTTTGCAGTATTTGATGGGATGGGCGGCGGTCCTTATGGGGAATATGCTTCCCTGTATGCAGCAGAAGAATTCTATAACGTACATATGAAACTAAATGACAAGCTTTCTCCGGAACAAGTATCCTGCATGATTTCGGATGCTTTTCAAACAGCCAATAACAGGATTATCCGGAGTCCTCATATGATTCTTGGCACAACAGCAGCAGTCTGCGTGTTGGATCGTGAAAAAGAATCGGCACAATTTTTCTGGTCCGGTGATTCCAGGGGATATTTATACCGGGATAAAATCCTTTTCCAGATGACAGAAGATCAGTCTAAAGCGGCGTTATCAGTTAAAAATGGACTGTATTCCAAAGATGACCCACGGTACAAGTCAGATCTTAACAAATTAACAGCTTTCATTGGAATGGATGCATATGGCTATGAGTTTCATCCATTAGAAACCACATGGATTACACTAAAACAGGATGATATGATTTTTTTGATGACCGATGGGATTTCTTCCGTATGCAGTAACTATGCTATTCGGGCGGTTATACAAAAAAATACAGAACTTTTTGCAACTGTGCCATTACTTTATTCTGCCAGTTCCTCTGGCTCACAGGATGACCTTTCAGTGATACAAATTAAAATATATTAAAAAAACATGAGGAAGAATGATATGGGAGTATTTGAAAATAAAAACTACAATTATTCTTTGACAGAAATAAAAGATGAAAACGAGAGAAAAGCAGTCCGGAAATCAAAAATGGAAGCTGTGAAAGAATTCTTCAAAGTTGATACCATTACAGAACTCGGAACCGGATCTGGTGGCAGGACAATCGTTTATCAGGTAAACCATTATGCGGTAAAACTGATTTGTGGGGTTACCCAAAAATGTAACGGTGAAAACCTGAACAGCAAAATGACGGAATTAGATTGCTTAATTGCAGAAAACCTTAATATTAACAAAAATTTCTGCCGTGAAATGATAAACATGACCATATTAAGCAGCATAACTGACAATACTGCAGGTAAGCTTAATATAATCCCTTTTACTGGAACTGCCACACGTCTTTCATGGAAATGTGACAGCTTTAACAGAATTGGGGTAGATTATGCAATTCAGATGCCTTTGGCAAAATGCCTGACTGATGAAATGGATACTTATAAGTTTCAGAAACAGGATATTCCAAAAGAACAACCAGAAGATTTTACCAAAATCCTTACTGTCGGTATTGATCTCTGTGATGCTCTTATTGTGATGCAGATGCACCAAAACAAACTTATCCATCAGGATATCAAGCCACAAAATATTTTTTTGTATCATGATAATTACTGCCTGGGGGATTTCGGTATTGCAAGAGAAGAAGATAGTCCTCAGTTTTTTCAGGAAGGTACCAGGAATTACTGGGCTCCAGAGCAGGCAAATGGATCGTCAGTTGATCACCGATGCGATATTTATTCGCTGGGACTGGTTCTTTACGAATTGGCAGATACCGTTCCGGTTCATAATCATTATAAGCAGAGAATAGATGATAAAAAACTTCCGGAGCTTGAATCAGATATCCCGGAAGGCCTGAAGAAAGTTCTGTCAAACGCCTGTGAATATGAGCCGGATTTCCGTTATCAGACAGCAGAAGCAATGAAGAAAGATTTATGCAGATTGATGGAAGATCCGGATTATGTTCCTAGCTCAACCAGGGATAACTACTATTCTTCCCGAAAAGCAACGTCACAGCCAGGCAGATCACAGATGTCGTCAGGCATTAGTCTCCCATCCCGGAATATTATGAGAAGTGGGCCTGCAAATTTCCAACGACAGCGCCAAGCGAACAGATTCCTTCAACCGGAAACTGCATGGAAAGCCGGGAAATTATGGTATGAAGAAAGCCGGAGAACAGGTTGCCGTTTTGCAGGTCTTAATATTGACAAGACTATTATGCCATTATCTGCAGTTTCTTCCAATGCGATTAATTTCCCAATTAACGTGTCTACAGATCCGGAAGAGACTGTAGGCTTGAAACCGTTGTCTGGAGTTCTGAAATATCCTGAAACACTTCATAATATGTATCTGATTGGAGAGGGCGGTATAGGAAAAACCACTGCTCTAAACTCTATAATGGAAGACACTTACAGAGATAAGGCCTACCACCCAGAAGAAAATGGGAAAAATATAATCCCTTTGTTTGTTGAACTCTCCAAAGCCCCGGCAGATTACTGCAGTGCGTATCATGCTTCCCATTCAACTTTTATTCAGAGATATCTGTATATGCTGCTTGGATCTGTAGACAAACAATACCTTCTTTCTGAAAATACTGAAGAAATGTCAAGAATTATGGAGAGAGATGATACTTCCATTATGGAAAACATTGATCAGCTTCTGCGTGCGGATGAGGAACATACACAGTATCTCCTGCTTCTGGATGGGTTAAATGAGGTCTCTAAGAAACAGCTTTCTACGAAAGAAAAAGATTTCCTTGGTACTCCGTCAGAACTGATTGTGGAGGAAATAAAAGAACTACTGGAAAAACATAAGAATATTACTGTTATTATCACAAGCCGAGCGGATGAGACTTTGAGTGATCTGGATGCTTTCTTTGAACGCCTTTTTTTAACCGGTGTCAGCGAAGATATTATTAAAGAATATTTGGACGGATGTAAGATTTCCTCTGAACAGGTCAATAAAAACAGTCGGCTTATGGAAACATTAAAAATCCCGCTTTTCCTGAAGCTTTATGGAGAACTGTATAACACGGCAGATATTTCTACACCGGGAGAGATTCTTTACTCATTTTTCAGTGAACGCAGCACCAAGTATACTGCCCGCAACCGGATTGCTGAAATCAAGATGGACCGTCAAAAAGCAGGAGACGGATATGAGACCAATTCTCTTGATGAAAAAATGCAGGGATTTATTTTTGATTTCCTGCTGCCGGAACTGGGATGGTATATGGAGAAAAATGATCTGTATGCAGTTGACCTTTCCACATTCAAACAAGTGATAGATTCTGTCCTGAAGGGAGAAAAGGAAACAGATATCTGTGGTATATATGGAAGGAAATTTTTTAAAGAGTATCTGAGAGGAGAAGATCCTGCTCCAAATACGCAGACATATGCAAAACAGTTACTTAACTTAAGAGGGCCTCTTGATGATAATTACGCATCTATGATAGCCAAGTATTGTGTTTATTCTTTAGGTATCTTGTATGCCAATAATCAAAGTTACAGCTTTATTCATCAGCATATCAGGGATTTTTTTGCTGCAACGAAGATTATTACAGATATGAAAATGGCTTACTATATAAACTGCTTGGACAATGACAAAGAAAAAGGGCGTCAATGTTTAAATTGCTTGAATAAAGATTTGCTGAGTGAAGATGTTATCCGGTTTATAGGGGAAATACTGGGTGAATATAAAAATGCACCAGATTTTGTTAATGGAAAATGGAATATAAAGGCAAAAAACTCCGACAATATCTATTTTTCAGATAATGGATGTGTTTTAGTAACCAGTATATTGGATTTATTTCGAAATTATTTTCCGCATCAAGGCAGCACAGAATATGGGGTTTGGAATCTTTTGAAAATCATGTACACAGCAAGAAAGACTTTAGCTGCAACGGATTTAAAAGCTCTGGATCTAAGAAATTGTTCGCTCAATGGTATCGAATTATATGATGCTGATTTATCAGATTCTCTTATCTACCATGAAACTTTATTTCCGAGTGGACATGATGGCGTTATTACAAGAGCATTAATTTCGCCTTCTGGAAAAAATGTTTTTACTGGTGGACGTGATGGAAAGTTGAAATTATGGCATTTGAAAACAGCAAAATGTATTAAAGACGTAAAAAAATATGACTGTCCAATCAACAGTCTTTCTATGTCACAAAATTATATTGCTGTTTCAACAAGTTCATATGTAGAAATCCTTGACATTCATACGTATGAAGTAAAAAGAAAATTCAACGCTTATTATGGGTTATTTAGCCCTAATGGAAAATATCTTCTTTTGTTGTATCATATGAAAAAAGCACGGCTAGTGAGTATAAATGATGGCGAAATTTCTTTGATAAAAAAATTATCACATACTGTCAGGAACTCTTATATAGATGGCATCCCAAATTTCTCAAAGTATGTTTTTTCTCCCGATAGTAATTACTTTACACTTAACGTTTCTTTTCAATCAAAAAGGACTATAGAATTATGGTCCACAAAAAACGGTATGCATATAACTGATATTGACGAAAGTGATTATGGAAACACTGGTATTGCTTTCAGCCCCGATGGAAAATATCTATTGGCTGTAGATTGTTTATCTTATATTATTAAATTGTATGAATTTGATCAGAATACAGGGAATACGCACTTGATTCAAAATGTACAACTTATGAGTGCTCTGGATTACGAAATATCACAAATAACTTGTATTCAATTCGTATCAAATGGACAATATGTGTTAATCGGAAGTAACTATGGAAACCTGTTTCTATGTAACTTTAAAACATTATTAAATTCTCCTCAAGATATTAGTAATAATTGCTGGCACCTGACGGGACATGACGATTCTATAAACAGTATTTCTGAATATGTCCATAATAGTACGAGTTATGTATTAACAGGCTCCAGTGACTGTAAAGTAAAAATATGGAATCTACGAACCAAAAAGTGTATTTCTTTACTACATAAAGGAGATATAAGCTCGACTTTATCTGCTTGTTACATTCTAAATGGAAAATATATTGTTATTTCAGGCAACAGCAGGGAACTGCAAATCTTTGATCCAGCCACGGGTAAATATGTTGATAGAATTGGTACCTTAGAACATTACACATGGAAAGAGACATGGAAAGTATCGTATCATGAAAAAACTAAGCAGCTTGCAGTTGTATTGGATAATGGATCTGTTGCACTGTACCGTTATCTGAATGGCATTTTTGCTCATCAGGAAACAGTAAAAATGATGGATACTTATATCAGCGAATTTAAGTTCAGCCCTGATGGTAATAAACTCTTAACGCTTTCTTATCTGGGTGAGTTTTTATGTATCTATGATATCCCATCTAAAAAATTGATTGTTTTGAATAAAATAAGCAGGATATGTACAGATACTATAAAACAAACTCAGGAGATGCCACAAAACACAACGCATTTATCCATAGATTATTCATTCAGGGGAATGGGCGCATCATTTACCCCTGGTGGAGATACCGTTCTTGTAAGTCTGCGAAATGCTGATTCAATAGGATACTTAGATTCCTACACTGGATCATTTAAAAAAATTGACCATGCATATTATGAACCTTATAGAAAAAACATTCTCCACAGGCTTTACAAAGAGTCAGAAAACATTGCAGGAGAACGACCTATGAAACGTGTTGTAGCTATTGAGTACAGCTCGGATGGCAAATATTTATATATTGCTCGAAATGGAGGACGAGTTGAATTATGGAGTACTTTTACCAAAAAGTGTCTTGCTATTTTAAAGGCATTTAATGCGGAGGCCTATAATTTAGCGATATCATCCGATGGTGACTACATTGCTTTTTCAACATGTGGTCCAAATATAAAAATTTTCAGAATGTCTGACATACAGAAAACGGATTCTTTCGACTTATGTTTTTCCGATAATATTAAAGATTGGAAATGCAAATATAACATAAGAGGTGCATGGAGGTTTGAAGATAAGGAATTTGCCAACAAATTTTACCGTTTAATCTACAACACGAAAGAAGGCCATACGCAGCCAATAACAGGAATGGAATTCAGTCCCGATAAACACCAATTATTAACCACTTCCCATGATAAAACTGTAAAAATATGGGATTTAACCTGCGACACAGAAGGAGCAGAAGGACAGTATAACATGTTGCCGCAATGCTTACATTCTATAGAATTCGTACCAGGCCTTAAAGTAAAAAACACTGTAATCGATAATTTACATGCAGAATCAACCTTAACCGAACATGATTTGAATATGTTGAAAGTATATGGGGCTGTTTTTCATTAACAATTATGAGGTAGCACGATATGTTTGAAAAAATAAATTATAATTATTCTTTGAAAGAATTTGAAGATGGTGAAAAATCAGCAATACGGAAGGCAAAACAGGAGGCAGTGAAAGATTTTTTCAGAACCGATACTATTAAAGAGCTTGGTACCGGATCCGGTGGACGGACAATTGTTTATCAAATAAACAACAACGCTGTAAAACTGATCTGCTGTGTTACAAAAAAATGCAATACAAAAAATCTGAATGATGAAATGACCAGGCTGAATGATATGGTGGAAAGGGATATTCGCATTGGCAACAATGTTTTCCGTGAAATATCCAACTGGGCAAAATTAAGAAGTTCTAATAATATTTCCAATATAAATGCCAATATAATCCCCTTTACCGGAACTGCTACACGTCTTTCATGGAAATGCGACAGGTTTAACAGGATCGGCGTAGATTATGCGATTGTAATGCCGCTTGCAAAATGCATGACGGATATGGTTGGTACTTATAAATATCGAAAACAAGCGATGCCTCAAAAAGAGCCAGAAAATCTTGCAAAGATCCTTACTATCGGTATAGACCTTTGTGATGCCCTTATTTGGATACATAAAAATAATTTATTCCATCAAGATATTAAACCTGAAAATATTTTCTGGTTTAATGAACACTATTGTCTTGGTGATTTTGGAATTGCAAGAGAAGAGAATTACCCTCAATTTTTCCAGGAAGGTACCCGGAATTACTGGGCTCCTGAACAGGCAAATGGAAATGCAAGCGTTGACCACCGCTGTGATATTTATTCGTTAGGCCTGGTTCTTTATGAACTGGCAGATACCGTTCCGATTCACAGTCATTATGAGCAGAGAATAGATGATAAAAAACTTCCGGAGCTTGAATCAGAGGTCCCGGAAGGCCTGAAAAAAATTTTGTCAAACGTCTGTGAATATGATCCTGATTTCCGTTACCAGACAGCAGAAGAGATGAAGGAAGATTTGTGTCGGCTGATGAAAAATCCGGATTATGTCCCTGGAGCAACCAGGGATAACTATTATTCTTCCCGAAAAGCAGTGGCACAGCCAGGCAGATCACAGATGTCGTCAGACATTAGTCTCCCATCCCGGAATATTATCCATAGCGGGGCTGCGAATTTCCAACGGCAACGTCAGGCAAACAGATTCCTACAACCGGAAACTGCATGGAAAGCCGGAAAATTATGGTATCAAGAAAATCAGAAGCAAGGCCGTCGTTTTGCAGATCTTGTTATTAATAAGAAAATTATGCCATTATCAGTCCATTCTTCCCATATGACTGTTTTTCCAATCCGCGTATCTGCTGATCCAGAAGATACTACTGATGTGAAACCGTTGTCCGAAATTCTTGCCCATAAGGAAACTCTTCATAATATGTATCTGATTGGAGAGGGCGGTATAGGGAAAACCACTGCTCTAAACTCTATTATGGAAGACACCTACAGGGATAATGCCTACCACCCAGAAGAAAATGGAAAAAACATAATTCCTTTATTTGTTGAACTTTCCAAAGCCCCGGCAGACTACTGCAGCGCGTATCATGCTTCCCATTCGACTTTTATTCAAAGGTATCTGTATATGCTGCTTGGCTCTGTGGACAAACGATACCTTCTTTCTGAAAATGCTGAAGAAATGTCACGAATCATGGAAAGAGAAGATACTTCCATCCTGGAAAGTGTTGAGCAGCTTCTGCGTGCCGGTGAAGGTCATACGCAGTATCTGTTACTTTTGGATGGATTAAATGAAGTGTCAAAGAAACAGCTGTCTACAGAAGAAGGCAAGTATCTGGGAACTCCTTCAGAATTGATTGTTGAAGAAATCAAGGAACTTTTAGAAAAGCATAAGAATATCACAGCCATTATTACCAGCAGGGCTGATGAAACACTGCCTGCTCTGGATGATTTCTTTAAACGCCTTTATTTAACAGGACTCAGCCCTGATATGATAGAAAATTATTTAACATCCTATGGCATTTCTTTTGATGAAATTAAAAACAACAGCCGCCTCATGAAAACTTTGAAAGTCCCATTATTCCTGAAGTTTTACAGTCAGTTATATGATCATGGAGATGTCTCTACCCCTGGAGAAATTTTATATTCCTTTTATAGTGAATGTGGTCTAAAATACACAGCCCGTAACCGCATCATAGAAATAAGTGCGGATCATAAAAAAGCTGGAGATAGTTATAATACCAATTGTATTGACAAGAAAATGCAATGGTTCATCCTGGACTTCCTGCTGCCGGAACTGGGATGGTATATGGAAAAAAATGATCTGTATACAGTTGACCTTTCCACATTCAAGCGAGTGATAGATTCTGTCCTAAAGGGAGAGAAGGAAACAGATATCTGTGGTAAATATGGCAGAATGTATTTCAAAGATTATCTTTCAGGAGAAGATGCTGTTCCAAATACAAAAACCTATGCAGAACAGATGCTTGATTTAGAAGAGCCTATGCATGACTATGCAGCAGTGATTGCAAGATACTGCGTGTATTCTTTAGGCATATTATATGCCACTGACCAAAACTACAGCTTTATTCATCAGCACATCAGGGATTTTTTTGCTGCGATGAAGATTATTACAGATATGAAAATGGCTGTATTCATTTCAAAAAATGGTTTAAATCAAGCAGCCTGCTTGCAATATTTAATGAATATTAATGACAGCCTGCTCAGCCAAAGTGTTATTCATTATATTGGAGAGATAGCGAAAGAGCATCTTAATCTTCCTGAAAAAAATGGAAAAGAATGGAAAGATATCACGCCTGCTAATGGAATTCGGGCTTTAATAATCAACGTAATAAATTTGTATCGTAATTATTTTTATCCAAATAATGACGTGGTCGGATATGGCGTGAAAAATTTATTAAAAATCATATATTATTCCAGGCATACTCTGAATGGATTAGATTTGTCCTGTCTTGATTTACGTAACTGTTATTTCAATGATATTGATATAAACGACGTAAATATGACTGGGTGTCTTGTTAATTCTAATAATTTGGTTTCAGAAATTAATTGTGGGGAAATTTATAAAACTGCTTTTTCAAAATCTGGTGATTACGTTTTTATAGCAGGAGAAGATGGAACGCTGTCTCTATGGCACCGCAAAACTTGCACTTACATCAAAACGATAAAAAAATATCGTGCCACAATATATAACCTTTCTACAAGCGAGAAGTATATTGCAGTTTCTACCCGTAAGAAAACTGAAATTTTAGATATCCATACTTTCGAGGTTGTAAAAAGGTTTAATTCATACAATGCTGTCTTTAGCCCTGATGGAAGATATCTTGTTTTGGCATTTTATAAGAAAAAAGCCAGATTGTATGATACAGCAACTTTTAAAAATTTTTATGTACTAAACTATACGGCATATCATTATATAAGCGATTTTTGCAGAGGCTTCGATCTCCTTTGTTTTTCATCAGATAATGAGCACTTTGCTATGGCAACAAGAAAGAGGTTTTTATTAAACGGAATATCGGACAAAGTCCTCACGATCCAAG
The DNA here is from genome assembly GCF_003478985.1 of Ruminococcus sp. AF20-12LB. Taxonomy (NCBI): domain Bacteria; kingdom Bacillati; phylum Bacillota; class Clostridia; order Eubacteriales; family Oscillospiraceae; genus Ruminococcus; species Ruminococcus sp. AF20-12LB. Next base: position 118,245 of record NZ_QUGH01000005.1, on the reverse strand, counting down.
TATGGAACATCAACATAAGAACTTCTTTTCAAATTGAATTAGAACATTATGCGTTGAGCAATGAAATTGTAAGCATGGATTTTTCTAATAAACACAATCTACTGGCGGTCACAACAATGGAATGTGGCACAATACACGTTTTTTCAATATCAGATGATTGGGAAAAAGCAGTATTGTTGCATTCTATTAATCTTGATGCCAAAGGATTTATTTCTTCTGCAAAGTTTGTTCAAAATGACTCTGTTATTGCAGTTTCTTTTGCAAGTGGTCAACTAATTTTTCTGGATTATGATGATTACGATAAGAACCACGAACTGCGCTTTTTAGAAAGGGAAGAACACATTGCGAGCATTTCACATACTACGAAATTTCAAAACGCAAACTCATCATACCTTATAACAGGATCAGCAGATCATAGTGCCAAATTATGGGATACAAAAAAAATGCAATGTATTGGAACCTTTAATAAAATGGGTTTCCAGGGTATAGCGTCAGCTCTTTTTATAAAAAATGGAAAATATATTGTTACTAGTGGAAGAACTAATAGTATTTTAATCTGGGATTCCAAGTCAGGGAAATGTCTAAAAACAATTGACAATTTTCCATTATGTACTTCAAACATGGCATATCATGAAGCAAAACAACAGCTGGCAGTTTCTCTTATAGACGGAAGAGTTTTTTTGTATGAATTTGAGTGTGATTCACTGAAAGCGAATTACCTGTATACTTTTTGGATGCATGATGCCGCAATACTTAGATTGACATATAGTGCAAATGGAGATTATCTGCTAGGAATTGGATATAACAAACATATATCATCTGTGGCAATATATAATTTTGATAAAAAAAACAAAATTAAATTAGCTGGAGATAAAATGGGTATAATCTGCGCTACATTTTATGATAGTGCTGGAAAAACTATTCTGGTAGGAACTTTTTCTGGTTCCTTAGAAATATATTCTTCAGATACCGGAAAATTTATAAAAACGATGACTTGCGATTTTACTTCACCTTATTACGAATCTAAAAGACATCAATTATTTCAACACAATGAAAAGTGTACAATCGCAGTTCATGTTGATTTTAATAATGATTTTTTATATTTAGTAGAAAATATGGCATATTTAGAAGTGTTAAACAGGAACACTGAACAATGCTTAGCCGTATTAAACCGGTCCTATTGCAATGGCATCTATGGGACAGAAATATTCACCAGCAAACAAGGCAATTATATTACTTCAACTACTAGAACCCCAAATATAAAAATATATCGAGCAAACGACTGGCAAACTACATATAGGATATTAGGCTCATGGAAAAAAGAAAATTCTGGAGTTATAAATATGATACATTGTTCTCATTATAAAAAATATAATGGCCATCAAAATATTATAACATATGTGGATTTTGCCCCACAAGAAGATAGAATAATAACGGCATCTGCCGATGGAACTGTAAAAATATGGAAATTACCGCATCCAGAGGCAAATAAATCGATGATATTAACCCCCATTTGTACATTGCATTGCGTTCCGGGATTAAAAATTCAAGGTTTAAAATTAGAAAAACTTCACTCTGAGTCAAACTTGTCAAATGAGGATAAAAGTATTTTCAAAACATATGGTGCAATCACGGATGAAAAATAAAAGTATCCGTTGGCAATGGTTCTTCAAGAACAGCGCAATCCCCATGTTTATAAAATTTCATGACACGGGGATTGCGCCTTAACAGGAACCATTGGATATTCCGTGTTCAAAATTCATCCAACGAAGTCCAAAATGGATTATACATCTTTTTGGTTGACTTTTCCTTTTGGTATAAATCAATCTTTTCTAATGTTCTGTTTTTCCAACAATAATAGCACAAACAAATGATATCTAATATGAAAAGCATCAGAAAGTGCTCGGGATCTTTTATAAAAAGAATTATAAGCATGAAAATCCCAAATCCAACAGAAAATTTGTCCCATATAAGAGACGATTCCAACGCATTTATTTTTTCTGGTGTATTTTTTTCGCATAGTTTCTCATTGGCTGCGAAATTGCGTTTAACTGTTCCAGCTTATCCCATATTTTAGTTGCTTCCATTCTGCTTTTTGCTGTCAAATGGTAATCGGTTAGATCAGAAGTAATGGAAAGCAGCATAATAGTATATGGATCAGGATCCGTGGGATGAATATCGGACAGATCTTTGGCAATCGTGTAAGCACGATCATAGTTTTTCATTTTTAAATGTTCTCCTGCCTGCGAAATGCGGGCAGCATATTTATAGGTCGCTTTGTCTGCAATCCTTTCAGAAAAGACAGTATCACAGTATGTACAGCGATACTTTCCATTTTCAAATACAATTTTGTTTCCACCGCAATTTGGACATTTCTGTTCATACATAGTATCACCTGCTAGACTTTAGATTATTTGCTGAGCATCTCTTTCTTTGGAAAATCTGATCTTTCGACAACACCTTTCTCTTGGTCAAATTTCTCCATCATGATCCGCATGCTGTTGTTCAGTGAATAAATGTTGCTTTTCAGGATGGAAAAGGAATTGGTATAATCTGGATAATAATTCTTGCAATAGGAAGCCATCGGGATCAGGAAGTCATCTGTCTCCTTGATGTACTTACGCATCCGTTCAAAGGTAAACGTATACAGGCTGGTGCTGTTATGCAGGCGGTCACTAAGTTTGATCAGAGATGCCTTACAGTTTCGCTCAATCTTTTTAAAATACACGCTTAGCTCGTATTCATCCAGCCCGGATTCCTTGGTCAGAAGTGTAATAATATCCAGTACCTCCTGGGAAAGATGGTACTCCGTAATCAGTTCCCGCCCTTTCAGAGGGAGCTTATCACTGCAGTCTTCCAACAGGTCATGAAGCAGGGCAGCAGCAAGCGTTGTATCATCATCAATCCCATAATTGATTAAAGTACTGCAGACTTTTAACGGATGGACAATGTACGGCATTCCGTCCTTCCGGTACTGGCCATTATGGAAATGTCTTGCCACTGCCAGCGCAATCAGCGTCTGCTTCAGGTTTTTTGCTACTGCAAATCCTTTGATAAACATGTAGGATTTGATGTACTTTTCTGTATCCACTTCGTTATAAGTTTCAACCAGTGGAATAATGTTTCGTTTCTTCTGCATTTCGATTCCTCCTTATCTAAACCACAATAGTAACCTGTACTATTCTTATACCACACATCCAGATTTCTGAATATCCACCCTTTCGTAACGTACTGACACCCCATTTTCCCTCTGCTCTTTCGCAACATATTGACATTGAGTTGCCCCAATCCCCATGTTATGCTCATATTATCAAATCAATGGAATACCCTCGCATAAAGGCTATTCCGAGAAATAAAACCAGGGAGGAAACCATTATGAAATATGTTGTTATCGATCTTGAAATGAATCCAGTTGCTTCTGTCTACAAGGCAGAGCGCACAATCTGCAAACTCGAAGTAATTGAAATTGGCGCTGTCCTGCTGGATGAGACGTACCAGGAAATTGGCAGTTTTGTCACTCTTGTCAAACCATATTTCAATTCCCGCATTGAAAAAAGATACGAAAAACTGACGGGAATTAAAACATCCATGGTGGAATCGGCACCTTATTTTGATGATGCCTTACATATGTTTTTTTCCTGGTGCAACAGTATCCAGGGTGAAATTCAGATCATCCAGTGGAGCGATAATGATTTTGCCCAGATTTCAAAGGAAATCCAATTAAAAAATATCTCTTTATCCATTCAGGATAAAAAATACATTGACACTACATGGTTTGATTTTCAGGCTGAGTATGGATCCACCCTTGGCCTGGAACACAATATTTCCTTAAAAGACGCGGTCATGTACGCAGGAGAAGACTTCTGCGGACGCCAGCATGATGCCCTTGTGGACGCAAGAAATACAGCGGGGTTATTTGGAATTGTGCGTGATGAAGCCAAATGCCAGAAAACACTCCAGCATGTCATTGAAGCGCTGAAGCCTAAGGATGATTTTTCTCTTGGTGATCTGTTTGATTTTTCAGCACTGTCATTCTCTGCTTAATGTTTTCAGTAGATGAGAAAAGGAGAGTGAACCATGAGTGATTACTTTATCCCGCTGGGAGGGGGAAACGAAATAGGCGCATCAGCCTATTACCTCTCCATCGAGGGTATACATATTCTTTTGGACTGCGGAGCCAGGCTGAAAGGAGATGAGTTATACCCAGATTATGAGAGGCTTCTGTATGAACTGAATGATTATTCTGATCTTGACCTGATCCTCATCAGTCATGCACATTATGACCATATCGGATCCATCGCAAGGATTGCCTCCCTTGCCCCGAATGCAGAGATTATAACCACAGAAGCCTCAAAAAGGCTGATTTATACGCAGCTTCTGGAGTTCGGACGTATATCCGGGCGAAAAGAAATTGACAAGATCAAAAATGAGCGTTACCGGAAAGCACAGATCCTTATGGAACGTATCCATACCCGACCTGTTGCAAAACCATTTCTCATCCATGGATGTAAAATTACTCTGCTGCCAGCCGGACATATGCCAGGGGCAGTTATGATCCATCTGGAAACCGGGCATCATGATATTCTGTATACCGGGGATTTCAGTTTAGCTTCCATGTTTGGGGTAAATGGCATGCGCCTTCCGGAACAGCTTCATCCAAAAACTCTTCTGATCAACATTCCGAATGCTTATCAGAAAGAGGATACGTGGGAAAACCTGTTCAGTGAAGGCACTCCCACGGACTTACCGGCTTCCTATTCCGGACTAAAAGATATCATTCAGGAACACAGAAAACTCGGAGATGGCATCTATCTTGTTTCGAGAAGCATACCGAAACATCTGGATCTGTTTTACTTCCTGAGTTCTGTTTTTCCTGAACTCCCTGTTTACCTGGAACCAAAGAGCAGGGCAGTGGCAGACATTCTTTCGGACATGGGATATCAGATATACACCCCAAACATTCATATCACTGAAAACATACCGACAAAAAACTGTATTGTAGTTGGCCAGGAAGCAAAACGGACAGGATGTGTTTCCATCCCCTTTGACAACTATAGTCTTCATGCATCAATTCCGGAAACACTTTCATTCATCCAGTATCTTATGCCGGATTTCATGTATGTACTGCACACCCGTCCCGTGAAAGAAAAGATACCGCTCGCTCACGCTGTAAAAAAACTGCAGCCCACGCTCAACGCAGTACAGTCTGTGAACGGTGAAAAATATTATTTAAAGAGGACAAAGAAAATGAAATACGATCAAATCTACCGTTCCGTAATGGAAGAAGAACTCGAAATAGCAGAAAAGCAGTTGTCTGAGTACCGAAGAGGACGGCATAAATCCACTTTTGAATGGATTGCCATTTATGGGAGCCTGCTGTATCCGGGACTGCATCCACACGATGCTTATTACAAACTTCAGGATTCTTTTGTGAAAGAGTCTGGCATTACCTATGATGATTACCGCACTGCTTTACATAATACAAATCTTGACAGTGAAGACCGCAGAAGATATGTGCTCGGTTTTGTAGAAAACCAGATGGCTGTATTAAAGAAAGCTCTTGATGGAAATATGGACGCTATATCCAATTTCTCCGAACTCACAGAAAACCTGAATCTGCGCGACCGCCAAAATGGAAAACTCTATTTTATTGGAAAGTACATGGTTATTTTCATGATTATGGCTGATCCAGATCTGAAAGATGACAAATATCTGCCTGTTGCATTTACCTTCGGGGCCCGCTACTGTGACAGACTGCTCAGGAACCTGCGTGGACAGCTGCTGAAAAACAGTGGCATGAAGCGGAAAAGAAAATCTGCCAAAGATGTCCTTCAGGAAACAGAGCATGTGCTTTCTGAATCTGCCAAAGCGGAAGGGATGGCTTCCGGAGATAAATACGAGCAGCTTCAGTTCAAATACGATAACTGCAGAAATTCCCTGGAACTGGTACAGGCCATGCTGGATGAATTAAATGAAACCATCGATGAAACCGCAGCAGAAGCAAAAGACGCGGCCATTGCATCTTTTTATACCAGCATGAACTCCGAATCTTACGGACATCTTCTGGACAGTATTGAACTGGTGGACAGAAGACTCGCCGCATTAAAAGAAAACAAAGTAAAAATCCCGCCGCAAGTTCTTCCACTGACAATTGTATTCAAACAGCTGCTTCGTTTTATCAAAGACAGCGGCATTCACCCACTTGACTCTACCGGACGTGAATTTATGGCAGAAGCAGAGGATCTGTCCGGATACACCTACATCGGAGAGCCATTCAGCTATGAAGGTGAAAAGAAATCTGTTACCGTAGAAAAACCTGGATGGCAATATGGAAATACCATTATTTCCCTTCCAACAGTACGCGAAAAAGAAGAATAGGAGAATCGATTATGTCCGAAAAACAATATTATACTGCCATTGATCTTGGAACGACTAATTCCGTTATCGCTTATGGAAACATGCAGAATAATACCATGAAACCAATCGTACTGGAGCTTGACCGCAAAAACGATACAGGAAGCAAGTCAAGAAATCCCCTTCTTCCCTCCGTTGTATTCTATTACAAGAACAGTGACGGAAAAATGACTGCCGATATCGGAGATTATGCGAAAAGCAGATACGGAACCCGCAGCGGTTATGTATGCAAGTCAGTAAAATCATTAATGGGTACCAGCGACCAGGTACCCCTTGTTGATGAAATCCCGGACAAGACCCCTTCTGATGTTTCCGCACAGATTCTTTCTTTCATGATCAATTCTGCCAAAAAGCGGCTGTTTCAGAATGAACTAAGTGATGTTATTATAACCGTACCTGCTTCCTTTGATTCAGACCAGTGCCAGGCTACTCTCGATGCCGCACGGAAGGCGAGAATCAATGTGGAAAATCTGCATGATGTCCTGCTTTATGAACCTAAGGCAGTTATTTATGATTTCATGCGGATGCAGGAATGCGGGGAGATTCCTTCTGACCTGCTGTCGCTGGATACAGAAAAGAACGTCCTTGTATTTGACCTCGGAGGCGGAACCCTCGATGTTACAATCCACCGGGTAGGTTATACAGAAAAAGGGATCCTTAACATCAAGGATCTGGCAATCAGCAGATATACGCTTCTTGGCGGTGATAATTTTGATGAACTGCTGGCCGCAGATATGTTAAAACGTTTTGAAGATAGCAATGGTATTAAAGTAAGCATTAAACGAAAAGAAGAGGTCATGTGCAAATTAAGAAAACTGGCTGAAAAATTAAAAGTAGACCTGTCCCAGGCCTATGACAGTGCCAGAATGTCTGCCATTGACCTTCCAGAAGATTATGAACTGGAAGTTATGGACATTGATCTTTATGATTCTTATGCTTATGCCGACACTTATACCAGATCGGATGTAGAAAGGATTGTATCCCCACTTATGGGATATAAGTATAAGCTGGAGGATGCATCAAAAATCCAGCATATGGCGGAAAGGGACGTAAATAACATCATCTACCCTGTTCTTGATGTCATCGATAAATGTGGGAAAGATACAAAAATAGATGCGGTTATTTTAAATGGAGGCATGACCAAGTTTTATCTTATCCCAAAACGTTTAAAGGATTTCTTCGGGTTTGAACCACTGACAACCAGTGATCCCGATTTATCCGTAGCAAGGGGAGCTGTATATTACCATTACTGCCTCCACAAATATAATGTACGTAAGCTGGAAGATCCATCATCTTCTGAAAAAACAAACGTATGCACCAGTGCTCTGCATCCAGGCATTGCATTTAATACCAGCACCATTTTAAACGATACCATTAACCTCGGATTACGAGGTGAGTATGTAAGCCAGCTAATTCCGGCAGGTACTGAACTTCCTTATAAATCGGAAGAAATCCGTGACAAGTATAAACTGGATAAGGCAACAAGCTCCCTGGGTATCGAAATGTTCCTCGGACGGGGTAAAACAAAGAACCTCCCAAACCGCAGGATAGCTACAAGGACAGTAAAATTCGGCAGGAGTTATCCGGCAGATACTCCTATCAGTTTTCAGATCTACATTAACCCGCTGCGAATGATGACCATGGAAGCCTGGATCACCGGACAGCCTGAAACAAAGAAAACAATGGAAATGGATATGGCGTCCTTAAAACGTACAGAAAGAACATCCAAAAATATCAGTACCGTCGAGAAAATAAAATTAAACCCCAAAAGCGAACTGAACGAACTGCGGGCTCTGTCTGATAGGAACAAGAATAAACTCGGACATGAATTGAATCCGCAGCTATCCAGAGCCTTGGAAACCATCGGTCAGGCATCTAATCCTGAAGATTTCTTTGAGCCATGTATGGATATCGCGAAAACCTGCAAGCAGTCGGACCTCATGCTGGCATATATCTATATGATTGCAGGAATGTTCAAGGATGGCTGGAACGACCAGCAGAAGAGACAGGTGCTTTCCTATGCCAGACAACATTTTTCCCCATATGCTTCCGCAATCAAACAGAACTACTATGTACTGCGAAGGGCCCTGGAAGTCATCGGACAGTTCGGGAAAAACTTTGCTGATTTCTGCACGGAATATATGGGTCGGATTTACGGTGACAGTACCCAGTTCAAAAATGTCATCCTGCAGATGGTGATCCGCTATGAGCACGACGACAAAAAGGTAGCGGAATTCCTGAACAACTATTTCCAGACAGCAGATTTTAACCAGTGGATCGCTTCCCTTATGGCTGACCGCTTCGGCTCCGGTACTTCTATGGAAAACCAGAAGTACCTGGTGAAATTCATCAAAACAATCACGCCATGGTTATCTCTGGAAGACGAGAACGGTACGGATAAATTCACTGCACTCCTTATTGCAGAACTCTGTACCAATCAGGCTGATAATCCTATCTGTGCGGACAGCTATACCATGAAACATACATGGTCTGCAATCAAAAATTACCTTGCTAAAGAAGACGATCCCATGTTTGTTTCCACGGTAACCGATCTGTGGAATGGAACAGCTCTCAGCTTTGAGGAGACGAGCGTTCTCAACGAACATCTCGCCTGCAACTAATATCTTATGAAAGCAGACATTTTGTATTTCTTAATGTATTGACATCGAAATAACAAAAACTTCTATAGTATACTTTTATCGTGAAGAACCCCTGACTTCAGTCATGGGTTTCTTCACAGGTACCATTAAGTATGCTGGCATGATTTGTAACTGTAAACCCAGTAAATGTCATAAGGAGAAGAGTATATGATTGAAAAATTATTAAAAGCTATCAGTTTGAATGATGAGGATTACACGGAAGAGACGGAGGATACAGACCACAAGGGTCATTTTTTTACAATACTGATCCTTGCGGTTATATTTATAAGTATTGCTGTGGCCGGATATTTTTATATGAGTAACAGTATGAAATACCAGTATGACGATTCCATGACCGTTTCCCAAAATGGAACCCGCATTGTATTTGATAATGACGGAGCGTATTTAATGAGAGGGAAAAGGGTATTGTCCGATGTTTACAGGGCAATCGAAAAGGATCCATTTTCCGATTATTGCCGTGTTATAGATAATGAAGGGCTGATCGGATTTATCTCAAAGACGGACGGGAAAGTAGTTATTAAACCAAAATATACAGACGCTTCGCCCATGTCAGACCACTCATCCTGTGTCAGTGAAGGAAATGGGTTTTATTTTATTTCTGAAGACAGAAGTTATATGACCGGTACCTATGAAGAAGCCAATCCATTAGAACGTAATGGAACAGTGGCGAGAGTAAAGACATCTGAGGGATGGGCAATTATTGACAAAAATGGCACCGTGCTTATTGACAAGTGTGAATCAATCGGCAGGCTTCCGTTCATCGCATCCACGGGAATGGCAGTACGAAATGGACATGTATTACTGCTTCAATATTCAAATGAATCGGATGAAACTGCTTCCGTGCAGGTTATCAAAGAATTTGAAGAGTTCTCTGAGATCTCAGGAGGGTATCTCGAAGAATTTGTTGTTGTAAAGGGAAAAAATGGATATGGAGCTATCGATTTTAATGGAAACATCATTATGCCGGCAGTATACGAGTCTTTAGATTGGGACAGCTACAAAATTCAGGGTGAAGTCTTTAAAAAAGAGATCATTTTTAAAGGAAAAAAGAAAAATGGAAGATTCGATGTAATGGACTGGAATCCAGAAAAAGCGTAAATCTGTATATACAGACAATTTTTACGGACCTGCTTTCGTGGCGGGCCCTTTTTTATTTTTTCTTATAAAAATTCGCCAGAGAATGCCGGAAATGACATATTAGAAATAAACTGAAAAAAATATGGAGGTATTCCCATGGCATCTAATCTTAACGATGCATCATATTGACACAGAATGTTACTGCGTGATAAAGTTAACTTGTCAATGAAGGGGGCATTCTGTGTTACTTTAAAGGAGGATCACAATGCAAGTATCATTGACAGATTATAATGTATTTGAAAAAAATGGTTCATGGAACCATATTGAAAAAAAATCAATGCAAAGACATACTCAATTGAGTATGACATTAAAACCGGATTTCAGTCAAAAGAGGAAGCATCTGAAAGCTATTTTATTTCAGAGGAGATTTACAGGAAGGCAATTTCCCGTATCAAGAATCTTACCCAGAACTCCTATACTTTTGCAGAATATCTGCAGTACTGGCAGGAACATTACCTGACAGAGTTTACAGACAGCAGCAACCAGCTAAAGTATTTCTGGGTAATTTACAAAATAATTCTGCCCAAAATTCGCAGAGATGTTCTATTAAGTATGCTGACAGACACATTTGTAAATGATTTGCTTTCCGAATGTAAAAAGTACAGCAACAGTTCCGGCGAGATGACTTATAAGGTTCTGCGTGTCATTTTAAAAGAAGCAGAAAAGAGTGGTTTCATATCGCCAAAAGTTCTTCTGGGAATAAAACCTTGTTGTTCAGGCAGAAAAAAAATGGATCTATACACCAAAGAGCAAATAAACTCTTTTGTTCGTACCGCTAAGGTTTATCATACTTGTTATTTTGAAATCCTGCTTGCTTTGGTATGTGGGCTGAGAACGGGTGAAATCTTAGGTCTAAAATATTCCGATTTCCACAAAAAATCCCGAACCCTTACAATACAGCGGCAGTATACCAGGGATTATCATTACGAAAGTAAAGGATCCGACAATGACAAACAGGTAAAAGTTTATCCTTCTGAAAGAACCTTCAAACCGCCGAAAACCTTAAACAGTAACCGGTGTCTCATAGTTCCATCTGTTATTTTTGAGGAATTAAAAATCCGCAGGGAAGAAAATGAACGTATCATTGCAAAGACTGAAAATCGTGACTTCAAGGATTATGTTTGCCTTGGAATGTATGGGCGGATAAAAAGTGGTGCAACACTTAATACAGGAATTAATGCTATCACCAAATCCTGTAATCTGCCTCACATTTCCATGCACACACTAAGACACATGTGTGCAACTGCATTAATTGAGATGGACATTCCTATGGAGAAGATTTCGGAAGTACTCGGACACAAAAATATTAATACAACCTTTGATATTTACTGCGGTATTATGGATGCCCAAGATCAGATCAAGACAATATATCTCATACCATGGATCCTGCCATCGCCCTGACAAACAGTGGAGGTGGAAAATAATGCATGTAAAAGAAATAACAAGTCCGGACGTAAGGGAAACATTCTTTTACGGAAAGATTATTTCATGGAAATTTAATGACAGTATTGTATACTTGAAGTCAAGAAAAAAATACTGTTACAGGGTAACGTTTACCTTTGAATCTGGAGATCAGGCGGATTATCAAAAAGGTGGGTTTGACACAAAAGCAGAAGCTTCCAAGGCAAGGGAAATTGTAATAGCACAGTTATATAACCAGGAATTTTTTCCATATGATTATACAGTAAAAGAGTTTTTTGATTACTGGCTGTATTATTATATGATTGACACAAAAGATATTGCATATAACACATTTATGTCTTACCGAAATATCATCTATAATTACCTGATTAAGGCAATCGGTAATAAATACCTCCGCGATTTAAAAAGTGATGACTTTATCAAGGGACTTGATACCATTAAGTCTCCTGATATGCTGAGAGTTGCTTACGGAGTATTATCTGGTTCGTTTAAGTATGCCCGGATAAACGGTTATGTTTCCAATAACCTCGTGGATTCTGCAATCACTCTTCATAAAGCCCAAAAAAGAGGAACCAGAAGAGAGTATGCCAAAAAGCAGAAAAAAGAATTTCAGAAGAAACTAGCAGACCGTTCAAACGTCTATTCTGTAGAACAGGTATCCATGCTTTTATATACCTGCAAAACAGAAGAACCGCATATCTTTATGGCTATGCTACTTGCTGTTACAACTGGATTGAGAATTTCAGAAACGATTGCTGTCAAGTATCAAAACATTGATTTTATGAACAACAAGCTTTATGTAGAAAGCCAGTTGGGACGCACAATTACAAATGACGGTGTCCCAGGACAAAGCTTATTAACGCAGGAAAAATGTACCAAAACTCATAATAGCGTCAGAGAAGTGCCTTTAGCCGACTTTGTAATTGATGAAATCATTCTTCAACGCAGACATTATAATGAACTAAAAGAGTATCTGGGAGACGATTTCCATGACCTTGGATATCTTATATGCCAGGACAATGGTCTACCATGGAACAGAAGTTTTAAAGACAAACCATATAAAAGAGTTGTAAAAAAATGCGGGTTCCGCTTTATTGAATGGAGAAAACTACGAACAACATATGCTACAATACTTTCCCAGTATCATGTGAGCATGAAAGCAATTTCAACCAGCCTTGGGCATTACAGCTCTGATTTTACAAAAGAGATTTATGTAAAATCGAAAATGAAAATGGTTAATCTTGCTTCTATGATGCAACCGTTTGTGGACGAAGTCATTCCTGAATCTAAAAATGCTCATTCACTGGATATGCCGGATATAGCAGGGTATTATGACATATAATCTTGAATTTACCTGTTGATGTGTTTATAATAGCGAAAGATATATGTCAAATTTTCACCCTACATGGCACTAAGTTTTTAAGGAAGTTATTTTCTGACAGGAATTGTTTTTTCGTGCTGTAGGAAACGAAAAATCCCTTGTAAATACTGGTTTTTCATAAAACATGATGTTTATTGTCAAGTAGTTGCAGAAAACCCATTTTTTGACCAAACGCCCTGAACGGCCTTTTTTCAGAGGGTTTTCAGTAGGTAAAATGACATATTATTTTTAATATGAGTTATATATTGTACAGACTGCTTACTAATTCGACTGGTTTGTACAATGTGCACAACTAAAGAAAGGAAAATTATGAGAAAACTAGCATTAAGTGATGAAATATTGCTAAAAGTAGACAAAGCTGCCCGCTATATCGGCGGTGAAGTCAACTCCGTAATGAAAGATAAAAATGCGGTAGATATCCGTTTCGCAATGTGTTTTCCGGATGTCTACGAGATCGGAATGTCAAACCTGGGCATGATGATCCTCTATAACATGTTCAACCAGCGTGAGGACGTATGGTGTGAGCGGCTCTTTTCCCCATGGCCGGATCTGGATAAGGTGATGAGGGAGAAGAAGATCCCGTTGTTTGCACTGGAATCCCAGGAGCCCATCCGGGATTTTGATTTTCTTGGAATTACGATCGGGTACGAGATGTGCTATACCAATATCCTCCAGGTACTGGATCTCAGTGGTATCCCGCTGAAAAGCGCAGACCGTGGTGAGGATTTCCCTATTGTGATCGGTGGCGGTGCCTGTGCGTATAATCCGGAGCCACTGGCACCTTTTTTTGATATGTTTTATATCGGAGAAGGTGAAACGGTTTATGATGCACTTTTTGATGCGTACAAGGCCAATAAAAAGGCTGGTGGCAGCAGGAAGGATTTTCTCCTGACAGCAGCTAAGATTCCTGGAATTTATGTTCCGTCTCTCTATGAAGTTACCTATAAAGAAGATGGTACGATCGCATCCTTTGCACCGACGGCGGATGGTGTTCCTGAGAAGGTCCAGAAACAGCTGATCATTGATATGGAAAAGGAATACCGGGCTGTGGAGGCGCCGGTTGTTCCTCACATCAAGGCAACACAGGATCGTGTAACTCTTGAGATCCAGAGAGGATGCATTCGAGGCTGTCGTTTCTGCCAGGCAGGTATGATCTACCGTCCGACCCGTGAACGTGATGTGGAGACTTTGAAGGAATCGGCGCGTACCATGCTGAAAAATACAGGACACGAAGAGATTTCCCTCAGTTCCTTAAGCTCCAGTGACTATTCCCAGCTGAAAGAGCTGGTGAATTTCCTGATCGAAGAGTTTCATGGAAAGGCTGTTAATATTTCCTTACCATCTCTCAGGATCGATGCGTTTGCACTGGATGTTATGAGTAAAGTGCAGGATGTAAAGAAAAGCAGCCTGACCTTTGCTCCGGAGGCTGGTTCTCAGCGACTTCGTGACGTTATCAACAAAGGACTGACAGAGGAAGTGATCCTCCATGGTGCAGGCGAAGCGTTCAAGGGCGGCTGGAATCAGGTGAAGCTTTACTTTATGCTCGGTCTTCCCACAGAAACAGAAGACGATATGAAGGGAATTGCTCATCTGGCACAGAAGATCGCAGAGACCTATTATGAAGTGGTTCCGAAAGAACAGCGTAAAGGTAAGGTACAGATCAACGTCAGCACTTCTTTCTTTGTGCCGAAGCCATTTACCCCATTTCAGTGGGCACCAATGTATACAGAGCAGGATTTTGTGGAAAAAGCCAAGGTGGTTAAAAATGAAGTCCGTGCCCAGCTGAATCAGAGAAGTATCCGTTATAACTGGCATGAACCGGATGTAACAGCTCTGGAAGGATTTCTCGCACGTGGGGACAGGCGATGTGCGGACGTGATCCTGAAGGCTTATGAAAAAGGTGCCCTTTACGATGCCTGGACAGAAAATTTTGATTATGATATCTGGAAGGATGCTATGGCTGAATGCGGAGTGGATATGACATTCTACACACTTCGTGAAAGAAGCCTGGATGAGATCCTTCCATGGGATTTCATTGATACCGGTGTCAGCCGCAGATTCCTGGAGCGTGAATGGCAGCGTGCAAAAGAGGGTGTTGTGACAGAAAACTGCCGTCAGAAATGTTCCGCATGTGGAGCTATGAAATTTAAAGGAGGTGTCTGCCTTGAAGGTAAGAATTAAATTCAGCAAAGAGGGTCCTATGAAGTTTGTGGGACATCTGGATACCATGCGTTATTTTCAGAAAGCGCTTCGTCGTGCAGAGCTTCCGGTAGCGTTTTCCGGCGGGTACAGCCCGCATATGATCATGTCTTTTGCAGTTCCCCTTGGAGTAGGGATGGAGAGTCTCGGAGATTATTTTGACCTGGAAATGGCAGAAGATATGCCTACTGCAGAGATCGCAGCCCGTCTGGAGGGACAGATGGCAGAGGGGATGCATATCGTAAGTGTTCGCAAGGTAGAGGATGGGAAAGCGGGTAAAGCGATGGCGTTGGTGGCAGCAGCAGATTATCTTGTGGAGTTCCGTCCGGGCAAAGAGCCTTCTATCGACTGGAAAGGACAAGTGAAGGAATTTCTGGCACAGCCGGAGATCAAAGTGACCAAGCAGACTAAGCGCAGCGAAAAGGAAATCGATCTCCGCCCGAATATCTATAAAATGGAAGTAAGAGAGAATGGGTTCTTCTATATGCTGGCATCTGCAAGCTCTAATTATACGAAGCCGGAGATGGTAACAAACACCTTTTTTCATTGGCTTGGAGAAGAACTTCCGGAATTTGCCTTCACAGTGAAACGTCTGGAAATGTATGCCGATGAAGGAGAAAATGCAAGTCCACGTTTTGTGACTCTGGAATCATTAGGTGAGGAAATTGAGTAAACTGATCATTACAAGAATGGAGATCCATGGTGTGTCCTGTACAGTAGCGGCCCTTTCAGAGGAGGAACGGATCGTCGAGATCCGGCTGGAATCCGATCAGGAAAAATCCATTCTTGGAAATATATACACCGGACAGGTCGAAAATATCGCATCCAATATCCAGGCGGCTTTTGTGCAGATCGAGCCTGGAAAGAGATGCTACTACCCTCTTGCGGAGGCACAGAGAGCTGTTTTTTCCGCAGGAAGAAAAGGCAACGGACCATTGCGGCCTGGAGATGAGCTTCTGGTCCAGGTAAGCAGGGATGCCATGAAGGGGAAACTTCCGGCATTGACCTCCAATCTGAATTTTACGGGAAGATATCTTGTTCTCACTACAGGAGATAAAAAGTTTGGTCTGTCTTCCAAGCTGGCACAGGAAGACCGCCATCGCCTCAGCGGATGGCTGAAAGAAGAAGCAGAGCGTCCGGATAAGGAATTCGGGATCATTGTCCGGACCAATGCCGCAGATGCTTCCAAAGAAGAGATCCTGAAGGAACTGGAGTGGCTGAAGGGCCGCTACCATAAAGCTGTGGTCCAGGGACGGAACCGAACCTGTTTCAGTCTGGTACTGGAGACAGAACCATTTTATGTGGCGGCTGTGAGAGATGCGTATGGTCGTGACCTGGATGAGATCATTACCGATGTACCGGAAATCAGAGAAATGATCTTGGGATATCTGGAAGAGATCAGCCCGGAGCTTAAAGAGAAGCTTCGTTTTTATCAGGACAAACTTCTTCCGCTTTATAAGTTGTATCGCGTGGAAACTGCACTGGATGCGATCCAGAAAGAAAAAGTATGGCTGAACAGCGGCGGATTTCTGGTGATCCAGCAGACGGAAGCCTTTGTATCCATTGATGTAAACAGTGGAAAATATACCGGAAAGAAGAAAATGGAAGAAACCTTCCGCAAGATCAATCTGGAAGCGGCAGCGGAAATCAGTCGGCAGCTGAGGCTTCGTAATCTCTCCGGTATTATCCTGATCGATTTTATCAACATGGAAAATCCGGATCACAGAGAGGAACTCTTTCATGTTTTACAGAAGCTTCTCAGAAAGGATCCGATAAAGAGCAGGGCCATTGATATCACACCATTGCATATCCTGGAAATGACCAGAAAGAAAGTAAGACGTCCGGTGATCGAGGACATTCGGGAGCTTACAAAAAAATAATAAAAATATCAAAAAAACTATTGACATAACAGTATGTCACTGTTATGATAATCGAGTATGCCGCACAAAGAGGTTAAAGAGCTTCAGTTTCAGAACAGAAGCCACCGAATTTGGCGAGTAAATAATTAGGAGGTGCCACAGATGTACGCAATTATTGCAACAGGTGGTAAACAGTACAAGGTTGCCGAGGGTGACGTAATTAAAGTTGAAAAGCTCGGTGTAGAAGCTGGTGAAACCGTAACATTTGACAACGTGATCGCAGTCAGCAATGACGGATTAAAGGTTGGCGAGGATGTAAAAGATGCCAGTGTTACCGCTTCTGTAGTTGAAAACGGTAAGAATCGCAAGGTCATCGTTTACAAATACAAACGCAAAACTGGATATCACAAGAAAAACGGACACAGACAGCAGTACACCAAAGTTAAGATCGAAAAGATTAACGGTTAATCTGGTGTCATCATGATTACAATTAAAGTCAGAAAGAAAAATGGATCTTATGAAGAATTTATTTCGAAGGGACATGCCGGTTATGCAGAAGCTGGACAGGATATTGTTTGTGCTGCGGTATCTGCACTGATCATTACCACGGTGAATTCTCTTGAAAAATTCACAGATGATAAATTTGATGTGCAGGAAAAGGATGGATTTGTTTCCATTCATTTCAGAAATGATCTTTCTGAACGGGGGATGCTCCTTATGGATTCCTTACTTCTCGGTCTGACGGAAATTGCTGGTAGTTATAACAATCGATATTTGACAGTAAAAGTCAAGGAGGTGTAACAACAATGATGAAGATGAACCTTCAGTTATTCGCACATAAAAAAGGAGTTGGTTCTACAAAGAACGGTCGTGATTCCGAGTCTAAGAGATTAGGTGCGAAAAGAGCAGACGGACAGTTTGTAAAAGCCGGAAACATTCTTTACAGACAGCGCGGAACCAAGATTCACCCAGGTGAAAACGTAGGCTGCGGTAAAGACTATACTTTATTTGCACTTACAGACGGAGTCGTAAGATTCACAAGAAAAGGTCGCGATAAGAAACAGGTTTCTATCGTTCCTGTAGACGCAGAGTAATGAAATAGGTAAAAGGCTTCAAATCGATCCGGTTTGGAGCCTTTTTTTGGAATAGAGGTGTAATATGTTTGCAGATAGAGCAAGGATCATTATCCGCTCCGGTAAAGGCGGCGACGGACATGTAAGCTTCCGCCGTGAGCTGTATGTACCCAATGGCGGGCCGGACGGCGGCGATGGTGGCCGTGGCGGTGATGTGATTTTTGAGATCGACGAGGGCCAGAATACTCTCGGAGACTACAGACACAGAAGAAAATATAAAGCTGAGGATGGCCAGGAAGGCGGTAAAAAACGCTGCCATGGTGCAGACGGTAAGGATGTGGTCCTGAAGGTTCCGGAAGGTACGGTGATCATGGATGCGGAATCCGGCAAGGTCATCGCGGATATGTCCGGTGAGAATCGCAGACAGATCGTATTAAAAGGCGGTCGTGGTGGAAAAGGCAATCAGCACTATGCAACAGCTACCATGCAGGTACCGAAATATGCCCAGCCTGGACAGCCGGCTCAGGAACTTGAGGTTCTCCTTGAACTTAAAGTGATCGCGGATGTTGGTCTGGTAGGATTTCCGAATGTTGGTAAATCTACCTTTCTTTCCCGTGTGACAAATGCACAGCCGAAGATCGCCAACTATCATTTTACAACGTTGAGTCCTAATCTTGGAGTTGTAGATACTGATAACGGCGGCTTTGTTATCGCTGATATCCCGGGACTGATCGAGGGTGCATCGGAAGGTGTAGGGCTTGGACATGAATTCCTCCGTCATATTGAGCGTACACGGGTTATCATCCATATTGTAGATGCAGCTTCCGTAGAAGGTCGTGATCCGGTAGAGGATATCCACAAGATCAATAAAGAGCTGGAAGCTTACAATCCGGAAATTGCGGCAAGACCGCAGGTTATCGCAGCCAACAAGATCGACTGTATTTTTGACGATGGAGAAGAAAGCCCCATCGATCGGCTGAAAGCAGAGTTTGAACCGCAGGGTATTTCCGTTTATCCGATTTCAGCTGTTACTGGACAGGGTGTCAGAGAGCTTCTTTTCCATGTGAAAGAGCTTCTGGATAAGAGCCCGATGAAACCGGTAGTGTTTGAACAGGAATTCTTCCCGGAAGATGTTCTTGTAAATGAAAATCTTCCATTTACTGTGGAGCGCAGCGAAGAAGATCCGGAAGTATTCCTTGTGGAAGGTCCTAAGATTGAAAAAATGCTTGGCTATACAAATCTGGATTCCGAGAAGGGCTTTGCTTTCTTCCAGAAATTCCTGAAAGAGGGCGGTATCCTGGAGGAACTGGAGAAAGCCGGTATCCAGGAAGGTGATACGGTTCGTATGTATGGCTTTGATTTTGATTATTATAAATAAAGAGGTATGACAATGACAAGTAAGCAGAGAGCATATTTAAAAGGCCTTGCCATGACAATGGATCCGATCCTTCAGCTTGGCAAGGGTGGTCTTACTCCTGAAAATACCGCTGCTGTTGAGGAAGCTCTTGCAGCAAGAGAGCTGATCAAGATCAGCGTTCTTCAGAACTGTCTGGAGGATCCGCGTGAAATGGCACAGGTTCTTGCAGAGAGAACAAGATCTCAGGTAGTACAGGTGATCGGTAAAAAGATCGTTCTCTACAGAGAAGGTAAAAAGGACAAGAAAAAAATCATTCTTCCCTAATCTCGGGAGGTTATAAATGAGCAAAGCAACAAAGAAAATAGGAATCATGGGTGGTACTTTTGATCCCATTCATATGGGGCATTTGATCCTGGGAGAAAAAGCCTATGAACAGCTTGAACTTGATAAGGTTTTGTTTATGCCCTGCGGAAATCCACCTCATAAACGGAACCGTAAGGGCAGAGCGACTGATGAACAGCGTGCGGAAATGGTCCGTCTTGCCATAGAGGATAATCCTCACTTTGAGCTGTCTCTGATCGAGATGCATGAGGAAGGTTATACGTATACTTACCGGACTCTGGAACAGCTGAATAAAGCGAATCCGGACACAGAGTATTATTTTATCATCGGTGCAGATTCGCTTTTTAATTTTGATACCTGGATGGAACCGGAACGCATTTGTCATGAAGCAGTACTGGTAGTGGCAACCAGAGATCATACTCCATTGAAGGAACTTGATCAGCAGATGCAACTTCTGTCACAGAAGTATAACGGGAATTTTATTCGACTGGATACCATGAATATTGATGTTTCCAGTGAACTGCTCCGTTCCTGGCATGAAAGCGGGCAGAGTCTCCGCTACTATGTTCCCCAGCCTGTGATTTCCTATATCGAGAAAAATGATATCTATAAAGGAAATGATTCAGATGGGAAAATATGATTTTATCAAAATAAAAAAGAAACTTTCCAAATATCTGGATGAGGCCAGATTTGAGCATACAATGGGGGTTATGTACACTTGTGCTGCGCTTGCCATGGTTTATGATTATGATCTGGAGGATGCACAGGCTGCAGGACTTCTTCATGACAGTGCAAAGTGTATTCCTAATAAAAAGAAACTGAAGCTGTGCAGCCAGCATGATATTCCGGTATCAGATTTTGAAAAGGATCATCCGTTTCTTCTTCATGCCAAACTGGGGGCTTATGTGGCCAGCAGTAAATATGATATTAAAGACGAAGAGATCCTGACAGCGATCACTTATCATACAACAGGAAGACCGGGAATGAGCCTTCTTGAGAAGATCGTATATATTTCAGACTATATTGAACCAATGCGTGACAAAGCTCCGAATCTTGCGAAGGTGCGAAAGATTGCTTTTGAAGATCTGGATGAGTGTATGTATGAGATTTTAAAGGATACACTGGAATATCTGGAGGAAAATCCCAAGGAAATCGACAGTACGACCAGGGATGCTTATGTTTATTATAAAGAACTCCATGACAGAAAAATGCAGGATGCAGCCAACAGACAGGAGGATTAAAATTCTATGAGTATCGAAAAAGAGATGGTCCGGATCGCCTGCAAGGCACTGGATGATAAAAAAGCAAAGGATATCAAGATCATTGATATCCATGAGGTTTCCGTGATCGCAGATTATTTTGTGATCGCAAGTGCTTCCAACCAGAATCAGGTACAGGCAATGGTTGACAATGCAGATGAAATGCTTGGCCGTGCCGGATATGAAGCAAAACAGATCGAGGGAACCAGAAACTCCAGCTGGGTCCTCATGGATTACGGTGATATGATCATCCATATCTTTGATGAGGAAAACAGACTTTTCTACGATCTTGAGAGAATCTGGAGAGACGGCAAGATTCTTGATACGGAAGAATTTCTTGGTGAGAATGAGTAAAATTCGTTATATTGGTTTACTGTAAAAATATTATGTAAACTAAAAAGGAAATCAAAAAGCAGAAGTTTTCTGCTGAAAAAGAAAAGAGAGATACCTTTGTGGGGCGGTACAGCCACCTTAAAGATATCTCTCTTTTTAGATCACATTACATTGGGATCAGTTGTTTATGCTTTCATGAAAAGAAACGAAATACACCAAATACTTTGCCGAGAATCTGCAGATTACCGGTAATGATGATCGGTTCCATATTGTCGTTCTCCGGCTGAAGTCGATAATAACCATTTTCTTTGTAGAAGGTCTTAACTGTTGCAGAATCATCGATCAGAGCAACCACCATGTCGCCGTTTTCTGCTGTTGCCTGCTGCTTTACAAGAACCTGATCTCCATCAAAAATACCTGCATTGATCATACTGTCGCCTTTGACAGTCAGCATGAAACTTTGTTCATTGGGCATATATTCAGCCGGGATCGGAAAGTAAGCATCGATATTTTCCACTGCCAGGATCGGCTGTCCGGCAGCAACAGTGCCTACAAGAGGAACATTGACAACCTCGCGGCGGACCAGATTGAAATTATCATCAATGATCTCGATCGCACGGGGCTTGGTGGCATCTCTGCGGATATATCCGTTTTTTTCCAGAGCTTCCAGATGGGAGTGAACGGAAGATGTGGATTTCAGGTTTACTGCTTCACAGATTTCACGGACGGAGGGCGGGAAACCTCTGTTAAGGATCTCGTTTTTCATATAATCCAGTATTTCCTGCTGCTTTTTACTGATTCTGCCATATGTCATGTGTACTTACCTCCCTGGGTTGATTTTATCTGCTGTCGACCATAATATGACAGCATCACGAAATTATATTTTAAATAGTATAACATACTTTTGAAAAAATAGCAAACGGATATTCGGAAAGTATGTTCGCACGTTTTAAAGCTTGTATTCATTTAAATAAAATGTTACAATAAAACGAACTTTAAGAGATGAACGATGTAAAGGAGGCATTCATTTGCCGGACAATAAAGTACATTCCGGAAAAACTCCGGGATTCTTAGCAAAGCTTCGTAAAATTTTTGGTCTGAACATTGGAACTGTAATGTTCGGAGCAATTTTTATCTATATGATCTTTAGTGTGATTCTTTATCTTACAGCTTCTCATATGGAATCTTATCAGGTTCCCTCCGGTCCGTTATCCATGAATGAGACATACACAGGGCTGGCGATCATGACAGAGAACGTAGTGCAGGCAGATGCAGGCGGTTACGTTACATATTACGCAAGGGAAGGTACCAAGATCAATGCCAACGGTGCTGTTTACAGCCTGAACAGCTCAAGATCTGCAGACAATGTAACCTCTCTGAGCAGAGAGGAACTGGCGGATATACGCAGTAATATGCAAAGCTTTTCCAAAGGATTTGATCCCAGCAAATTTAACAGTACCTATAGTTTTAAATATCAGCTCAATGGAAGCATCCTTCAGTATGCTTCAGATAGTTCGGGAGCTTCTTCTGCAAGTACGACGTCTGAAGATGGAGAAGAAGCCACAGTTACAACAATAGTTTCCAGTGATCCGAATATCCGCCGTGCGCAGACAGACGGGGTCATCCTGTATTCTACAGATGGCTACGAAACAAAAACCGTTGATAATGTCACAGCAGCTGATTTTGATCAGAATTCCTATCAGGAAACGGATCTGAAAACAGATGGACAGATAAAGGCCGGAGATGATATTTATACGATCATTACAGATGAACGCTGGAGTCTTTTGATCCCTTTAAGTGAGAAGCAGGCTGCTAATCTGAAGGAGCGTACATCGATCCGCGTCAAGTTCCTGAAAGATGATCTGACGCAGACAGGAGACTTTTCGATCATGGAGATCGATGGGGCTAAATATGGCAAGATCGATTTTAATAAGGGGCTGATCCGATATGCGTCAGACCGGTTTCTGGAAATAGAGCTTGTCACGAACAATGTGACAGGTTTAAAGATTCCGTTATCTTCTATCGTAACGAAGGAGTTTTATGCAATACCTTCCAAATATCTTACGACGGATGCTGAAACGCAGCAATCGGGATTTATGCTTTCCGGCAGAAATAAAAAGGGCAACAGTACGAGAACCTTTGTCAGTGCCGGTATCTATGGCCGTGATGAGATCACAGACAAAGAAACACAGAAAACAAGCTATATTTATTACGTAGACAAGAATAAATTTAAAGAAGGCGATGCTCTTGTTGATCCGGATAGTGGAGAGAAGTTTATCATCGGAGATACAGAAGTTCTGGAGGGAGTTTTCTGTATCAATCAGGGATATGCGGTATTCCGCCGGATCGAGATCCTGGATGAAAATGAGGAATATGCAGTTGTATCAAAGGAAACCTATAATGGGCTTGTCCGATATGACCGTATTGTGAAAAATGCAGATAAAGTAAGTGAACAGGATATACTTTACTAATTAAAGGAGGCTTTATATCATGGTAGCGGAAAATTTGGCACAGGTGCAGAAAAATATTAATGAATCCTGCAATAAAATAAACAGAGATCCGAATGAAGTCACACTGATCGCAGTAAGCAAAACCAAACCGGTGGAGATGCTGAAGGAGGCTTATGATGCCGGAGCACGTGTCTTTGGAGAAAATAAAGTGCAGGAGATTGTAGATAAATATGATCAGATGCCTTCAGATGTCAAATGGCATATGATCGGACATCTTCAGCGTAATAAAGTAAAATATATTGTGGATAAAGTTGCAATGATCCATTCTGTAGATTCGCTTCGCCTGGCCGAGACGATTGAAAAAGAAGCAGCGAAAAAAGCGGTTATCGTCCCGATCCTTATAGAAGTAAATGTAGCGCAGGAAGAAAGTAAATTTGGTCTGAAACCGGAAGAAGTTTTACCGTTTATAGAACAGATCGCAGATTTTTCACACATTCAGATAAATGGGCTCATGACAATTGCTCCCTATGTTGATAATGCAGAGGAAAATCGCGAAATTTTCCGTGAACTTAAGAAATTAAGTGTTGACATTGCTGCTAAAAACATTAATAATGTTATTATGAGTGTTCTGAGCATGGGAATGACCGGAGATTACATGGTTGCCGTGCAGGAGGGCGCTACGATGGTGCGGGTAGGCACTGGTATTTTTGGTGCAAGAAATTACGCATTATAAGACTAATAAGATTGGAGATTTAAAATGGGCGTTTTAGACAAGTTTTTAGATGCCATCAAACTGAACGACGATTATGACGATGACGAATTGTTAGATGATAGCCTTCTTGAGGATGAGGACGATTATGACGACGATTTCCTCGATGAAGATGATGATATGGAAGAGAAACCAAAGAAGAAATTTTTTGAGAAATTTTCCAAGAAAAAAAATGACGAGGAAGAGGATTTTCTGGATGATGAGCCGGAAGATGAAGCGGTTAAGGCACCTGTTGCCAAGTCATCTGCAAAGACAGCTGCAGCCAAGGCTCCGGCAAGACAGGACCGTATTTCCAGACCGGCACCTTCTTCCAAGATCACCCCGATGCGTACAAGCAAGCGTTCTTCCCAGGCTGCAAATATGGAAGTTTGTGTGATCAAGCCTACAACAATGGAGGAAGCAAGAGAAATTGCGGATACACTGGTCGATAATTCTACTGTTATCCTGAATCTTGAAGGAATCGATGTGGAGCTTGCACAGAGGATCATCGATTTTACTTCCGGTGCATGTTATTCACTTGGAGGAAGCCTTCAGCAGGTATCCAGCTATATTTTTGTACTTGGACCATATAATGTAGATATTACAGGTGATCTTCAGAATATCCTTGGCGGTTCTGTGCCGTCTGTAAGAGTGGGTTATTAACCTCATGGATAAAGAAGAACTTTTTGTTAAGAGAATCCGTGAACTGGCAAATCTGGCCTATCAGAGAGATATTACCACATTTACGGATTTTCTTAATTTAAATGAACGGAATATTTTAAACAGTCAGAATTTTCATAAGCTGGGTGTTACAGCGGAAGGTTTTGGCGGATATGAGAATGCAGAGCGTCAGATGGTAGCCTTTCACCCTGATGCTCTTGCTTTTACATGGGAGTATCCCATTGATTGTATCCGGCTCGAACCAAAAGCAGTGAAATTTTCAGAAGATCTGACACATCGGGATTATTTGGGAGCGATCCTGAATCTTGGGGTTGACAGGAGTGTTGTTGGGGATATTCTTATAGAAGATCATACTGCGAGCTTTTTTTGTCTGCGTCAGATGACAGATTTTTTTCTGGAGAATCTGTGTCGTGTAAGACATACCACAGTTGTGGCGTCGAAGATAGAAGATCCGGGTGATCTTCCGAGACCGGAACTGAAACCAGTTAGTGGAACCTGTGCATCCGTACGCCTGGATTCTCTGATCGCGCTGGCTTTTGGAACTTCCAGAAGCAGTATTGTGCATTGTATTGAAGAAGGGCTTGTTTTTGTAAATGGAAAACTGATCACATCCAATGGTTATGAGCCCAAAGAGGGAGACATCATATCCGTTCGGAAAAAGGGACGTTTTATTTATGATGGAGTATCCCGTCAGACAAAAAAAGGACGTCTTGGGGTACGGATTCTGCTTTATATCTGAACAGCTAGGAGGAAAACGCAATGACAGCATCAAAATTACTTGTAAAACGAGAAGGTGATTTTCATTATCCCATCTGTTTTGAAGAAGATTTTTCTAATCTGGCACAGGTTATGAAGGAAGAGGGACTTGTCGACAGAAAAATCTGCATTGTGACAGATTCTAATGTGGGACCACTGTATGAAGAATCTGTAAGGCAGGTTTTAAGTGAGGTAAGTTCTGATATTTCTGTGTTCACCTTTGAGGCAGGAGAAAAAAACAAAAACCTTAATACCGTTTCGGCATTGTATCAGGTTCTGATCAAAAATGGTCTTGATCGAAAAAGTCTGCTTGTTGCATTAGGCGGTGGTGTGGTAGGCGACCTTACCGGATTTGGTGCAGCAACTTATCTCAGGGGGATTGACTTCATTCAGGTACCGACAACACTGCTTGCACAGGTAGACAGCAGTGTGGGTGGAAAAACCGGTGTAGATTTTCAGCAGTACAAAAACATGGTAGGAGCTTTTCACCAGCCACGTCTTGTTTATATGAACCTAAGCACTCTTTCTTCACTTCCGGCAGAACAGTTTGCCTGCGGAATGGGTGAGATTTTAAAAACAGGACTGATTTGTGATGGAGATTTTTTCCGCTATGTATGCTGTGAACAGAAAGAGATCAAAAAGCTGGACATGAAACAGATTGCCAGAATGGTACGCAGGTGCTGTGAGATCAAAGCCGGCGTTGTGGAGCGTGATCCAAAGGAACAGGGCGAGCGTGCACTTCTTAACCTGGGACATACTGTGGGGCATGCAGTAGAAAAACTTAAGAATTTCACCCTGCTCCACGGACAGTGTGTAGGAGTCGGATTGGTAGCTGCGGCATATCTTTCCATGAAACGAGGACTTCTGACCAGAGAAGAATATCAGGAAATCTGTCAGGGATGTTCGGATTACGATCTTCCGGTGCATGTAGAGGGCCTTATCCCGGAAGAAGTTCTTTCCGCAACAAAGAAAGATAAAAAAATGGAACAGGGACATATCAGGTTTATCCTGATGGATGGTATCGGAAAAAGCTTTATCGACAAAACAGTTACCGATGAAGAACTGCTTTCCTGTATTCAGGAGATAACTCTATGATCAGTCGTGTTAACCATCATCAGAAAATGTCTTTTAGTAAGTGTATGTCGGGGGACATTTTTTTACTGATCTTACTCGTGGCTGCAGATCAGGGAGCAAAATGGCTGTCATATCTGTATCTGAAAGGACAACCATCTGTTTCGCTGATTTCCGGCATACTTGAACTTCATTATCTCTATCCTGAAAACAAGGGAATCGCGTTTGGAATGTTTCAGGGAAGTGTATTCTTTTTTGCCATTGTGAGTGTGCTGTTTCTGGGAGTGATCCTCTATGCATGGATCCGTATTCCGAAAGAGCGGTTTTATCTGCCTTTGCTCACCATTGCTACAGTACTTGCAGCCGGTGCACTAGGAAATTTTATTGATCGTTTTTTCAGAGGATATGTGATCGATTTTATCTATTTTTCCCTGATCGATTTTCCGGTATTTAATCTTGCGGATGTTTATGTGGTTGTAAGTGGAATTTTTCTGATCCTGTTTGTGTGCACGAAATACAGGGATGATGATTTTGCGTTTCTGAATATCAAACAGTAATTCGGGCAGAGAGACATATAATGCATTTGTCTGTTCTTGTAGGAGATATAAATGGAAATATATGATTATACAGTAGAAAAAGAAGAATCAGGTATACGAATCGACCGCTATCTTGCTGAGAAAGACAGCGGTCTTTCCAGGTCTTTCCTCCAGAAACTTCTGAAAGAAGGACAGATTACCGTGGGCGAGAAAGCTGCCAAATCTAATTATAAGGTTCGTGAAAATGACAGGATCCATCTGGAGATCCCGGATTCCAGTGAGCCGGATATCATTCCGGAGGACATTCCGCTGGATATTCTTTACGAGGATGAAGATGTACTGATTGTTAATAAGCCCAAAGGGATGGTTGTACATCCAGCAGCCGGGCATTATCAGGGGACACTGGTCAATGCAGTTATGGCACATTGTGGTGACAGCCTTTCCGGTATTAACGGAGTGATGCGGCCCGGAATTGTCCACAGAATTGATAAGGATACCACCGGAGCGCTGTTGGTATGCAAAAATGATATTGCTCACCGGGATCTGGCAGAACAGCTGAAATGTCACAGTATCCGCAGACGCTACCGGGCAGTTGTGCAGGGAAATCTGAAAGAGGATGAGGGAACAATAGAGGGACCTATTGGACGGCATCCGACAGATCGTAAAAAAATGGCCATCAATCATAAAAATGGTAAAGATGCAATAACACATTATAAAGTGCTGGAACGTTTTGGCGAGGCCACGTATGTGGAATGTCGGCTTGAAACAGGGCGTACCCACCAGATTCGTGTGCACATGGCCAGTATCGGACATCCGCTTCTTGGGGACACGGTGTATGGTTCATCCAGAAATCCTTATCATCTGGAGGGACAGGCACTTCATGCAATGATTCTTGGATTTGTTCATCCACGTACCGGTGAATATATGGAATTTACAGCCCCACTTCCGGAATATTTTGTTAAATTGCTGATAAAATTGCGAAAATAGCTGGAAAACACGTGAAATATATTGTATAATAACTATATTAAAGAGGAAGCAGAGTTAATATTTACAAATTCGCTGAATCTGGACAGAAAGGATGTGGCTGTTATGAGTAACAATACAACAAGTTCTATTATTACTATCGGTCGTAAATATGGCAGCGCCGGAAGGCAGATCGGCCAGGAAGTTGCTAAATATTTTGGAATCAAATGCTATGATAAAGAGCTGCTGGAGCACGCAGCCAATGACAGTGGGATCTGCAAGGAGCTGTTTGAGCATCATGATGAGAAGCCAACAAACAGTTTTCTTTATTCTCTTGTGATGGATACTTATTCATTTGGGTATTCCTCAGCCGGATTTACAGACATGCCTATGAACCATAAGATTTTTCTTGCACAGTTTGAGGCAATCAAGAAGCTGGCTTCAGAAGGTCCTTGTGTAATGGTCGGCAGATGTGCGGATTATGCACTTGCAGATAATCCGGATTGTTTCAGTGTATTTGTTCATGCAAACCTTGACTGGCGTATCAACCGTATTTCTCAGAAATACAATAAAAATGCTAAAGAGGCCAAGGACATGATCAACAAAACAGACAAAAGCCGTTCCAGCTACTATAATTATTACACCAACAAGAAATGGGGATCTGCGGACAGCTATAATCTTTGTCTGGATAGCAGCAAGCTTGGCATTGATGGAACTGCGAAGGCAATTATCGAAGCCATTCACATTTATGACAGCCTGAAAAAATAAACATCAGATTTTAGACACCCTGCCATTTTTTATGGCAGGGTGTTTCAGCATTATAGGATAATTCTGCAGGCAGAATTATCCTATAAGTTATTAAAAGGAATGTTTATGTTTTTTTTAGACACAAACCAGAGATGCTATGTTATAATCACATGGTGGAGGAAATTACTATGAAAATTCGTTGGAACCATCGCTATGTGCAGTTAGGTGTGACTGCATTTCTGGTTATTGCTGCCAGTATTTTATTTTATTATGGGATTTTCCATATGAAATCTCTGATCACCGGAATTAAAACATTTTTCGGTATTATGGCGCCGATCATTTACGGAGCTGCCATAGCATATCTGCTAACTCCCATTGTTAATTTTCTGGAGCGGAAGATCATTTTTCCGATTTTTGAAAAAAGGAATAAAACACTTCAGAAAAAGGGGAGGAAAGTAGTACGCTGGATCTGTGTGATCCTTTCTGTATTTTTTATGTTTTTGGTCATTTATGCCCTTGTCATGATGATCCTTCCTCAATTGATTCGAAGCATCATGAATATTATCTACAGTTTTCCTCATTATGTAAGTGTAGTGGAAAACTGGTTAAACTCCGTCGTGGAAAAGGGATGGAAACTGAATCCGGATATGATCAGTCAGATCAATCAGTATTCCAGTAGATTACAGGAGTATTTGACAAATACGATCCTTCCCCAGATGCAGTTTATGATGAAAAATATATCTGCGAGCTTTCTGGATCTTCTTGTTTTTCTGAAGAATTTCCTTATTGGAGCGATCGTATCTCTTTATATATTGGCGGATAAAGAGGGGTTTATTGCCAAGGCAAAAATGGCGGTCTATGCAGCGCTTCCAACCAAATGGGCAACTTTTCTTGTTCATTCCATGCGTTTTACGCATAAAACTTTTGGTGGATTTATCAGCGGAAAGATCCTGGATTCTGCAATTATCGGTGTATTGTGTTATGTTGGAACATCGATCATTGGAACTCCATATGCGATTCTGGTCAGTGTGATCGTCGGTGTTACAAATGTTATTCCGTTTTTCGGTCCATATCTGGGAGCAGTTCCATGTATTCTTCTTATTTTGCTGGTAGATCCCATTCAGAGTTTGTATTTCCTGATCTTTATTCTGATCCTTCAGCAGTTTGACGGAAATATTCTTGGACCAAAGATCCTGGGTGAGTCGACCGGACTGTCCAGCTTTATGGTTATTGTTGCAATCATGGTCGGTGGTGGTTTATTTGGAGTTCCGGGAATGATCGTTGGAGTTCCGGTATTTGCCGTGCTGAATGCTGCCGTATGGAAGCTGATCGGACGTAGTCTTGATGAAAAAGATATGTCTGCAGATGCTGAGTTTTATAGAGATATTGATTGTGTAGATCCTGTTTCCGGAAAGGTTCTGCCAATGCCGGTGAAAAAAAACGTATCAAAAGCACAGGAAGTTACAGTAAAAGCGGAAAAAAACAGAATCTGGTCCGGGGCTTGGGATGAAATTAAACGAATGTTTACATTTTTAGTTAAATTTATTCAGGCGAAATATGTAGGTTTTCGACTGAAGCAGAAAAACAGACGGAGACGGAGGAAGAACAGGTTATGAAGTTTGTAATTCAGCGTGTAAATCATGCAGAAGTCAAAGTAGACGGAGAAATTGTCGGAAAAATCGGAAAGGGTTTTCTTGTTCTGATCGGCGTTGGCCGTGAGGATACCAGGGAGGATGCAGATTGGTATCTGAAAAAGCTTCTGGGACTTCGTATTTTTGAGGATGAAAATGGAAAGACCAATTTGTCTCTGGCAGATGTAAACGGGGAATTGCTTTTGGTTTCACAGTTTACCTTATATGCAAATTGCCGTAAGGGAAACCGTCCAAGCTTTATAGAAGCCGGTGCACCGGATGAAGCAAATAAATTATATGAGTATATTATTTCAGAAGCCAGTAAACAGGTTCCGGTTGTGGAACATGGAATCTTTGGTGCAGATATGAAAGTATCTCTGGAAAATGACGGGCCATTTACCGTTATTTTTGATGAAAATCTACGGAAGTAGCCGTTTACACTACCAATCTATTTGAAAAACTCGGGTTTGTCGTATAGATATAGATGGGTGCAAAACCACTTCTTTTAACAGGTGTTTCAGGTATATATTAAGGAGTTTTTATGGATAACAAAATTACTTA
Organism: Ruminococcus sp. AF20-12LB; assembly: GCF_003478985.1. NCBI lineage: Bacteria > Bacillati > Bacillota > Clostridia > Eubacteriales > Oscillospiraceae > Ruminococcus > Ruminococcus sp. AF20-12LB. The sequence continues at coordinate 86,665 of NZ_QUGH01000005.1, read as the reverse complement.
CCACGAACAAAATGACATTGACAATACTTTAAAACTCCGTGAGGTTTTAAAAACGCTTCCGCCATTTTGCAGGGATTATTTCCGGGCTATTGATGCAACGACTACAACCAAGACCAGAATTTCCTATGCATATGATATTCGTATATTTTTTCAGTTTCTGTTAGATCAGAATCCAATGTTTAAAGACAAAAATATGTCGGATTTTACAGTTGATGTTCTGGATCAGATCAAAGCTGTTGATCTTGAGGAATATGAAGAATTTCTCAAAGTTTATAAATCCGCCGACTCTTCCAAAACGGAAACAAATGGTGAACGTGGCGTCAAACGAAAAATTTCTGCTTTAAGAAGTTTTTATGCTTACTATTATAAACATGAAATGATCACCACCAACCCGTCTGTTCTGATCGATGTGCCAAAGATCCATGAAAAGAATATTATTCGTCTGGATACAGATGAGGTTGCCATGCTGCTGGATTATATTGAGCATTGCGGAGATACGCTGACCGGGCAGAAACGGATGTATCACGAAAAAACGAAGGACAGAGATCTTGCTATTGTTACTCTCCTTCTTGGTACCGGGATCCGAGTATCCGAATGCGTCGGACTGGATGTTGAGGATGTAGATTTCAAAAACAATGGAATCAAAGTTACCCGGAAAGGTGGAAATGAAATGGTTGTATACTTTGGTCCTGAAGTAGAAAAAGCGTTGAAGAAATATCTGGAAGTCAGGGAGAATATTACACCTCTGGCAGGTCATGAGCACGCTCTCTTCTATTCTACCCAGCGTCGCCGGATCGGTGTTCAGGCTATCGAGAATCTGGTTAAAAAATATGCCAGAGAGATCACAACTACAAAAAAGATCACCCCGCATAAGCTTCGCAGCACCTATGGTACTGCCCTGTACCAGGAAACCGGTGATATTTACCTTGTAGCGGATGTTTTAGGACATAAGGATGTCAATACTACCAAGAAGCATTATGCGGCTCTGGATGATGCCAGACGGCGTCAGGCGGCCAAGGCAGTACGTCTTCGCGAGGACTGATATTTGGTATTGTTGGCATTGAGAAGCAGCTGTTTGGTAAAGAGCTATATAGTGAACCAGATGCTTTTATGTGCTTCCCTGTGTATGACATATAAAGATATAAAGAAATGGAGTTGATTTACATAATTATTATTACGTAAACCAACTCCCTCTTTTGTATTATATTCAATTTATATCCATACTCAAAACCGGTAGTATTATTTGTCAAAATCTGTCTCGAATACACCTTCCGGAGTACGCATGGTAAGAACACCCAGATTAAATTCACTGTCCATAATTGTGATATGATATTCAAAGATCACATCATCATCAAACTTGGAAAGCAGCACATAGCTTCCGTTCTCTTTCCCATCGATCTGATCGCAGATGTCATCGTAAACTTCCTCTCCGGAAATCTTTCGCGGGTATCCGCTTGCCTTGATCTTCTCTTCGATCGCTTTATATAATTCTTCCATACCTTATTCATATCCTTTCTGATATTAATTTGCTGATAAACCAGATATGTTTTTATCATATCAGATTTATCAGCAAAAATCAGCAAATATTTGGTTGTTTCCGATAAAGTTTCAGATAGGAGTACAGTTATATGATATAAAACTGTGTAGCCGAAGAATTTATTTCTTCTCGTAGAGGAATTCTTCCGGCAGAGTTACTTTGAAATCCTTTGCGAGGGCGCGGAAGTCATTCGGTGTGATAGTCTGCAGCTTCTGTGGAGCCATAGATAAGATCTTAACCAGGATCTCTGCGGATTTTTCAACGGTATGAAGAAGTCCGAAGGTCAGGTCGAAATCTTCGCCTGAGCAGAACATACCATGATGCGCCCAGATAACAACATCATATTTTTTCATCAGTTCAGCTGTTTTGATCGCGATTTCTCTTCCACCTGGAACCATCCATCCGATGACACCTACACCATCCGGGAATACTACCGGACACTCAGTTGCGGATTCCCAGAGTTCACGGGTAAATACCTTGTCATCCAGGGGAAGAACGAAGGTAAGTGCAATGGTATTGGTGGTATGTGCATGGTAAATAACACGATGTTTACCGTTGGTAAGCTTTTTCTTTACTTCATGGTTCATAAGATGTGTCGGGAGCTCGCTGGTCGGTCTTCCGCCCTCTACAAGACCCCAGCGGATACGGTAATTGGTTCCTGTCTCGTCAAGCTCAATGATCGCAAGACACACTTCCGGGTCAACGATGATATTACGGAAATATTTACCGCTTCCTGTTACCAGAAAAAATTCGCCTGCAAGTCCCGGAACTTCAACACCGATGGGGGTCCATTCTCCGGGTGCGTTCAGTCGTGGGCGGATCATTTCCACTTCTTCTGATTTCAGACGATAGCTTAAGTTTCCGCCGTTTCTTTCATGCCATCCCTGCTTATATCCATCATCTGCCATTTTGATAAAGCCCTGTACGAATTTAGACTCAAGAATTTTCATAATATATTCCCTCCGTGTTCTATGTGGTTTGTTGTTGAATTATAATTGTTTTAATATGGTTTCTTGTTGTTTGTGACTTTATTATATGACTGTTGATGTGGATTGTAAAGAGAAATTTGAAAAAAATATCAACAAATCCACATGTGAAGTATAAAAAACCATGTAAATATTCAACAAACCACATATGCGACAGATATAAAAGAACAGAGAACACAAGCGAGCAATGGTAATATTATGTGATTTAAATGTAGTTTAATGTTGTCTTATAAGGTATTGAGTCCTTTTTATAAAGGCATGCAGGAACATCCGATTCCCAGCCCATCCGGGCCAATATGGCAGGAAAGTCCAAGTGAAAGATCGTCACACATCACATCCATTCCCGGAAAGCTTTCCCGGATCTGTGAGATCCAGTCTGCGGTAACTTCCGCAGTGCTGCTGGATGCAGCCATAAGATATACTTTTCCGGCATCATATTCTTTTTTGAAAGTTGTTTCCAATTCTCTGTGCATAGCATCGATCATGGCTTTTCTTGATTTTTTCATGCCTCTGCATTTCTGGAAAACATCCAGTTTACCGGTCCCAAATTTCATAACCGGTTTGATATTGAGAAGACTTGCGGCCAGTGCTGTGGTGGTATTGATACGGCCTCCCTTTTTCAGATATTCCAGTGTGCTTAATCCGACATAGATCACGGTTTTTTCACGGGAAGCTTCCAGAATATCCTTGATCTGCTGTGCTGTATATCCATCTTCCACCAGGTCTATCGCATCCAGAATGGAACGGTGAAGGGGTGTGGAAACACGCCCGTTATTTACCACAAACACCTTGTTTTCGTATTTTGGTTCCTGAGACAAGGCGGCAGCAGTCATGCAGGAACCGCTTAAACTACTGCTCAACGGAATGTAGAGGATCTGATCATAGGATAAAAGCATTTCGTCCCACATTTCCATAACTTCCTGTGGGGAAGGCTGTGAAGTTGAAACATCTGCTCCTTCACGTAGCTTTTCATAAAATCCTTTTCTGGAAAAATCCAGGTCTTCATGAAACAGTTCTCCATTCAGATAAAAAGGCATAGGAAGGACATGAATATCCAGTTCCTCTGCTTCTTGTTTTAAAATGCCACTGTGGCTGTCAGCCATGATTCCAATTTTTTTCATTTTCCATTTATCTCCTGCGTAATTCATGAATGTGTTTCGCAATGCGGTTCTTTTTTATAAAGAGCTACACTTTCCCGGAAACGTTTTTTGTTCAGCTCCCGCATCTGAGAAACCTCGTTTTTCTTTACGAAACCATGACTTTCCATAAATGTTCTTTGATCCAGCTGGTCCATATATATGGAATAATCCGTATCCTTCTCTGTTGAAATCTGTTTGAGAAGCCCGGTACCGATTCCGTTTCTGCGGTAATCTTTGCTTACATAAAGAAAGAGGATATTTCCGGGAGTCGGTTTCTCCGGGGAAACAGTCAATTGTTTTTTCATATCCTGAAGTTTGTTAAAATGCTCCAGATTCTTCCTGCCTTCCTTAGTAAACTTCAGGCGCAGGAAATGATAGCCTTTTTTTAAACGAAAAACCGGGGCAAAATGGCCATGAGATTCTTTACCGGTAATGAGCACCCCAACTACCTGATCACGGTAGGTTGCCACGGTAACGCTATCTCTGTATATCATATAGGTGTAAAAGAAAAGTCTGGTCAGACGTTTTTCGGTATGTGTTTCTTCAAACTCCCAGCGGTCTTTATAGTTTCTTCGGATAAATTCCCGGATCATTGAAAAATCTTCCTTTTCTGCTTTCCGGTAGGCAGGTGCTTTTTTTAATAACATATTCCATATCTCCTGTATTTTTTCATAAATAACTATTCTATACTTTAAAAGATGATCTGCAACTTAACATCAACTGTTTCTCAACAATTGTTGAAGTTTATGAAAAAGTTTATATAAAATAAAAAACAACGGAAGAACCTCATGAAAAATAAGGTGTCCGCTGTTTTTTGGGTTTATGGATATGTGTAAAGTATTTGTTTTACAGTATAACAGTAAAACGACAGCCGCTTCCGGGAATATTTTCCACGGAAACGGTTCCCTTGCACAGGTTCAGGATCTGTTTTACAAGGGCAAGTCCAAGACCGTTTCCTTCCTGTTTATGGGAACTGTCGCCCTGGTAAAATTTGTCAAAAATATGTTTCATGGAGTATTCACTGATCTGGGGGCCTTCGTTTTCTATGGAAAAACGGATCTTTTCTCCTTCCGGCATCATCCGGATATAGATCGTACCACCACAGGGACTGAATTTGATAGCATTGGAAATCAGATTGTCCCATACATGACAGATGAGATTTTCGTTTCCAAGATACTCCACATCCATCATGTCCACATCAAATTCAATTTCTTTTTCTGACCATTTCGGTTCCATCATAACAATGGATTGTCGGATCTGTTCATCCAGACGGTACCAATTCTGACGGGTCTGGATCGACTGGTGTTCGATTTTGGACAGCAGCAGGATATTTCCTGCCAGGTGGGAAAGCCTTCTGGTGTTAAAAAGGATTTTGTTGATGTACTGCTCCTGCTCTTCTGATATAGGCATGTCATCATCCTGCAGCAGAGTTGCATAACCCTCGATGGCACTGATGGGAGTTTTAAATTCGTGGGAAACATTGGAAACAAAGTCTGTCTGCAGAATCTCCGTTGCTTCCAGTTCCTGGACCATCAGATTGAAATTAGAATAAATATCCCGGATTTCCTTCATTTGCTTTTCAGTTTCCAGTCGGACGGAAAAATCGCCTTCTGCAACCTGTTGCATGGCTTTTTTCAGCTTTAGTACAGGCCCGAAATACCGGATACTGAGGAAGTTGTTAAGGACACCCCCTGCGGCCACGCTGGCCAGGATGATCCATACGATGTTCGGAACGTCTGAAATATGCAGCACATCCATAACGAGCCAGGATATCAGAGATACACAGACAAGCTCCGACATGATCATAAAGATAAAACGTAAACGAATGCTTAAATTTATGAAGGGTTTCTTTTTCATGCCTTTATCACCTTATATCCGACTCCACGGATCGTCATGATCTTAAAATCCGGATTATCGCGGAAGCGTTCCCGAAGCCTTCCGATGTGGACATCTACTGTGTGGGCATCACTTGCGGAATCATATCCCCAGATATCGTCCATAAGCTGTTGCCGGGTAAAGATTTTTCCCGGAAAGGAAACCATCTTATATAAGAGCATGAATTCTTTCTGAGGAAGTACCATACTTTCCGAGGAGGTGGATACCGTCAGGGAATCGCACTCCAAAATGGTATCTCCGATTCGCTGTTTCCGCTCATTGATCATCTGTGCTCTGCGGAGAAGTGCACCTACCCGCAAAACCAGTTCATTGATATTGACCGGTTTCACCATATAATCATCGGTACCGGACAGAAATCCCATACGCATATCATCAAAAGCATCTTTGGCAGTGACCATAAGTACAGGAATGGAATCTCCGGCATCTCTGAGTGAGCGGACCAGTTCATAGCCATCCATATTGGGCATCATTATGTCTGAAATGATCAGATCGTAGTAATCTTTTTCCAGGGCATCCAGCGCTTCCTGCCCGTCAGAGACTCCTTTTACTGTATAACCGTTTTTTAAGAGGACATGCTGGAAAAGCTGGCGGAGTTCCCGGTCATCTTCCGCAATGAGAATTTTAAACATTTTTACATTCCTATTCCTTGATTTTTTCAATGTCCATGTTTTCAGGCAGGATACAGCTTAAAACAATGGAGATGATAAATACAACAGCAACTACATTTTGCGCAAAAACGGACTGTATGATCGACGGGAAAATATTCCAGATCCCGCTCTCGCTTGCTGTGGTGAATCCGATTCCGACAGCAAGGGAAAGAGAAACAATAGTGATATTTCTCTGTGAAAAACCACAGGAAGCGATCATCTGTACACCGGATGTCAGGATAGAACCAAACATCATAATGGTACATCCGCCGACAACAGAATCCGGAAGTGAGGCGAAAAAGTTTCCGATAGGCGGCAGCAGTCCGGCCAGGATCATACATACAGCTCCTGTCATAATGGTAAAACGGTTTACAACCTTTGTCATGGCAACCAGTCCTACATTCTGTGAGAAGGATGTTACCGGAGGACATCCGAACAGAGAAGAGATCGTGGAGGCATAACCATCACAGGCAAGAGAACCGGAAATTTCTTTTCCGGCGATCTCACGGTCCAGTCCGGAGGAAACCAGTGCAGAGGTATCACCGATGGTCTCTGCTGCAGATACCAGGAAGATAATGCAGGTGGAAACAATGGCTCCTGCATGGAATTCAGGTTTTACGGGAAGTAGGTGAGGCAGAGAGATAAGGCCACCGGATAAGATAGAACCAAGATCGACTTTTCCCATAAAGATGGCAATTATGTATCCTACTATCAGTCCAGCCAGTACAGATAACTGTTTTAAATACCCTTTGCTGAGGATATTCCAGAGAAGGCACACTGCAAGTGTAATGGTACCAAGAAGAAGGTTTCGGGCAGAACCGAAGTCTTCGCTATAGCCGCCGCCAAAGGATCTTGCGCCTACAGTAAACAGTGAAAATCCAATAGAAGTTACGACAGAAGCTGCTACAACCGGTGTAATGATCTTACGCCAGTATTTTGCAAGAAGACCAAGAGTTCCCTCCATGATACCGCCGATCATAACCGCACCGATCACGGCAGGATAGCCGTAATTAGCTGCAACAGTGCTTAAAACGGTGACAAAGGTAAAGCTGACTCCCATTACCACCGGAAGTCTGGAACCAATCTTCCATAATGGATACAGCTGTATCAGAGTAGCAATTCCCGCCACAAACATAGCATTTTGAAGCAGAATTGCGATCTGGGCCTGGGTAAGAGCCGGCTGAGCTGAGGCTGCGATCAGCGTGATCGGTGTCAGATTTGAAACAAACATGGCAAGGATGTGCTGAAGCCCAAAAGGAATCGCTTTGGCAATGGGAACGGTTCCATCCAGCCGGTAAATGTTGTTGATGCTGCTTTGCATTTCTTTTTAATTCTCCCTTCTACTATTATAAGAAAAGCCACAGAACAATCATAACACAGGTTCGGTATGGAAACCAGACAGATTTTGGTGAATAAATTTACTAATAGATGAAATAGGTCAGATTATGAATATTTATACACGAAAAAAAGAAATACCCTCTTGCATTTTCGGAGCTTTTACTGTAGAATTATTAACCAGGTGAACACAAATGTATGCCATACCCGAACACTGATTACAAAGATGTAACCAATCTTAACTGTATCAGTGTTTTTTAATATACAATGGGGAAACGAGGAAAAAATTATGGAAAAAAAGCATGAAATGATGAGTCTGGAGGACTCCGAACAGCTGAAAGGCAGAATGAAATTCTTTGAAAAGGAACTGGTAGAGAATCATCACATCGATCCCAACCTTTATGTGGAATACGATGTAAAAAGAGGACTTCGTGATTCCGCAGGTAAAGGTGTTCTCACAGGGCTTACTGAGATTTCCGATGTTACCGGCTATAAGCTGGTCAATGGCAGACGTATTCCTGCAGACGGTGCACTGTATTACCGGGGAATCAATGTGCAGGATATCGTAAACGGATTGAAGGACAGACGTTTTGGCTTTGAAGAGACGATCTATCTTCTGATTTTCGGTAAGCTTCCCAGCAAGGAAGAGCTTTCCAGATTTCTTGAGCTTCTTTCTGACATGGAGGATCTGGGAGGACGTTTTGTCCGTGACGTTGTCATGAAGGGAACCAATGCCAATATTATGAATGCTATGGAGCGCTGCGTACTTGCTCTCTATACATATGATGATAACCCGGAAGATATTTCTGTGGAGAATGTACTCCGCCAGTCTCTGGAACTGATCGCCAAGCTTCCTGAGATCGCGGTTTACTCCTACCATGCATACCGTCATTTCCGTAAAGATGAGACACTTTTTATCCGCAATCCGCAGAAGGGGCTTTCACTTGCCGAGAATATCCTTCTGATGCTTCGTCCGGACGGCAAATATACAGAGCTTGAGGCCAAGGTTCTTGATATCGCACTTGTACTTCATGCCGAGCACGGTGGTGGTAATAACTCTACTTTTACCACACATGTAGTAACATCTTCCGGAACAGACAGCTACTCTTCTACCTCTGCATCCATCGGTTCACTGAAGGGACCGCGTCATGGTGGCGCCAACCTGAAGGTCCAGAACATGTTTACAGATCTGAAGACCAATGTAAAGGACTGGGAAAGTGATGAGGAGATCACAGCATATCTGCAGAAAATACTGAATAAAGAAGCATTTGATCATGCAGGTCTGATCTATGGTATGGGACATGCAGTTTATACACTCTCCGATCCGCGAGAAGTGATCCTGAAGCGTTTTGCACAGGCTCTTGCAGAGGAAAAAGGAATGATGGAGGAATTTAAGCTCTATGATAAGGTTGAGAGTATTGCCGGAAAGCTGATCATGGAACACAGAAGGCTGTTCAAAAATGTTTGCGCAAATGTTGACTTCTACAGTGGTTTCGTTTACTCAATGCTTGGTATTCCGGAAGAACTTTTTACTCCGATCTTTGCCATCGCACGTATGCCTGGCTGGAGTGCACATCGTCTGGAAGAACTGATCAGTGCCAATAAGATCATCCGTCCTGCTTATAAGTATGTGGGGCATCATGCAGATTTTGTACCTTTTGATGAGAGATAATAAACAGAATGATAAAAGCAGTGGGGATTTCTGGCCTGTTTAAGGTAGAAATCTCTGCTGTTTTTTTATTCTCTTAAATTACAGAATAACAGGATCATAACTTTACATAATATATATTATGTGAAATAAATATCTTTTTTCACAAAAAAACAAGGCTTACCGCATAAGATATGATCGGATTGCCTTGTTTTTTATGGAATCTTACTTTATTATTTTTTTCCTATCGGAAGCTCTTCAGCCAGTTGACAAGCGAATCATGCCAGATGTTGTCGTATACGGTCTTTTTCATCTGGTCGTCTACAGGACCGTTTCCTGCCATTTTTGCAAGGATAGCAGCCTGAAGTTCGCCTACTGTCATTTCTTCCGGTGTTTTGTGCGGATTTGGTGCAGCGGCCGTTTCCTGCAGATTGGAAGACTCTGCTTCAGGAGTTGACGGAACATCCGCCGGGTTTGCTGTATTGTCAGAAGCTTTATCTGTATTTTCAGCGTTTGAAGCTTCTTTTTCCGGGGCAGCTTCTGTTACAGTGTTGTTTTCAGCCTCCTGCTCCTCTTCTGCCTCAGATGCAGCGTCTTCGTTCTCTTTTGCTGCAGCAGTTTCCGGAACATCAGTCTGAACCGGTTTGTATTCCGGCATATCTCCTGCAGGAATCCAGATCTCACCGCTGTTTGCTGCAACACGGACACGGATCCGTCCGCTCTGTGCGGAAACCTTCTGACCTGTGAGAGCACCTACGTATTCCGGTGCACTTCCAGTTGGAAGGTTCATCTCTGCATCACTGTCATCATTATTCACAGTAACGATCACTCGTATGCCTTCCAGATCTCTTGCAAAGGCAAACTGACGGTTTGTAAGAGCCAGTTCTGCGTAGGAACCGTAGCTTAATGCAGGAGTTCCCTGGCGGACCTTTCCGAGGGCTGCGATCAGTGCAGTACATGGGTTCTTTGTTGCAGCATCCGCATAATCGTTAAGATCAAGTGCCGGACGTAAGCTGGCATCGGAAAATTTTTCTTTTTTTCCGTTAATACCGAATTCTGAGCCGTAATAAATGCTTGGAACGCCAGGTAAAGTATAAAGAAGTACATGTACGGGAGCAAAATGTGCCTTGTTTTGCAATTTGGTATGAATTCGCTCTACGTCATGGTTGTCCACGAAATTGTAGAGGTCAAGATCTCCCATATTCTGAAGATATTTTACTGTATGAGCGATTTCAAAATAATTGTGGTCATTATGTCCGCTGTAAAGTGCTTTGTGAAGGGCATAGTTGGTTACACTGTGGAGAGTCTGCCCGTTTACCCAGCGGCTGTAATCTCCGTGAATAACCTCTCCCATAAGCCAGAAATCTTTCTTGACCTCGTCTGCGGTATGGCGGAGAATCCGCATAAAATCAAAATCCAGTACATCAGCGGCATCCAGGCGGATTCCGTCAATATCAAATTCGGAAACCCAGAAACGGATCACATCACAGATATAGTTCTGTACTTCCGGATTGCGCTGGTTCAGTTTTACAAGAAGATTGTATCCACCCCAGTTTTCATAGGAAAAACCGTCATTATATTCGGTATTTCCGCCGAAATTTACATTACAGTACCAGTTAACGTAAGGGGAATGCTCACGGTTTTTCTGGATATCCTTAAAAGCGAAGAAATCACGGCCTGTATGGTTGAATACACCATCAAAGATCACACGGATGCCTTTTTCATGGCAGGCTTTTACAAAATTGGTGAGATCTTCATTGGTTCCGAGACGGGAATCCAGTTTTTTGTAATCGGTTGTCTCGTAGCCATGTCCGACACTTTCAAAAAGCGGCCCTATATATAAGGCAGTACATCCGATTTCTTTGATGTGGTTGATCCACGGCAGCAGTGTGTTCAGTCGATGTACAGGAGTTCCGTAATCATTTTCTTTTGGAGCGCCTGTAAGTCCAAGTGGATAAATATGGTAGAAGATTGCTTCGTTGTACCAGCTCATAATATTACACCTCTGTTCTAAAAATTTATAATTTCCTGATAATTAGGGAAATTACACAAATATCTTCTCTATAATACCAGATTCCTATAATATAATCCAGAATAAATCAGCCAGTTTTTCAGCGAAAAATCCGGCAGATTGCTAATTGCCGGATCTTATCTGATGGATACTATGTTTATTCGTCAAATTCTGCAGTAACTATAAAGCCGCGTGGCGTATGCTCAATGCTTTTGATGATTCCCTCTTTGGATCTGATGCGGTCTGCGTTTCTGTAGCAGCCGGACATGGCTACTGCAGGCTCAATGATATAGCTGTAGTTAGTGGCAGAGAGAAATTCGGAGATTTTTACTTTATCTCCCACCTGGATCAGCCCCTGTCTTTCCATTTTAAATTTTTCTTCTCGCATAAATATGCCTTCTTTCTGTATAAATACGCAGTGCGAATATATCTGTAAATACAATTAATTACACGGTTAAAATATTTAAGAACCGGATGGGATCCGTACCAGAAGCTTCTGTCCGTCTTTTTCTACTGCTGTAAGAACGGGAATATGTTTTTTTCGCAGAGCATGAACGATGGGATACAGGGAAAACATGGCATTATCTGCAAAAACTGCTTCTGGTTTGCAACTGAGGATTTCTTTAATCCTGTCTTTTATAAAGCTTTTCCATTCTGCCTTTTCCATGGAGAGTTCTCCATAGATCCCGTTCAGCGTCAGCTCGGGTAACCGGGGAACCGGCAGATGTACGATCCTGGCAGAAGAAAGATCCGGAAGCTTTTGAAGCAGTATGTCTGTTTCTTTATTTCCGCCAAGGCTTACGATCACAGCTTCTTCATGGAAGGCGGCAAGGCTGCTCCTGCAGGCAAGAACAGAATCCTCAAGGGTTCCGCATATCATGAGAAATCCTCCTTTATGACAAAAGGCTGCACTTTTAAGACCGGTTACCAAAGACAACTCCTCGCCTTCCAGGCCCAGCCAGGAAGAAGGAAAACTGCATTTGTAATTCATGGAATATTCTTTTTTCTGTGGCTGGATACAGTAACCGCCCCGGTTGGACGGAAAGATCACAAAAGCAATGTTGGTTTCCGAAAGGCGCTTTTGGCAGGGAATAAATTCCGGAAGTATAAGGATATTGGTATTTTCTGCCGGGGTATCGCCCGAAGCGAGGGAAGCAGCATGTTCTGTAAGAACTTCTTCCACCCGTCTGTCTGCACGTTCGTTTCCAAGGTAACGCTCGAATTTATTTTCCAGGATCATGCCTGCCACACTGACTGCCTGAAAAAAGGCTTCGTCATTGTTGCTTTTGGAATCCCATCCCGGATTGAAATTGCCGATCAGTGTGGCAAGTTCATTTTTTTCACCGGTATTATCATTGATATCCAGAGGCTGGACAAAGGATTCATCAAATTTTAGTGCCAGCTCCTCACCTAGGATTTCCGGTCCAAGCTTCTCCCAGAGAAGGCCGAAGGCCGCATATGGGACGCCATTATCGCGAATACGGCTGTCTTTCTGATGATGATCATACTGTCCTCTGCCAATATCAAAAACAAGACCTTCATAGTTTTCAGGAACCTGGTTTCCACGTGTGATGGTGATCTCGGGATTCAGATATAAAAGCAGTGCGGCGGAAAAAACATCGTCTGCGTGAAATTTCCCGCTGTGGGTGAATGCGGATGCATTTTTCTGTTTGATTTTTTCCAGTAAATGATTCATATGAAACGCTCCTGTGTGTTTATTCTGTTCTTCAGTATACCACAGAAATGAAGAATAAACAAAGTCCTCTACAGTTAAAAAGGAATCCGTCCTGAAGACAGATTCCTTTAAAAATTTACGTTCTTTTATGCTTTATGTACAAAATAGGACGTTCATATTCAATTTTATTATAATGCGCAGATAATTTTATCCTGATATGCTTCCGGAACTTCTTCTTTATCCAGAGACATACTGATAATAAAGGAAACTTTGAAGGTTTCACCGATGGCACTTAACTGATCCAGTGTTTCGGTTGCGTCCTTTCCTTCAAGCTTGGCTGTTGTAAGGAAGCTGTCCAGATATATCTGCTCCAGATCATGATCCTGAGAGAGGATACCACAGATAAATCCTACAAATTCGTCCCCATTCTTAACCGGAAATCCGGAAACATCGATAAGGCGGACCTTGTTGTTCAGCTCATACATGTGCTTAGTACTCTTGTCTAAGTAAACAATACTGCCGTTGGCGTCTTTAACAGCTCCGTTTACTTTGTCTAACAGTACTTTTGTTTTTCCTTTGCCTTTCTTTCCTACGATCAGTTCAACCATCCTGTTTTCCTCCTTAGACACATATAATAATTTTGAATAAAATTGCTATTGATATGCTTCAAATTATAGTGCATTATGAATAAAATTGCAAGGGTTTTTTGAAAAAATCTGGTAATTTTAATCAGGTCTTACTGCTCTCTTTCATTTTCCATCTGTGCTTTTGCTTTCCTTCCGATCCGGGCAGTGCTGTTCATGATACTGGCCCGGGTAACCTTGTCGTTTCCGTACTTCAGACGGATTGAATCCAGTGCGGCATCCAGTTTCTGCTGGCGTTCCTTCCTGTGAGTATCCTCAAAAAAGGAAAGCTGTTCAAAGGAATCATCCGTAAGACCGGTCAGTGATACTCCCAGGAGCCGGAGTGGCTGTTTCATCCAGGATTCCTGAAAGAGATTTTGGGCATTTCTGTAAATCTCTTCTGTGATGTCGGTGGCATTTGGCAGTTTAGTCTGATGAGATTTGTTTTGAAAATCCAGGGTACGGAAGGTTACAGAAATGCAGGTGCATTTTTTCTTTTTGCGGCGCATGCGGGCAGCCAGAATATCGCATTGTTCCAACAGGATCGGAAGTGCCTGCTCCAGGGAGACAAGATCATCGTTAAAGGTAGTTTCCAGACTGAATCCTTTTGCTTCATCAGGTTTTGCTTTCACAGGGGAGTCATCCAGGCCACGGGCATACTGATATAACTGCTGTCCTGCCTTTTCACCGAGAAGTGCCTGTATTTTTGCTTTTTTTTCATGAGCCAGATCTCCGATGGTTCTGATTCCTGTATCCTGCAGCTTTTTTTCGGAGGATCTGCCAAGAAAAAGGAGTTCTCTCACTGGAAGAGGCCACATTTTTACAGGGATTTCTTCCGGAAATAAAGTATGCACTTTATCTGGCTTTTCGAAATCAGAGGCCATTTTGGCAAGAAGTTTATTGGTGGAGATGCCGATATTTACGGTAAAGCCGAGTTCTGTACGGATCTTATCCTTCAGTTCATGGGCAGTTGCCACCGGATCCGGGTAAATATAGGAGGTTCCGGTCATATCCAGAAAAACCTCATCAATGGAAAAGGATTCCATTACCGGTGCATAGGACGCACAGATTTTTTTGAAGGCTCTGGAACATTTATCGTATAATTCAAAGTCAGATGGAACGGCCACAAGATTCGGACATTTGCGAAAAGCCATAGCCATGGGCTCTCCTGTCTGAATCCCGTATTTTTTTGCGGGAATGGACTTGGCGACAACGATGCCGGTACGTTTACTGGGGTCTCCGCCAATACAGGAAGGGATGTCTCTCAGATCAGGAAGTCCCATCTTTACTCTTTTTGCTGCTTCCCAGGAAAGAAAAGCACTGTTTACATCAACATGAAAAATCAATCGTTCCATATAGGGTTCTTCTTTCAATTGTATAAAGTTTGTCTGTTATATCTATTTACAGATTTTTACAGACAACTGGTTAAAAAGGTTCCGATATTCCTCTTCCACCTGTGAAAAAGGGTATTGCCGGTATTGGATCGGAACATGGACAACCGGTTTTGGAGTGTCCGGTGTTTCATTCAGAAGATATTTCAGGTCATACCAGAGCAGGTCATTGTCGATCTCCTTCAGCTTCTGTTCTTCTATGGCAGAAAGTCCGGATCCTAGATATTTCTGATAGATAATGTTTAAAAGAGCTTCCTCCTGTTTCCGATACTCAGGAAGACTTTTCTTAAATGGTCTTGGAACATCGGACATATAACATTCGCTGGCATCGTGAAGAAGAGCCGCCAGTATAAGACGGCCGGAATAGCCACGTGCCTCGGCTTCTTTGGCACAGAGGATGCAGTGCTGCCCTACGGAGAAAAAAGTTCTTACATGGCCATTCCCGCGGCATAGAAGAGAAAGTGCGTGTGCAATGTCCTCAATGCAGATCAGCTCTTCGGCCGGATGTGTCGGATCAAAGTGTTTTCCAGTGTATGTGGTAATGCAGTCGCCCATAAAATGTTACGCCTTTCTTTAAGCTTATGAATAAATATGATTATTTATTATAAACATCCAGAGAAAGTGTGTCTATATGATCGTGAAATAAATTCCGGGAACTGTTACAGAAAAACAAAAGAAATACAAGGCTGTTTTACAAATATGAGTGATTCTGTGCTATAATACAAAAAAACGACAGGGAGATCATCAGCGATGAAACATATGGAAGAAATGAAGATTGCCGGATTAGCCATGGCATTATGTATCGTAATGCTGGGAATCTATATTGTCGTCCCAAAGGATGGAACGGTTTCTCGTCTTACTGCTATTCCGGATAATAATGCGGCGGAGCCTGTTACAGATTCTACATCAGAGGGAACTTCTGATGCGGATTTTCCAATCTATACAGAGGACAGCTACAGCAGTGAGTCCGAGAGTTCGTATTCTTATGACGATACTGGGGACGGAGATTCCTATACGGAAGAGCCGACTTATGATCCAGGTGATAATTCTTACGATGGCAATACTGATAGTGAAGCGAATGGAGCAGATACCTCGGATACTTCAGATACATCTTCAGATGGAACCGGCGAAGGCGCAGGCAATTATGAAGATCCGGACAGTGGCTCCGGTGAAGTGGTCAATGACAATGATTACAGTGGTACTTCGGATACGGATCTTGATAGCAGTGAGATCGAAAATACCGGCAGTGATGGCACAGTAGAAATTAACTGAATGTAAAAAAAAAATAAAAAAGCAAATCTGCGAAATAAAATTTCAAACAGATTTGCTTTTTTATTTTTTGTTTGTAATCCTGTCAGTTGATGTTCTGGAGCAAGGATGTCATTTCCTGATAAAGAACATCCTTTGAAGACGCACCCATGACGATGGAAATAAATGGCTTCCCATAAGCATTCTGGCTTAAAAGTGCGAGACAGTTACCGGCTTTATCGGTTGTTCCAGTTTTTCCTCCAAGGATAGTGACATCCTTAGGAGTTGCTGCCTCTCCGGTAAGATAATGATCTGTAGCGGGTAAGGTAGCACTTGCGTCGGAGCCATCGGAATGCTTATAGCTAACTGTATAAGATGCCATTTGTGTGATGTCTGTAAACTCCGGATAATTCAGGGCTTCTTTCAGCATCAGATAAATGTCATAAGGTGTTGTATAATGATTTTCGTCCTGAAGACCATGGGGATTGGTAAAGTGAGTTCCTGTACAGCCAAGTTCTGCAGCAAAGCTGTTCATCATTTCTACAAATTTATCTGTTGTTCCACCTATGTGTTCCGCAATGGCAGATGCTGCATCATTGGCAGAATAAACAAGAAGACAATGAAGAAGCTGATCCATGGTAACCTGATCTCCCGCCTGGAAACCAGCTACCTGAGAACCGGATTCCAGGGTAACATTCTCCTGTGAGATCGTTACTGTATCATCCATGTTCCCATATTTCAGTGCAAGCATAGCTGTCATGATCTTTGTGATGCTGGCAGGATAAACCTTGTTGTAGGCACCTTTTGCATAGAGTACCTTTTTATCACTGAGATTCAGAAGCACACCGGATTGGCTGTCATCCAGACTGACAGAATCCAGAGCAACATCTTTTGTAACAACACAGAGATCATGGGCGAAACCTGCCGCGCGCTGTTCTTCCTTGGAAGTCAGAGTATTATCAAATTCGGAGAATGCATTGAAAGAATTTGCAGGAGTGGAAAAATCACCGCCCTTCAGCATGTAAACACCAAAACCGCCAGCTGTACACAGTACGATCAGCAGAAGAAGGAGAAAAATGGTGTTGCGGATCCTTTTACGACGCATCCGTTTCATCCGTGTATTCTGAGCTTTACGTCTGGCAGAAACAGTTCTGTCAGACGGCGTGGTGGAAGTTCTTTTTGTCCCCCTGGAGGCTGTATGTGCAGCCCGGGAATCCTGACCTCTGGAAGGATTGCCAGAACGTACATGAGTTTTTACAGGTTCTTTACGTGTCATAAGTATTCCTCTTTCCGAAAGTAGGTATCCGATTTCTGACCTTTTTTCTGTAATTCTTTATTATATGCACTGCTCTGCAGTCCTACATTGAGAACAAGTCCCATACCCATAAACAGACTGATCAGAGAAGTAAGACCATAGCTTACAAAAGGAAGCGGAGTACCTGTGTTTGGTGCAAGGCCGGTAGCAACACAGATGTTGATGAAGCTCTGTATGGAAACAATGCTTCCAACACCGCAGCATATGATCTTACCGGCAAGATCCTTGGCCCGCAGGCTCATACGGATACATTCAAAGGTGATCAGAAACAGCAGCAGTACGATCAGAGTACAGCCGATAAATCCGTACTGCTCTCCAGCCACCGCAAAAATAAAGTCGGTCTGATTCTCAGAAACAAAGTTTCCATCATTTACGGATGTAACACTGGTGTCATTACTGAAAGCACGTCCCATAAGCTCTCCGGAGGCGATGGCTGTTTTTGAGTTGTTCTGCTGTTCAATATCATCTGCGTATTCTTCGTTCTCCGGATACAGGAATGACATGATACGGTTTCTCTGGTAATCCTGTATCAGTTTCTGATCCGGCTGCACGATAATGGACAGAAAGATGATGGCCAGAGGAATCGCGATCAAGGCTACACCTCCGATGATCTTATAACTAAGTCCTGCGATGTAGATCAGAATACAGAACAGAACTGTTACGGTGATGGTGTTTTTCATATCCGGCTGTACATAGATCAGCATCAGTGGGATGACCAGAAGGACAGCTGATTGTATCAGAGTCTTTAAGGTATTCAGATCTTCCTCATGATCCATAAAAAATTTGGCAAAAAACAGGATAATAATGATCTTTGAAAGCTCGGTAGGCTGGAATCGGATAAAACCTAAATCCACCCATCTGGCAGCACCATTGGCGCTGGATCCGAAGAATCGGACAGCCAGAAGCATAACGATATTAAATCCATACATGATCCATTGAAAGTTCAGCAGCCAGGAATAATCCATCAGTGAAAGGATCAGCATAAAGACCACACCGATGATCACACCCAGAAGCTGACGTGTGCGAAGGTAGTCGGCAGCTGTTCCTACAAGCTGAATTCCAATAAAGCTGATCGCCAGGAGAAAGGTCACCAGTCGAAAATTGTAAAACCGCAGCTTATACTGTTTAATCATAAATTATGCATCTCTTTTCTTAAGTACGGGTATGACTGCATGCAGAACAGGTGGTTCCTGTGTGATCTGTATGGTCACCCCTGGTTCATCAATTACAACGTATTTTTTTACGGCATGTATCAGATCGTTCCGTAAAAGCTTCATCATCTGTGGAGAACAGTCTATGCGTTCCGATACAAGAAGAAGCTTCATCCTGTCGCGTGCATAGCCTGCAGAGTGGTTTTTCCCGGAGAAAAATCCCATAATCATTCCTCCTGTGATGAAAAATGTCAGACAGCAAAGTGTCTCTTATTTTCGAAAAATGCTGCCAAGACGGTGGAATACACCATTTTTCCGGCGGACAGTAACATAAGGGACTTCTTCGCCCATAAGCCTCCGGCAGATATTGCGATACTCTTCTTCTGCCTGAGAATTTTTTCCGGATAAAGGTTCTCCCTGATTTGTGGAGATCACGATTTGTTCATCATCCAGGATCGCACCGATCAGATCCACAGCCAGGATTTCCAACACATCTTCTACAGACATCATATCACCTCTGGCGATCATTTCCGGTCGAAGCCGGTTGATGATCAGCCGGATATCCCGGAGCCCTCCGGACTCCAGCAATCCGATGATACGGTCTGCATCACGGATCGCGGAAACTTCCGGTGTGGTCACGACCAGTGCACGGTCCGCTCCGGCTACTGCATTTTTGAATCCCTGTTCAATTCCTGCCGGACAATCCAGAAGGACATAATCGAATTCTTCCCGGAGATCATCGGTAAGCTTGATCATCTGTTCCGGAGATACGGCAGTTTTGTCCTTGGTCTGGGCAGACGGAAGAAGATACAGTTCTGAATGCCGACGATCCCGGATCAGTGCCTGTTTCAGGCGGCAGCTCCCATTGATCACATCAACCAGATTGTAAACAATACGGTTCTCCAGTCCCATGACAACATCCAGATTTCGGAGTCCGATATCGGTATCTACAACTGCAACCCTTTTTCCCATGGCAGCCAGTCCGGTCCCGATATTTGCCACGGTGGTGGTTTTTCCAACACCGCCTTTTCCAGATGTAATGACAATGACTTCACTCATGTTTTCTGATTCCTCCTATAAAATGTTCCACACTTCTGGTATCCTCATAAAGTTTGTTTAGTCATTCGATACATTACTGGTATCGCTTGCTGCATAGCCAGTGAGAATGGTGCTTTCATCTGCAAGTCCGAAAATGTATTTAAAGATATCATTAGCTGCAAGGCAGGCATTACCGGATGCATATCCGTTTGCGATTCGAACAGATATTGCGTACTTGGGATCAGAAACAGGCGCATATCCGATAAAAAGTGCATTGTTCGGATGATAATAGTCAATCTCGGCAGTACCGGTTTTTCCTGCTGCTTCAACTCCAAGTCCGTTAAACTGATCATGAGTCTGCACCACACGATACATACCGTCATGGATGTCATCCCAGATATTGCTGGAAAGATCCAGCTGTCCAGCTGTTTCGGAAGGATATTCCTTTATAAGTTTTCCTTTGGAATCCGTCACACGGTCCAGAAGGGAAAGCTTATAGATCGTACCGGAAGTGGCGATCGTTGACGCATAACGTGCAAGCTGGCTGGTCGTAAACGCATTGGTACCCTGTCCAATATAGGAAGGGACAGCGTTTTTGTCAGAAACCTGCGGAGAAGCCTCGGAAATTTCAATGCCGGTTTTCTGATCCAATCCCATGAGGGAAGCATATTTCTGAAGCATTCCAAGACTTCTGGCTTCAGAAAAGTTACCTTCGGAATCTTTACCAAGTTCGAAACCAATCGTAGTGAAAAATACGTTACAGGACTGCTCAATGGCTTCACGGATATCAAGAGAACCGTGGCCCTGTTTATTCCAGCAGTTGATTGGAGGTGTTACAAGGTCAAAGCTTCCTGTACATTCAATATATGTGCCATCATCTATTACGCCCTCAGACATGCCGGCAACAGTAGATAAGATCTTTAAGGTAGATCCTGGAGCCGTCTTCTGCTGTGTTGCCTTGTTGAAAAACGGGCTGGAAAGATCTGTGGAAAGCTTTGCATAATAATCAGTATCCATATTGTTGGTCAGACGATTATTATCATATCCCGGATAGGAAACACATGCGAGAACATTTCCGGTTGCAGTATCTGTGATCACCGCAGATGCAGAGCACGGAGCCAACGCAAGCTGGGCCGGTGTGATCTCAAGATTTGCGATCTTGCGATACATGAAGGTGTAGGCATCAAGACCACCGGAGGCCATTGTCTGATACAGCTCGTCTTCTTTGGAAAGAACGCCCTGTTCATAGAGAACAAGACACAGATCTTCTCCACTGATGGTGTCTTCCTGAAGCATATATTTATACAGAAGCTTTGAAAAGCCTGTATCTGTTTTCAGGTAATCAATGATATAGGCGGTAAGAGCCTGATAGATCTCTTCAGAATCCAGATATTCTCCGGAGGTTGAGATCTGGGAAATATCGATCCAGTTCTGACTGGCAGCGTAGTTCAGATAATCCTTCAGACTGATACTCTGATCATTTTTCCAGGCTTTGTATGTTTCATCCGCGGTATCAATGGAATCACTTTTCAGTACCTTCAAGGTATTGGTAAGAAGATCATCACAGATATAGGTAAGATATTCCTGCATCTGCGTATCTTCATCCTTATAGGCTGGAGGATTGTCGCCTGTCAGCCTGTTACTTATTGTATCAAAAACCTGTTGCTGTTTTTGCTGAAATTTGACGTATAAATTTTTTTCTGTATCGGAAGCATCTGCATCACTGAATTTATTGATATCGATCACACTGTTTGCGATCAGTGCATTGTATACATCATAGATTGGGATGGTGATCTTACTTGCATCTTTCTCTGCTTCATAATCAAAGCTTTTATTCGGTGTCAGTTTAGAGAGGACAATACCAGCAACACGCTGTTCCAGGATCTGGTAAATACTCTTCTGCCAGTCGGAATCAATGGTCAGATAAACATCGTTTCCGGCCACAGGATCAACAGTTTTAGAATTGTCAATGTCAAGGACTTTACCAAGATTATCAACTGTGACCGTTTCTTCTCCGTCTTTTCCCTGAAGTTCAAGCTCCATATACTGTTCGATTCCGGCTTTTCCAACAACCGCATCATTGGAATAATCAGGATTATCCTTACGAAGGGTTTCCAATTCCTCAGAAGAGGCCTGGCCTGTGTAACCGAGGATCGGCGCCATACTCTCATCGTCCACATATTTTCTGGTGGAATCTTCTACAATGTCAATACCCTGGAGAGCGGCCTGATTTTCTTTTATGGCTGCCACAGATTTTTCACTGACATTTGTTGCAATGGTCACCGGCATATATTTCTTGAAACTGTTGGTGTTCAGCTGATAGCGCATGATCGCAATTTCGAGGATTTCCTGTTTAGTAAGTTCTTCCGGAAGAGAATGTGCGGCAAGTTCTTCCGGGGTGTAGGCATCTTTTCCGTAAAGAACGATAGAAAATCCGCTGCTTCCGGTAAGATGATCCATGATCTGGGCTGCGGTTGCGTTTTTCTGCTCATCACTGAGATCATCAATCTGTGCTTCTCCGTAAATATCCGCACGGAAACGGTTAAGAGTAAATCCTTCATCTACATCAAAAGCATAATCTCCATGATCATTGACGGTAATATGAAAATTATCAGATAAGCTGTCCCCGTTTTTGGAAAGAATCTGTAATACCTGATAGGCGATACCGTTCAGAGTCAGATTCTTTTCTCTGGTGCTGTTGTATGTACCGCTATCTTCGAATGTGACAGAATATGCAAGTACATTGGAGGCGACAACTGTGCCGTTACGGTCATAAATATTACCACGGGTGCTTTTGATCACGCGTGTTTTGGTGGTACGAGTCTGAAATTTACTGATGTAATCCTCTCCCTGTATGATCTGCAGACTGAAAAGCTGCCGGACCAGAACAGATGACAGAAAAATAAATACGATCACAAGAACTGTAGTACGTTTCAGACGGATTTTTTTGATGATTTTTTTTATTTTAATTCCCAAATAGACTCACTTTCTTTCCTTACAGTATCCATTAAGTGGTAGTTGATCCAGTAAAATACCCGGTATACGATGATGGTGAGAAAAACCGTATATACAATTTCGGGGATAATGATCCTATATATGTAGGTCCAGAATCCAAGACGGCCTCTGAGCAGAAACTGGAGGCCATACACAGCCAGATTATAAAGAAGATCTGTTCCTGCTACAAGAAAAAGCGGAACTTTCAGATCATCATCATAAAAACTGCGGAATGCATAGCCGCTGATAAAACCTATATACATATAGATCAGTGCATAAAATCCAAACAATGATCCATAAAAGAGATCGACAAAAAGCCCGGAAAAAAATCCAGTCCACAGACCGACTTTTCTTCCACGCATAAGTCCCATGGATACACACAGGATCAGAAGCAGATTTGGAGTGATGGATCCAATGGAAATACGGTCCATTACTGTGCACTGAAGGAGAAAACAGACAATGATAGTGATAAATAATATAATCCTATTTTTCATTGGACGCATCCTCCGATTTGTCTATCGCGTCCTGTTTATTGGTGGTGATCACAAATACATCTTTCAGATGACCGAAATCAACCGGTGTAACGATCGTACCTGTTTTTGTCAGGTTATTGGGATCCTGTTGGATCTCACTGACATAACCAATAAACAGTCCTTCCACATATTTTTCACTGATATTTGATGTGACAATACGTTCTCCGACTGTTACCTTGTTATCCTGATCGTAAAGCTGCTCAAAGCTTAATTTACCTTCATCGATCAGTTTCAGATCTCCGGTGACAACGCAGTTGTCGGAGGTACTGACTGCCATAGCACTGACATTGCTGCTGTCATCGATGATGGAACGGACAGTAGCCCAGGAAGGTCCCACTTCTGTGACAATACCCACAAGACCCTTTCCGGCGATCACGTTGTTATCAACCCGGATCCCGTTATTACTGCCTTTGTTGATCATAAAGGTATCATACCAGTTTCCGGGATCTTTGGAGATTATCCTTGCGGCAACCTTGGGATAGTCGGTATATTCCTGATCAAGATCGTAAAGTTCCTTCAGGCGTGTGAGCTCTGTCTGGTCCTGGATCAGGATGTTATTTTGCTCCGTAAGACTGTTGATCTGACTTTTCAGCTCTTCGTTTTCCTGAAGCACGTCCTGTTTGTCACGAAGATTGTTTTTTACATTTCCAAATATATCGCTGACACCGGCGATCCCCTTTTCAAAGGGAACGATAAGAAAACCGGCGGCCTCCTGAAGTGGTGCGGAAGAGGTTCCGGAGGCTGCTGTGGCTACAATGCAGCTTCCACAGAAAAGTGTCATGATTACCAGAAGATGTTTACTTTTTAAATTAAAATGAAAACGCACTTTTTTTCGGATGTTTTTCATTATATATGCCCCTTTACAGTTTTTTCTGCTTTACCGGCTGGGCCCATTTGCGCAGGTTTCTGTCGCGGATGATTTTTTCCAGGCCGTATGCTGCAGAAGTTTCATACAGATCAGAAAGATTAAAGGCAAATCCTGTATAGCTAGCCAGATAGTTATCTATATAAGGCAGCCGTGTACTGCCGCCGGTCAGATAAATGCCCTCTTTTGCAATATGATAAGCGATCTGTGGCGGGGTACGTTCCAGAAAAGATTTCATCTCTGCTGCGATCTGGTTCACACAGTTGGCGATCCCCTCATTAACAACGTAGGCAGAAATAACTTCTTCTCGTGGAAGTCCGGAAATACTGTCGATCCCGACTACTTTTCGGGCTTCTTTTTTCTGATCGTTCAGTCTTCCCATAACTACTTTCAGACGTTTTGCAGTTCGTGTTCCGATCTGAAGATTATAATGTTTTCGGATCTCGCTGCAGATAGATTCGTTCATCTGTCTGCCTCCGATGGGGATCTTACGGCTAATGATGATCTTGCCATCGGTTATGATGGAAAGCGCTGTACTCTGTGCACCGATGTTTACGATCATGCTTCCCTGATTTTTTTCAGGGTCGATTCCCATGGCAATGGCATCTGCAATAGGGGACTCCACCATAAAAACACGGTTTTTTCGCAGCCAGTGGCCATTGACCAGATAATAATATGCCCTCTTTTCGATAGCCGTCATATCAAGTGGCACGGAAAAATACATGTCTGCTCCGAGACCGGATGTATGATCGATCTTTTTTATCATGCTGTAAAGGACGATCTCCTGCAATTCCAGATTTGCCAGCATACCGAAAGCCATGGGAGAATTTACGGAAATATCCGCAGGTGATTTTTCAAACATTTCATAAGCTTCGTTCCCTATGGCAAGGATTCGGCGTCCTCTGTAGGCTACCATGTTCTTTTCTATGTAACTTTTGTTTCTGAAAAATGAATAGACTTTTACAGAGCTGCTTCCAAGGTCTACTCCGTAATTATTTCTAAAAAGCATAAATCCGTCCCTTCACTTAAGTATATTCATCAAAAATCCCTTTTTCGCGGAAACTGACATACCTGTGATCACCGATGATGATATGATCCAGAAGATGGATGCCGAGGAGTTCACCGCAATGATAAATCCGTTCCGTAACATCCAGATCAGCTTGACTGGGGGATGGATCACCACCTGGATGATTGTGGACCAGGATCAGGTTCACCGCACGATATTTTAAAGCTTCTACAAAGACTTCTCTTGGTGTGATCAGTGTGGCATTGACTGTACCGCGGCTTAAAAGCTGTTCACCCGACAAATGGTTATGTCCGTCCAGCATCATGCAGTAAAGCAATTCCTGTTCTTCATGCCTGAGCTGCTCCATATAATATTTCGCAATGGTTACCGGATGGTGAAAAGACAATTCCGGTTTTGCGGCTGCGGTTGCCATACGCTTGGAAAGTTCCCCGATACATTTCAGCTGTACGGCTTTTACCTTACCGATCCCATGGATCTTCATCAGTTCCTGCATGGAAATATGAAACAGTCCAAGCAGGCCACTGTATCCGGTCTGTTTCGATAAATTCAGGATTTTATCTGCCAGAGTCAGGGAACTGGATCCCTGTACGCCACAGCGCAGAATCACAGCAAGAAGCTCTCGATCGCTTAAGGACTGTTCTCCTTCCCGCAGACATTTTTCATACGGGCGCTGATAATCTGGCATTTCCATTATAGTATCTTTCATATGATTTCCCTTTTCGCTCTCGAAGAAGGGGATGCAAAATTGCAGAAGTTATTTTAGCATAAAAAGGCAGGGATGTACACTCTATCCCGGAAATTTCCACTTTTTTCATATTTTGTTTACAGGCAGGGCATAAACGGAAGCGACTGCTTCTGCCACCTTGATCCCGTCCATCGCTGCGGATGTAATGCCTCCGGCGTAACCGGCGCCCTCTCCGCAGGGGTAGATCCCTTCTATATTGGAAGTGAGCTTTTTCGGTTCCCGAACGATCCGTACAGGAGAAGAAGTACGGCTTTCTACTCCTTCCAGCAATGCATCCGGCCGGTCAAAACCGGAAAGCTTTTTTCCAAAAGCATGGATTCCTGCTTCAATGGAATCGCCGATCTCTTTCGGGAAAATACTGCGGACATCGGTAAGTGTATAAGCTCCTTTGATACAGGGAATCACATCTCCAAGCCTGGTACTTTTCTGATGTGTACAGTAATCTTTGAAAAGCTGTACCGGGATTTTTCCATTTCCGGCTTCCCAGGCAGCGCGCTCCAGTTTTCTCTGCAGAGCGATTCCGCCGAGAACTCCCTCTTCAGGAAAATCAGAAGGGTTTACCGTAACGATGATAGCACTGTTGGCATTATGGCTGTCACGTGCCTGATAGCTCATACCATTCACTGCAAGCATATCTTCTTCAGAAGATGCATTTACAACATATCCGCCGGGACACATACAGAAAGAATAAACGCCACGTCCGTTTTCCAGTGTATGGGTAACTTTGTAGCTGGCTGCACCCAGACGGTCGTTTTCCGGTTCTCCGTAAAGATCCCGGTTGATCATGGTCTGAGGATGCTCCACGCGTACCCCCACCGCAAAAGATTTCGGCTCCATATTTATATTGTGTTTATCCAGCATGGCAAATGTATCTCTGGCGCTGTGGCCGGGAGCAAGAATACAGATTTCTGCTGGTATTTCCTCTTTTGCATTGACAATGACTGCGTTAAGCTTCCGGTCACGGATTAACAGATCAGTTACTGTGGAACGAAAACGGAATTCCCCACCCATTTCTTCAATCTGATGACGCATAAACTGAACGATACCTACAAGCTGATCTGTGCCAAGATGAGGCTTTTGCTGGTAAAGGATCTCGGAAGGAGCTCCTGCCTCCACAAATCGGGAAAGAACCTCCCTTCCTCTTCCAAAAGTATCTTTTACCAGAGTGTTCAGCTTTCCATCGGAAAAAGTCCCTGCACCGCCCTCTCCGAACTGTACATTGGAATCCGGATCCAGGATGCCGTTTTTCCAGAAATTTTCCACTGTTTCC
The DNA here is from genome assembly GCF_003478985.1 of Ruminococcus sp. AF20-12LB. NCBI lineage: Bacteria > Bacillati > Bacillota > Clostridia > Eubacteriales > Oscillospiraceae > Ruminococcus > Ruminococcus sp. AF20-12LB. The sequence goes on along the minus strand of NZ_QUGH01000005.1, from coordinate 59,591 downwards.
TGTCGTTTGTCTGCTTCTTCTCCCCGTTCCAGTACCAGTGGACAGTACCCGGCTTTGGCCAGGTACCAGGCACAGAATAATCCTGCAGGTCCGCTTCCGATCACTACAGGACGATGGGACAGAGTTTCAGAGCCAGATGAGGGAAAATGATATTTCTTCTCAGAGGTTAACATAATATTTTTATTGTGAACTTTTTTGAGAACACGGGATTCGTTATCCAGTTTAATATCTACAGTGTAGACAAATTTTTTTTCCTCTTTGTGCCGGGCATCCAGAGATTGTTTTCGGATCTCATAGGTGAACGGCTGATTTCCAAGACGAAGTATTTTTGCTATTTTTCGGTGAAGCTGCTCTTCTGTATGGGTGATGGGAAGCTTCAGCTGTGTGATCCGGATCATTTTTCTTCCTCCTTTGCTGCCCAGATACCGGCGGCAGCTCCGCTTGACCATGCCCACTGCAGGTTATAACCTCCGCAGGTACCGTCAATGTCAAGGAGCTCTCCGGCAAAATAAAGACCTTTATGAAGTCTGGACTCCAAGGTTTTGCTGTGAACTTCAGACGTATCCACTCCACCGGAACAAACCTGTGCCTGTTCAAAGGAAAGGCCGTTTTTTACCGGGAGACGAAAATCGGTGATCCCGCGGATAAGATCCTTCTGTGCGCATAAAACACGGATCAGTTTTTCAGGAAAAAGTCCGATTAGAAGTTCTTTTTCTGTTTTGTAAGGGCAGGCTGCTTTTCTGTGCTCCAGGTATTCTTCCAGCTCTTTCCGGCTCAGTTCCGGAAAAAAATTTATGGAAAGCTCCACATTTTTGTTTTCATGGACGGCACGGATAGCATAGCGGGAAATCTGGAATACCGGGATCCCGGATACACCGTAATCGGTAAGCTGCAGCTCTCCCTGCTGGGAGACTGTCGGTGTGCCGTCTATATAAAGTGTTATCGTCCCTTCTGTTCGTACACCACTCCAGCCGGAAAAAGAATTTCCCTTACATTTCAGAGCTGTCAGAGCTGGAAGGGGTTCGATCAGATGATGTCCAAGACTTTTTGCAATTTCGTATCCGCTTTCGCAGGAACCTGCAACGGAAGAAGCACGGGAACCATTTGCAAGGATCACGGCATCACCACTGTAGGTCCATCCGTCAGTATGGATCTTCCACCGTCCGTCTGCAAAAGACACGCCGGTAACAGTCTGATTGGTTTTCAGCTTTACCTTCAGGCTGCGTGCCTTCATGACAAGAACATCTACTACACTCTGTGCCTGGTTGCTTCGGGGATAGATCCATCCGCTGCGGTCTGTGGTACAGATTCCTAATTCCTGAAAGAATTTCAGAGTTTTTTCCACAGGAAACTGTGCCAGAGCATCTTTGGCAAATTCAGGATGAGATCCCCGGTAAGCGTTTTCATCCTGATTCAGGTTCGTCATATTACAACGGCCATTTCCCGTAGCACAGATTTTTCTGCCGGGACGGTCATTTTGTTCCAGAACCGTAACTGCAGCTCCGTTTATAGCAGCCTGAATAGCTGCCATAAGACCGGAAGCACCGGCTCCTACGACAAAGATCTGTTTTTTTAAGTCCGGTCCTTCGGATTTTTTCATAATCTCACAAGTTCCTTATCAACCATATACTGAAGGGATTTCAGGATTCCCAGCTTTGCATGCTCCCAGGTAAGACCACCCTGGAAATAAACTGCATAAGGAGGTTTCATGGGGCCATCGGCAGAAAGCTCAATGGAAGAACCCTGGATGAAAGCACCTGCTGCCATGATCACCTGACTGTCATATCCCGGCATATCCCACGGCTCTGGTGTCACAAAGCTGTCTACCGGTGCAGCAGCCTGGATACCCTGGCAGAATGCTACAAGACCCTCCGGTGTTCCGAGAGTGACTGCCTGGATGATATCCTGACGTGGCTCTGTGCTGTTGGGAACTACCGGGAAACCAAGCTTTTCATAAATGTTCGCTGCAAAAACAGCGCCCTTTAAAGCTCCTTTGGTGATCATCGGTGCAAGGAAAAATCCCTGATACAGAGAACGGTTTACACCAAGAGTTGCACCGACTTCCATGCCCAGTCCCGGGCAGGTCATACGGTAGGAGGCATTTTCCACACAGTCTTTTCTTCCTGCGATATAACCACCGATAGGAGCAAGGCCGCCACCTGGATTTTTGATCAGGGAGCCGACCATAATATCCGCACCTACATCACTTGGCTCGATGGTATCTACGAATTCTCCGTAGCAGTTATCTACCATGCAGATCACATCCGGCTTGATCTGTTTTACAAAAGAGATCAGCTCACCGATCTGTTTTACGGAGAAAGAAGGACGGGTCTGATAGCCTTTGGAACGCTGGATGGTTACCAGCTTTGTTTTTTCATTGACTGCTTTTCTGATGTTTTCATAATCAAAGGTGCCATCCTCGAGAAGATCCACCTGACGATATTTTACGCCATATTCCGCAAGGGAACCATTGGACGGGCGGATGCCGATCACTTCTTCCAGGGTATCGTAAGGCTTTCCTACAGGGGAAAGAAGCTCGTCACCGGGGCGCAGGTTTCCGAAGAGAGCAATGGCAAGTGCATGAGTTCCGCAGGTGATCTGCGGGCGTACCAGACAGGCTTCTGTGTGGAAGGTATCGGCATAGACCTGCTCCAGAGTTTCGCGGCCAAGGTCGTTGTAGCCATAACCGGAGGAAGCTCCGAAACAAGCCTCACTGACACGGTTCTTCTGCATGGCGCGGATAACCTTCATCTGGTTGTATTCTGCAGTCTTATCAAATTTCTCAAAACGTTCTTTCAGGGAATCTTCCACGGATTTACCGAAATCGTAAACTGAGGAAGAGATTCCAAGCTGTGCATATAATTCTTTCATGATCATTTTTCCTTTTTTATTTTATTTGGCATGGAGGATTCCCTTTTCCCTGCATACAGAAAGCATGTAGGAAAGGATCCTGCTGTCATCGTAATCAAAGTTATTTTTATCTACCCAGGTTACCTCGCCTTCTCTGCGGAACCAGGTAAGCTGACGTTTGGCAAAGTGTCTGGTGTCACGTTTCAGGACCCGTACGGCTTCCTCATAAGAATATTTTCCGTCCATCCAGTCCAGGATTTCCTTATAGCCAAGCCCTTGCATGGAAACCATTCCCCTGTGGCAGCCAAGCTCCCGAAGTTTTTTAACTTCTTCTGTCAGACCGTTTTTCAGCATTTCGTCCACTCTTGTGTCAATGCGTTCATAGAGAAGGGGGCGTGGTGCGTTCAGGACGAAATAAGCCAGTGCATAGGGACTGGTATGCTCCTTCTGTTCTTCATTATGCTCGGAGATCCTGGTACCGTTCTGTTTATAAAATTCCAGGGCACGTATCACCCGCTTGACATTGTTCTCATGGATATCTTTGGCTGACTTGGGATCGACCTTGGCAAGCATGTCATGGAGAAATGCAGGCCCCTTCTGCTCTGCCAGTTCTTCCAGCTCACTGCGGTAATGTTCATCCTGGTCGGAGCTGGTAAAATCAATATCTCTGGTCACAGACTGAATATAAAATCCTGTGCCGCCTACCAGGATCGGAATCCGGCCTTTGTCATAAATTTTGTCCATGGCATCTTTTGCCATCTGCTGAAAAAGAACAATGTTAAAATCTTCTGTTGGCTCCAGTACATCCACCAGATGATGTGGGACGCCATCCATTTCTTCCGGCGTGATCTTGGCGGAACCGATATCCATGTGGCGGTAAACCTGCATGGAGTCCGCGGAAATGATCTCTCCGTTTACTGCTTTTGCAAGGGCAATGGAAAGCTTTGTTTTTCCCACGGCAGTAGGCCCGGTAAGCACGATAAGAGGTTTTTTCATATATTTCCTCCGTTTATGTTAAGTATCTTACACGATACGTTTGAATTTTTTTTCGATTTCTGTCTTACTCATGGCAATGATCGTTGGTCTTCCATGAGGACAGTTATAAGGATTTTTCAGTGTCAATAATTCATCGATCAGCTTGTCAGCTTCCTGAGGCGACATAGAATGATTGCCTTTTACAGCAGCCTTACAGGCCATGGTCGCAAGCCTTGAGGCAAAAATTTCAAAGGCATCCTTGGAACCGTCTGCAGTGAGGTGGTCCAGCATTTCCAGAAACAGCTCTTCTTCTGTCATTCCCAGAAGGCTGGAGGGAACCGCACTGATACTGTACTCCCTTCCGCCAAAGGGTTCGATCTCAAAGCCGAAATCTCGGAAATACTTTTCGTTTGCCTTCAGCAGATTCTCCTCCTCAAGGCTGAGTGAAACGATCAGTGGCGGACTTACATACTGGGACTGGATGTTCTGGGACTGAAACAGCTTTACGAATCGCTCATAATATACTTTTTCATGAGCAGCATGCTGGTCAATGATATAAAAATTATCCTCGAACTGTACCAGCCAGTAGGTGTCAAACAGCTGTCCGATCAGCCTGTGGCGGCTTCTGGATTCAGGAGCAAGAAGCCGTTCTTCGAACAGTTCCAGCTGTTTTGGCGGTTCCTGTTCCTGAGATTTGATCGGCTCGTTGTCTACCTCAGGAGATGCCGATTCAGCAGGCTTTTCAGAAATCACTTCAGAATCTGCTGTTTCTGCAGCGGAATTTTCATTCCTTCCGTCTTTTAATGTTCCGGAAAACATTTCCTCTTCTTCTTTTGTAAAAGGCTGCGATCCATATACAGGGATTTCCCGCAGAGAATCCACATGCTTGTATTTATCTGCAGAAGAAGCTGAAGAACTGTGAGCTGTTTCAGCTGAGCCATAGGAGACGGTACCATTTGTCGACTTATTATAAGGTATCGATGGAATCGGCGTTGTACGTACTTCAGAAGCTGCCGGTGCAGTATGGAAAGCTATATTTGCCGTCCGGTTCGGGTGACCGTACATCTCCTGCCGCCGTTTTACTTCAAAAGGCTCCGGAATATTTCCTGGCTTTATCTGTTCTGTGCGGGATGTCGGTTCGTCTTTTCCCACAGATACCTGAGGAATCAGTTCTCTGTGGGTCAATGCCTTGCGGACAGTTTCATAAATGGCCGTATAAACTTCGGTTTCTCTGGCAAAACGCACCTCTCTCTTTGCGGGATGCACATTAACATCCAGGTCATTGCCGTCCATTTCGATCCGAAGGGAGACAAACGGAAATTTATGCTGCATGACAAGTCCCTTATATCCGTCCTCAATGGCCTTGGTAATGATCTTGTTTTTAACATACCTGCCATTGATATAATAATTCTCAAAAGTACGGTTTCCTCTGGAAATCTCCGGTTTCCCCACAAAGCCCTCGATCTTCATGAAATCATTTTCATAGGAAACATCCAGAAGCGCCTTGGCGATCTCCCGTCCGTAAACACTGTAGATCACGTCTTTTACACTGTAGTTTCCGGAACTGGAAAGCTTCACCTGACGGTTCTGGATATATTTAAAGGAGATTTCCGGATGGGAAAGCGCCAGCTGCTCCATCAGAGTATTGATGTAACCGGCTTCTGTCATATCGGATTTCAGGAATTTGCTTCTTGCAGGTGTATTGTAAAAGAGGTTTCGAATTAGAAAGGTTGTTCCCTCGGGTGCCCCCATTTCCTCCAGAGACTGTTCTTTTCCGCCTTCGATCACATAACGGGTACCACTGATCCCGGAAGGCGTCTTTGTGATCAGCTCCACCTGGGAGACAGCGGCAATACTAGAAAGTGCTTCACCACGGAAGCCAAGAGAGGCAATGTGGGTCAGGTCTTCTACCTTTTCAATTTTACTTGTGGCATGGCGGAGAAAAGCAAGCGGAACCTGCTCTGCATCCATTCCGGAGCCATTATCCGTGATACGGATCAGCTTTTTTCCACCGTCTGTGATCTCCACAGTAATAGCGGTAGCACCTGCGTCAATGGCATTTTCCACAAGCTCTTTTACAACAGAGGAGGGGCGCTCTACGACCTCTCCTGCTGCGATCTTATCAATGGTATTCTGGTCTAAAACTGCAATTTTTTTCAAGGGTATCACCACCGGTTCTTAATTTTGTTCTGCAGGTTATAGAGAATATTCAAAGCTTCCATTGGTGTCAGATTTCCAATCTCCAGGTTTTTGATCTCTTCAATGATATCATTGTCCTGTACCGTGTCAAACAGTGACATCTGTGCCATATCTACCTGATCGTAGGTGATTTTCTGCTTTTTCTTTGGAGCGGTCAGATCTTTTACAGCTGCGGTGATATCTGCATCACTGAGCTCCTCTACCAGTTCCTTGGCACGCTGGATCACGGAATCCGGAACTCCGGCAAGCTTGGCTACCTGGATACCATAGCTTTTATCTGCTCCGCCTTTTACGATCTTACGCAGAAATACGATGTCGTCGCCTTTTTCCTTGACAGCGATACAGTAGTTGTTGACACCGGAAAGCTTACCTTCCAGTTCGGTAAGCTCATGATAATGGGTCGCAAATAAGGTCTTGGCGCCGCAGAGTTTGGTATTGCTGATGTGTTCGATCACTGCCCAGGCAATGGAAAGACCGTCAAAGGTACTGGTTCCACGTCCGATCTCATCCAGGATCAGAAGACTTCGGGAAGTGGCATTACGAAGAATGTTGGCAACCTCTGTCATCTCCACCATAAAGGTACTCTGTCCGCTTGCAAGGTCATCGGATGCTCCCACACGGGTGAAGATCCGGTCAACCACACCGATATTCGCACTGTCCGCAGGAACAAAGCTTCCGATCTGTGCCATCAGTACGATCAGCGCTGTCTGGCGCATGTATGTGGATTTTCCGGCCATGTTCGGTCCTGTGATAATGGAGATGCGTTTTTTGTGGTTGTCAAGATACGTATCATTTGGAATGAACATATCGTTTTCAATCATTTGTTCCACAACCGGGTGGCGGCCATTTCGGATATCAATGAGGCCGGTTTCATTGATCTTGGGCCGGACAAAGTTATTCCTCTGTGCAACCAGTGCAAGGGAAGCAAAAACATCCAGAGCCGCTACTGCCTTTGCAGTACGCTGGATACGGACAACCTCAGCTCCAACCTGATCACGGATATCTGAAAACAGTTCAAATTCTAATGCATAAAGTTTATCTTCCGCTCCAAGGATCAGATCCTCCAGATCCTTCAGCTCCTGGGTGATGTAACGCTCTGCGTTGGTAAGAGTCTGTTTGCGGATATAGTTCTCCGGCACGAGATCCTTGAAAGTGTTGGTAACTTCCAGGGAATAGCCGAATACACGGTTATATTTGATCTTCAGGCTCTTGATACCGGTGCGTTCTCGCTCTCTTGCTTCCAGTTCAGATAACCACTTCTTTCCATCTGTCCGGGAGCGGCGGAATTTGTCCACATCTTCGTTATAACCTTCCCGAATGATACCGCCATCCTTCTGGGCAAGGGGCGGATCATCAGCAATGGAATTACGGATCAGAGCGGTAATGTCTGACAGTGGATCCATGTCTTCGTTGATCTGCATAAGCAGCGGAGATTTAAATTCTGCAAGGATCTGCTTTATATACGGCAGCATTTCCAGGGAAGAGGCAAAGGAAACCAAATCTCTTGGGTTGGCAGATTTATAGCTGATACGGCTTATCAGACGTTCCAGATCGTAGATCGGATTTAAGTATTCCCGGATCTCATCACGTTCCATAGGTTTTGCGTTCAGTTCTTCCAAGGCACCAAGTCTCTTTTCAATTTCCTCTGCATCGATCAGAGGCTGTTCCACATAAGAACGAAGGGTTCTTGCACCCATGGCGGTTTTGGTCTTATCCAGAACCCAGAGAAGAGAACCTCTTTTCTGCTTTTCGCGCATGGTTTCCACAAGCTCAAGGTTACGACGGCTGGAGCTGTCGATGAGCATATATTTTTCAGCAGAGTACGGGCGGATGCTTGCCATATGGGAAAGTGCTGTTTTTTGTGTTTCCTTCAGATACAGGAACAGTGCACCAGAGGCAATGATCCCGCTGTCATAATCTCCGATCCCGAGACCTTCCAGATTTCCTACGTGAAAATGCTCTTTCAGGGTTTTCTGACACAGCTGGTCGTCAAAGTACCAGGGATCCAGAGCAAATACACAGATCCCAAGACGCCCCTTCAGATCCGCTACATCCACACCGCTTAAAAGAAAGGCGTCGTTGCAGATGATCTCTGCAGGTGTAAACTTATTGATCTCATCCAGAAGCTTCTGTGGTTTATCCAGTTCTGTGAGAAAACAGTCACCGGTTGTGATATCTGCAATTGCACAGCCAAAATGATCTCCGATGGAGACAATGGACATCAGATAATTGTTTTTGGACTCGTCCAGTGACATGGTATCCAGAGTAGTTCCCGGTGTGACAATGCGGACAACCTCTCGTTTAACAAGACCCTTGGCTTTTTTCGGATCTTCTACCTGTTCGCAGATGGCAACCTTATAGCCCTTTTCGATCAGCCGGTTGATATAAGTTTCCGCAGCATGAAAAGGAACGCCACACATGGGCGCTCTCTCTTCCAGTCCGCAGTCTTTTCCTGTAAGTGTAATTTCCAGTTCCCTGGATGCAGTCAGTGCATCCTCAAAGAACATTTCATAAAAATCGCCCAGACGGTAAAAAAGGATACAGTCGCTGTACTCTTCTTTGGTCTTTATGTATTCTTTCATCATCGGTGATAATGTACTGGTATCAGCCGGAAACCCAGTGTTTATGCGGGTTGCGGATGCCTCATATTCTTTTTTGACCCACTTTTGACCCATTTTTTTTTCTTCTTCAGTGTTTCTTGCTTTTTCCAAATATTTAAACCTCTTCCTAAATTGTCATTTTATCAGTAAAATTAGCTTTCTTTTCCATATTTTTTATCGTACCGTTCGTATTCATCTTTCACATACCCCTGTTCAAGATGCGTATAATACTCTGTCATTTTCTGAGTAGAATGGCCGCTAATCTTACCTACTGTAGCTGGCCCCATTCCAGACTGAACACATCTTGTTACAAAAGTATGACGAAAGCTATGCGGAGTTACCTCTAACATTTCTGCTTCCCGCCCCTCTTTTTTGGCCACCAGTGATTCCTGCTTATTTACAATATTCTTGATTCGTTCGCATTCATCTTCAGCATTGACAGGAAGATAGCTCATTCCTGTAGATGTTGTAAATATCAGCCCAGGGTATTTTTCCAGAAGCTCATTTTCAGCACCCCATTTCTTGCCTAATGCTTTTTTGTCCTGGTCCTGTTTTTCTTTCCAGTTTCTAAAAGCTTCAATTGCGATATCTGGCAGCGGAATCAGTCTGACACTTTTCTTTTTTTTCGGGGATGTAATCTGCGTAATATAATATGGCTCTGTAAGTCTCTTTCCCTGCTTGTCATAATACAATTTAACTCTGTTCAACGTTTTGTATACACGGAGATATTTTTCATCAAAATTAACATCTCTCCATTGTAGGGCAAGCGCTTCACCTATACGCATTCCCGTATGCATTAAGATCAAGAAAAGCTCCTCGTAACGGTTTCCTTCAATAGTTTCCAGAAAACGGTGGCTTTCGACTGTACTAAGACAATTCTCTTTTGCATCCAAATTTTCTTCTGCTGGTTCTGCCAATGTTTCTCCCGGTACCTCTTTAGAAAGCTTAACATCTGCTGTGGGATCCGATGGAATCATTTTACTGGCAGCTGCCCTCTCAAACATTTGATGCACGACACTTAATGATTGTATTATTGAAGTCCGGGCATATCCCTCGTCCTCCAGTTTCTTTATCATGCTAAGAATATGTTCCGGTTTGACCTCTGCCAGCTTCATATAGCCAATGTATTCCTCAGTTCTTCTAAAACCATCTTCATAATTTCTTATTGTAGTTGCTTTGATCTTAAAAACTTTATAGAGTTCCATCCATTTCTCATACCATTTTGAAACAGACATACTCGAATCAAAGCCCGGGACTCCCGGAAGAACTTCTGTCAAATACATATTTCTTTGTTTTTTCAACTGTTGCAAGTTTGTTCCATAAATCGAAAAAGGCGGTTTGCCAGAACCCTTAATTGTGATTCTGGCCTCATAACGCCCATCTTTTCTTTGGCGAATCCCTTTACCTATTTCTTTACCTTTTAGATTCTTTCCCATAACATCACCATCCTCTTTCCATTAATAGATGATCATGCATGGCACTGGGCTTAATTTTAACACAACCCCTAAAACCTTTCAAGACTGCCGATCAATCCATTTCTGAAATTTTTTCTTATCAATCAGGGTTCTTCGCCCAATTCGTACCATGAAGGTATTATTCTTCATAAGAGTTCACAGGCTTCCTTGACCGATATAAGAATCTTATCGTTATCTGCTGCTTGTGTTTTTTTATGTATCATATATATTACAGCCAATATCTGCAGGCAGATGATATTGGCTGTTCCTCCTCTCCTATGGATTCTATAAACGACTGCCTGCTGGTCAATACAATTTTATTTTGTGTGTTGCTTTTTTACATAATATTCCACTGCTTCTTGTAAGCTGCATCCACTTCGACGACTTTTACTTACTACGCTGTTTTTGTTTATCTCCAACTTTTCACAGCATTCCTTAAGCGATGGGTAAAGGATTCCCCGATATTCAAACTCCTGATTGTTTAGCATATACTTTCTTTTTCTAGTCATAAAATGCTCAAAGGATTCTTCCAGGGAACAATTTTGGTTCCTGGCCCGCTGCCTTACACACGCATCTTCGATGCCATATTTCTTGCAGCAGGCCCTGAGACTAGGATATTCCCTTCCTCTAAATGTAAATTTCTGTATTCTTTTTTCTATCATTTCTTTATTCTTTATAAAATGTTCCAGAGATTCCTCTATGCTGCACCCTAATCTGTATTTTCTTGAAGATACGCTACTTGCACTCACGCCATAAGCTTTACAGCATTCTTCCATTGTTGCATAACTTTTATCTCGGAATACAAATCCCTTTTTTATCTCTTTCTTTTTCATTATAAAGTGATCCAAAGCCTCTTCTAGGCTACATCCCTTTGATGATGTGCGATTACGAACACTGGCAGCACGAACATCATATTTCCTACAACATTCAGCAACACTTTGATACTCTTTCCCTTTATATACAAATATCTTTTTCAACTTGTTTACACTGCTTTTTTCTATAAAATGTTTTACAGCATCTTCCCATGTGCAATGAGTCCTCCAGGCTCTGGCCCGTACACTGGATTCATTAATTCCATATATCTCACAACATTGTCCCAGCGAAATATATTTTTCCCCTTCATAAAAGAATGCTTCCTTTGCACGATGCCTTTTTTTTGGGAATTACATAGTTTCCAGTAATTTCCTTTTTTTCCATTACTTCTTGTGGGATACATCCTTCCACATGAGAGACAATTTTTTCCAGCACCTCTGCATGGGGACGATTCTCCTTAAAAACTGCAGAACTTACTGACTTTGGCTTCAATCCATATGCAAGACAACATTCCGCAAAGTTTTTATATTCTTTTCCCCGAAATGTAAAAGCCCGTCTCTCTTTGGATTTAATGTAATGCGTAATCGCACGTGTGGAAGAAACCCCATTATTGTCCATATATAAATGTACTGATATACAGAAAGGCTTTTTTACATTTATGTCAGGCAATAATTGCATAAATCAAAATTGGAAATGAAATAAACATAAGCCCAAAATCAACAAAGATCAATATCAACCAAAGCAACTGCAATTTTTCTTCCAAATGTCTTCCCCTTTTTCCGTATATTTAAGGACTTCCATAAATCCCTTATACCTAATAAAAGAGAATTTCAGAGCTGTTTCTGTAAAGATCTCCAAATTTTCACAGGAATTTTATTTTTGCCTTCAAAATTGCTTTTTTGATATATCAAACTGTTTTTATGCGGCGCCGATCACAATTCTCGTTCCCTTGTGAAGATATTTCTGTGCAAACTCTGCACTCTTTCCAAATGTGACATAGGAGATAAAATCTGCTTCCTGTTCTCCGTCACGTTTATATCTTCTATTTACCGCAAGTGTATATCTTGCTACTGCCATATCATTATCTTTTCCGGCATATTTGATCTCCGGATTCTTTGTCAGTCTTCCCATTAAAATCACTTTATTCATAATCGCTACTGTCCTTTCCGCAGCTACGCTGCCATTGCATATTCTTCATCATCTGGTTCATTGTCCGGCATAAACATTGCACATGCGTCCGGTGGATTAGTATCATCCGGCGAAAACATTTTCCGAATCATTTCATATATGCTCGGATACCGATATGCGATTTCTTCTCTTGCGAGGAATCTGCATACCTTGTAAAGATTCTTTTTCATTTCTGCATCCGTTGCAAGCATAGCTGCCAGATGGATTCTCTCCTTTGTACAGTTCAGATTCGGGCATCCAAACCAGTGGATTATCTGCATTTCTTTCATTTTCAGTTCTGTCATAAACTGCTCCTTTCCAGGCATTTCGCCCTGTAAACATTGTTATCAGTTTCATTCGTCCGGCGGTCTGGCGTGCGTTTCCCTGTCATCTGCAGTCGTCTCAGACTGCCTCTGCCTGCATCAGCAGGCCACTGACCATAAGGCTTTGGTCAGCCGCCCATCATCGGGAGTGTCATTATGATTCCGCTCACTCTCTGTAAAAGAAAGGTTATGGCAGAACTCCTGGTAGACTTCCAGGGTGCACTTATCGGTTGTCAAGGTTCAGCGAAGGAACATTCCAAAACGTCCTCTGATTACTAAAGTCAAATGACTTGGCATGATGCAAAAAATTCGTGATATTTTTTTGTATTTTTATCATTTTTTCTTTTACTTTTGTTAGTCCCTTTACTTACTCTGTATTAGGAGAGATAAAAGCGAACATGATTTTGAAAAATTATGAGAAAATTTTGTTCCTCTACCTATAAAGCTTTTGAAAGTATATTTACCAACCCCCTTTTGCAAGTTTTTTTCGCAAAAATGAACTATTCCCACACTAATTGCAAGTTTCAGAGGGTGTTTGGACGGTATTTTCGCAGAAAAAATCATTTTTCTACTAATCACACGTGGCAATGGGAATCATGTCAGCTGCTTTTGAAAAAAGGTCAAAAAAGAAGCACCAACTTTTATAGTCAGTGCCTGCCATATGTTTCTATTGATTCTGAAATACTCCTGTGGTAAATCCACAGGGGTGCTCGTTATCTTCTTTATTACATTTTTTCTTTCTTAAGATTAACCATCCGGTGATTACTGTTACCGAAGCAATCAGCAAAATCACATACCCTGACAAGTCTGTTGTATCACCTGTCTGCGGTGAATAGATTGACGTTGGGGTATTTCCTGTTGGTTTATCTTTCTTTGTGCCGTTACTGTCATTTCTGCCCGTCTGTCCGGACTTTTTCACGTCTTTATATGCAATGGCACAATCTGAAAACTGATTGGTCTGGAATGTAAGTGTCTGGTTATCTGCATCATATCGGGAACCTCCATCCTACAAAAATTGTCAAAAGTTATCAAAGAATATAACTCTGATTGTACTCTTGATTATGCTACAGTACAAGAAACTCTGGGCTGATGAACCGGAAATGATTGAGAAATAATATCAGGAGATTCAGGAGTTATATCCACAGATTGGATTTTCCATTGGAAAAAATCTATCCGGTCTTTTAACAAAATAAGTACAATTTACGGCGGGCAACTTGCCCACCGTTATATTCAGCTATTCGTCAAATAAATATACGCATCTTCCAAAGTGATATCATTATCCGGGACACAATTCTCATTTGGCTTTTCTTTGCTTAATACTTTCATATGAATTCCATTTTCTACATACTGCTTAGATGAAATAGAATAATTGGCTTCTAACAAACGGGCTTCTTCTGCATTTTGTACCGTACAATTCCAAACACAGCCCTTTGCATTTTCCAGCAACTCACTCACGCTTCCGGAATATAAAAAACTTCCTTTTTTCATAATGGCAAGCTGTGTACAGGTTGCTGCTAAATCTTCTACTACATGAGTGGAAAACAGCACAGTTCTATCCTTTGAAAAATCAACCAAAAGATTGCGGATCCTGATTCTTTCTTCCGGATCTAACCCGGTAGTAGGTTCATCAATAATCAAAAAATCCGGATTATTAAGAAGTGCCTGTATGAGTCCGACACGTCTCTTCATACCACCAGATAATTGCCGCATTTTTTTATTCTGATGCTCTGTAAGAGAAGTCTTTTCCAGATAATACGTAATTCTTTGTTTGAGGTCATTTGTGGATACTCCTGATAGTCCACCCATATATACAAGGCATTCTTTCACCGTAAGATTCGGATATAAGTCGATTTCCTGTGGAAGATAACCAATCTTTTTCTGTATTTTTTCATAATTTCCCTCGTTATACAGAATTCCATCAAGGGAAACCATTCCTTCCGTTTGTTTTAAAACAGTTGTAAGAACCCTCATCAAAGTGGTTTTTCCAGCACCATTCTCACCCAAAAGTCCGTAAATTCCCTTAGGTATTTCAAGAGATGCCTTATTTACTGCAACTACACCATTTTTAAATCTAACTGTTAAATCATTTATTCTAATACTCATAATCTATCCTCTTTTCTTTAAAGCCATTGGTAATACTGCAAATAAAAATAGCCCCGATATAAAAGACACAAGCGTTCCATAAATCCAACTCTCGGACATTAATTGAGTAGGTTCACAAAAGCTGAAAGAAAACAATCCCAGATTTCCGAAAAATGAACTGCCCGCTTTCGATATAAGACCAATGACAATTCCAAATAAACATCCAATACCTGCCCACATATTTCGAAGCAATGTACACAAAATCACAGAGCATATACTCCAAAGCCAGATAGTTCCAAACATTGCAATGAAATATAAAAGAAATATCTGAATACCCGAAATGCCTTCGTTTACACTGCCCGGTTTTTGCCAGAAAAACAAAACATATCCAACACAGGAAAGTATTAGTAAATATAATATTTGAACGCCCACTCTCTGCGATATTACTTTTAACTGCTTTTTTTGATCATACAAATGAAATACATCGGCACGCTTACTTTTTACTTCCATCAAATATGTGTCACTACAAAAAATAATTGTTAAAAATGCTATTGGAGACTGAATTGCTGAACCGATTTCTTCATAGTATATAATCGGATGAATAACACACAATATCAGTATAAATGCACATGAATAAAAAATCTTATATAACGACAGGCAGTTTTTTAGTTCCGTTTTCAATGAACCCTCCTCCTTTTCCAGATTATGACAGAAATACATACTAATATAACAGATGAAATCACAAGCATAATCTGATTTATATTTGACATTTTGGCTGCATGTGTTTCAAAAAACCTGCCAGGAAATCGCACCATAATAGAGAACGGTCTCATATAATAAATATCATTCTTCTCGGTCAGCATATTTGAATATATAATGTGCAAAAACAAAACTGGTGCTGCCGGAAGCGGATTTTTAAATATTAATGCTGTAATTGTATAGACACAACATATCATCAAAAGATTCGGCACAATATAGATCAGAGAATTCACGCAAAAATCAATTGGTGTTACCGGAAATCCCGATTCTAAAGACGTTTTCAAACACAGCATAAAGAATATAACATTCAAAATCACTAATACGCCCAACATACTAATGAATCCGCTTATTACTTTCCCGCATATATATTGGATTGCCGTAACAGGCTTTGTATGTAATAATTCATAGGTATTTTTTCGTGTATCCTGAATAAATAAAAATGATAGCAATACTGTTGCAAAAAAGGCCATATGCAATCCTGCAAAATCCGTGAACTTTTTGGCAAAGTACCAGGAAAAAGAATGTTCGGATAATTTCCGCTCGATATAATGATTGATTTCTTCTGCTGTCCCCTTATGAATTTCAAGGTCCTCATAAGCATATATTGCATTATAATAGCCATATTGGGATTCCAAAAACTCAGAAGCAGTCTTTACATCCATATTCTGAATTTCTTTCATTACATGATCTGCTTCCTGCCTGCTAAATCCAAAACCATTTTTGGAGGTGTCCATTAACGTCTCTTTGATCGTATCTTCCCACTCCCTTCTTCTTTCTTTATCATCAGATGTGGGAATGTACCCATCCATGACATCAGCATCTTCCAATGCTACGTCATTTTGTGTGATCTGTTCATTCTGTTTGATATAATGAATTTGCAAATACGGTGACAGACATTGATACATACTGGCAACTATAATAATCAAGCCAATCCACAAAACAGGGTTCTTTAAATAATCAAGTATACTTCTTTTTATGATTGTTTTCATTGTATCTCTTCCTTTCTTTATTTCTTTAACAACATCATACAAATCAATTCTCAATAAATTCACAACAAAAAAGACTAAAACCACTTTATTTGTGATTTCAGCCTTATAAAGTATTTTTATTCAGCTTTGAAAAGAGCTTCTACATGAGCACCGCCTTGTCTGGCATTATATATTTTCAAATTTCCTCCATGCTTTTCACAGAAAATACGAGAAATATACATACCAAGGCCAAAATGCTTTAAATCATCTTGTGGATTCTTATGATAAAATGGCTCTGTTACTTTTTCCTCAGTATCCACAAATCCTATTCCATCATCTTCAACAGAAATTATAAGAAAACCATCCTTTTTCTTTATCTGCAAAGCAATACTTTTTTGTGCATATCGAACCGCATTTTCCAGTAAATTGTCTGTCACTTCCATGACAAGTTCCTCATCCACTTTCACAATGTTTTGTTCCTGCGCTCTTTCTACCTTACATAATTTACTTTCCTTCTTGGACAGCATGGCAGCTTCTGCCTCAATCTTTTTTACCAGTTCCGATAATTCAATCTCTGAGCATTGCAGTTCCCTCTGTTCTAAATGGGACATTTTTCTCATGTTTTCCGTGAAATGCTCTATACGGTCAATCTGATACATGCCTGTTTGTAAGATATCAATAACATCCTCTGTTTTTATACTCTCAGAAGAAACAAACTCTAAGAGCATTTCCTGATACCCTCGCAATATGGAAAGTGGAGAACGTATATCATGTGCAATTGCATTCCGCAAAGCCTTCTCGTCATCAATCATTCGCCACATCTTTCTGTTGTTATCTGCTAAAGCACTTCGCATCATTTCAAATTCTTTACACAAAGTTCCCATCTCATCTTTATTTTCATAGGACACATGAAAATCCAGTTCATTATCTGCAATCATTTGCGAGGCATCTTTTAGTTCCTGTAGAGGTGTCTTTAACTTATTTTTATAAAAAAAGAATACCGCAGCAACACTCCCAACAATCGAAAAAATCAGTACCGAATATGTTTCCATAAAGTCACACATTTCCGAAAGATGATAGTCCAAACGATTCATCTGCGATTGATTAGGTCTTGATATCTCAATCTCGTATTTCTTTCCATATTGCTGAAACACGTCCGTATAATCTGCATAATCAATATATTTTTCCCATATTTTATTCTGCATATTTCTTGCAAAATGAACTGTAAATCCAGATAACAGAAATGCTACCGTTAAGCTGATCACAAAATAAAGCAGAATTGTTTTTTTCAGTGACAAGTTTCTTATTTTTTCCATCGGTATCCAATCCCCCATACAGTTTCTATGTATTCTTTTTCTGAATAATCCGCTATTTTTTTCCTTATACGCCGTACTAATTCCGTTATCGTTCTACTGTCCCCTTCCGCATCATATCCACAGACTTGTGCATATATACGTTCTTTATCAAACACCTGCCCCGGATGCATGGATAAGAATTCAATAATCTGATATTCAATTTTTGTGAACTCCATCCTGTGTCCAGCTATAGCTACTATTTTTTCAGAATAATCAATCAGCATTTCATCCATGAAACGGTATTCCGTTTTTTGTTGATGCCTTTCTTCTCTCTTTATGTTTGTGACAATCCTTGCTTCCAACTCCCGAAGACTAAATGGTTTCGTAATATAATCATCCCCACCCGAAAGCAACCCATTAATTTTATCATCTTCATCAACTCTTGCTGTTAGAAACAAAATCGGACATAACACTTTACTGCGTATCAGACGACATACTTCAATCCCATCCATACGTGGCATGTTGATATCCAATAAAATAATATCCGGTTTCATTTTTATTTTATTTAATGCTTCCATTCCATCTGTAGCCGTAATGGTTTCATATTGTTTCATATTAAAATAACTACAAAGCATTTTCACCAATTCTTTATCATCATCGACAACTAAAATCTTGTATTTCATCCAAACCACCTCCAGTATCCATATTATACGATAAAAAACAATGAAATCACAACAAGAGTACATGAAGAACGTAAGCACAATATATTTTTTTTCTCAATTCCAGCTCAATTTCCCCTCAATGCCTTTTTCTTCCGATTTTCGTATGCTTATCTCACGGCAAAGCAGTACCACACCGGTATGACCTGCTGAATGCAAAATAGCAGCCTTAATGCGAAGGGGATCGTCTGCACGGAAATGTTTTGCCTTTACTGCAATCTGGTCAACAGTCAAAAATCCAAATCCATGAACCTCACAGAGCCGGAAAGGCTCCTCTTTCACGATCATAACTGCAGAAGGACCAAATTTCTCCTGTATTTTTGATACTTTTGCAGGAGTCACCCCAAAAGGGGACAAATACATCATCAGTTCCCGGATGGCACTGCTTTTTTGATATCCTTCCAAAATGTCATCTAAGCGTTTCTGCGTAATTCCTTTTACCTGAAGAAGTTTCTCCGGGCTGTCATTAAAAACATTTAGTGTATCTTCCCCAAACATTTCTACGATGCGGGCTGCCATTGCCGGTCCGATCCCTTTGATCAGGGATGACGACAAATAAGTCCGAATACCTTCTTTTGTGGTTGGCATGGTTACTGAAAAATTGCTCACACTATACTGCATTCCATATTTTGTGGGTTTCCAGTCTCCCGTCAGTTCCACATCCAGGCCTTCGTTCGTCGGAAGTTCGGTTCCAAATTCCTTTTTCCAATGGAAATACTGCAGATTCCTTCCCTGTTTACTGAAAAACGGTTTCGATTTTCAGATTTCAGAGTTTTCCGAATCGCCTGGATCCGCTCAAAGCCTTCATTTTCGTACCATATGGCAGCCTGTGCCCTGCATCTTGCCTGCTTCTCCTGATTATCGAAATTTACCGTTTCCAATCCCTTCTCATGATTTTTCGGTAAATCCTCGGTCTTTTCAGCATCTGCATGTACTTTACGGGCATCTGCATGGTTCTTTTGCTGTTTGTTGTCATCATCATTCTCATTCGTTTCCTCCTTGTCCTTTTTCATAATAAATTTTTCATAGAGAAACAGTCCTGCTGCAACCGGAATGACCAGTGAAAGGGAATGTATGATCACTGCCAGAAATACCGGCCATAAAAATGGTGATACTAACAGACCAAAAATTCCAGTTATCACGCACAGCTTTTTATGTGCAGACAACCATTTGTTCATTTTCTCCATCATAAGCATTTTCTCCTATGATTTGCTCAGTCAAAATCCAGTTTTTCATCATCTGTTTCCATGTACCGGTCATCAATATCCTGACTACGCTCCCGGCTTCTTGCCGAAGTTCCTCTGGATCTTGTCCCGCCAGAATTTGATCTCTGTCTGTCATCCGATGCATCTGTTCTGGTATTGCTTCTGTATCTTCCACCTTCACGTTCCCTGTCATAGTCACGGTCATCCATTTCTGCTGCTCTTTCACTTCTGGTGCTTCTGGAAGCTGAACGCTGGTTTTCTGCACGGTCAGAACGGTTTCGATTAGAAGATGCCCTTGTTTCTTTTCCATCTGGATTACATACAATCTGCCATACTCCTGGATATTCGATAATCCATTCAAGAAGGTGCACAACCTCCTTTTCCATCTTTTTTCGTTTCATAACGCCCTCCTTGCATTCTGAGTTTCCTTGTGTTTTTTTGTGATCCTCCTTTCCTTATTTGCTGATCTGTACTTGTTGTCTGCCATATTTTTGCAACAAAAAAAGGCCATTTAGAAATTTTCATTCTAAATGACCTTATTCATTACAAAGGCAGGAGGCTTTTGGCTCCTTAATGTTTTACTTCCGGTCAGATCCGGAACCAGCGTTTCTTATCTGTGTCTACAGATACAAATACAAATCTCACAATCATATTAACACAAGATATTGTTGGCGTCAATCGTGCTTTTGCTATATTTGGTGTTTTCGATTTTCAAAGATTTAATCAACTTCTCTTATTACTTACGGAAATGTAATTTTACCATTTTTATTTATACGAATCTTAAATGTACCACCAAACATTTTATTGTTATTTTTTTTATCTCTACAGCAAAAATATCCAATTGCGGTATCTCCTCCCTCTCTTCGGTCAAATTATTCTTTTGTCATCTGATTTTAATTTCTATTTTTCCTTCCACTTGGCTATATAAATCCAGAGGATCTTCATCACTTTCATAAACACGTCCTTCGCCTTCTCCGTAAGTATCTTCTATTCCTGTTTCATATTTTTTATATGTTGTTCTGTTTTTTTCTTCTTTATTTACATATAATTCTAATGTTACCGTTTTAGCATTTGGAGAAATTCCTTTATATTTTGTATTATTTCTGCTTTCTTCAAACACAGTCTCCGTGTCTCCATAAGTTGTCATTCTATAAAGCCCCTGATTTCCTTTATCGTCGGTTCCTATTAAATAATAATCTTCATATTCTTTATTATCCAAATTTCCATAAATTGTACTTGCCAAATCGTTTAAGCTCATTTTTGAAATCGTCAGATTTTGATTTGGAGATATCGTTATTTTTTTATTCACATTTACATTTATTGTATTCTTCTCTAATTCTTCCCAATTTGATGAAAATTCAAAAATATAGTCATCCGTATCTTCTGTATCAGCAGTATCCATTTCTGTTGGATTAAATAACCATACTTTCATTTTTATATCTGCTGTATTATCTTTAATAGTTGTATCTTCCAACCTATAATGACAAACCTGACCATCTGTTCCGTTCTCCTTTTTCTCCAGAGCATATGTTCCATCTAACTGCGCCGCTTTTCCATTTATCTCCACTTCTGTTAGTAGAATAGTCTCCTTTTCTTTTGAAGCATTTATATTATCAGATATTGCCACCCATAAATTCTCCTTATCAGCAGCAATTTCATCTAATGTAATAGAAATTCCATTTTTAGTAATCGTTTTTCCAACACTATCTATATATGATTCTACATTTTCATTAATCCCCAATGCAGTTTGAATCCACGAAGTAATCTGTTCCCAGGCCGCCTTTATCTCATGCGGATGTCCCAAACCTCCTATCAATAATGCTATTACAACTCCTGCTGCTGCAATCTTTGCTAATTTTAATTTCAAATTAACATTTCGCTTTTTCCATGGCAAGGAAGCTTCGTAAACAAATTTTTCATCTATTTCTCCCATCAGATCTAAAAAATTGTTTTCTTTTTTCATATGATTTCTTTCACCTCTTCCCATAATCTGTTTCTGCTTCGAAAAAGACTAGATTTAATTTTAGTCTCAGAGCATCCATGTCTTTTTGCAATGTCTTTAATATTATCCATATACCAATATCGCCTGACAAAAATATCCCTGTCCCCTGCTTTTAAATCACTTAAAAATTTTTCTAAAATATTCAAAATTTCCTTTTTCTTTATATCCTCTTCCACATAATCCTTTATTGTATTTTCCAGTTTTTCCACTTCACCACAAATATCCATCATATGTGTATCTGCTCTTTTTGAAGCATTTTTCTTTCTGAAATTGTCCAATGCCAAATTTCTGGTTATTTTTCCAAGAAATGCAGGTAATTTTGTTGGCGTTTTAGGCGGAATCTTATTCCACGTTATCAGCCACGTATCATTTACACATTCTTCTGAATCTTCTGTGTTATATAAAATATTCCATGCAATCTTAAAGCAAAATTTTTCGTACTTTACTTCTACCTGGCGAATTGCATCTTCTGATCTTTCTAAAAATAAATTTATAATATGTGTATCTTCCATATCACATTTCTCCCCTGTATATTAGTGTTTTTATGCAGATAGGTTATTTGCAGTGTGCCATATTAATGTTTTCTATTATATAGAACGTATTTTTTTCTGTTTGGTTGCACTTTTTTTCTATTTTTATAATTTTTTTGTTACCATGCTTCCATTATCACTATAACATATTATCTAAACATTCTTCTCTCTTGGTCAACTATTAATATCGTAATCTACTTCTGCAAATAAAACTACATGCAAAAAATGAAAAAAGGAGCTGCCATTCCATGTGTATTCATGAAAGGCAGCTCCTGCTTGAATCATTTTTATTTAACAACTACTTTTACTTTTTTACGGATCTTTCCAGATTTCACTGTGATATAGGCTGTTCCCTTTTTCTTTCCTGTGATCACACCATTGGAACTTACCGTCGCGATCTTCTTATTTGAAGAACTGTAAGTAACCTTCTCCTGGGAAGTGATCGGGCTGATGACCGGTTTCACCGTAAGTTTTTATTCCTTGCAACGGTCACGCTTGATTTATTGAGCATCCCTTAACTGATCTACAATGCTGCATTTCGCTGCGTTATCATACATCATGCAGGGAATCAGCCACCCAAGCAGAAGAAATACCGGAATTGTCAGCAGGACAGGCAGAACGGTGAACCGATACTCAAAGAACCAGAACATACTGCCCAGCATTTTCCCCGCAAGAGGTCCCACCGCCAGTGAAAGCACAAAGGCCACCGATACGGAAGACATTGCGTAAAACAACCCCTCGTAGATCAGCATGGTTTTGAGCTGTCGGGGCGTCATTCCCACAGCCTGAAGCACCGCAAATTCCCGGCGGCGGGAAAGAATACCGGTCATCATGGCGTTGAAGAAATTTAAGAGTCCCACCAGCCCAATGATAGCACAGAGGATACCACCGATCAGAAGGAACATCTGCCGGAACTGAGCAAACTCAGAGCGAACCGTGGCTTTGCTTTCATACATCAAGGGCGAAAACTCACCGGCCGTGAGCTTTGACAGATATTGCTCTGCTTCGGCCTCGTCAGCTTCGTCCGCTGTGTCGAACAGGTAGAGCATCGGAACGACTGCACCACCGCTGTCCCTCTGTGCGGTGTCCACAGGCAAAACTGCGTTATATCCAATACCACCATAACGATAACCCATGGAGTTCGGAAGTTCTACCAAGGCGCAGACCGTGTACTCTACATCTCTGGCCCCATACAATTTTGCCTGAAGGTACTCCTCCGGTGTGTCTTCGTTGCACAGTTCCCCGGTGCGGCTGTCGATATATTTCACATCATCCGCATAGGTAGCCGTGATCGTGTCTCCCACCTTGGGGTAGTATTCAGGATTGGGCAGATTGCCGTAATCATCCAAAGAAACCGCAATGGCAATGGCGTTATTGTCCGTCTCCAGCATAGGAGAAATATCTCCGTCGAACACTTGCAGCTTGTCAAACAGACTGTTATCCAGAGCCTCGATTCTGGTATCTCCCATCACCATATTGCCCCGGTGCTCCATGCGGCTCATATGGCTGTCCAACTGCTCGGCACTTTCGTACCTTGCATAGTCCTGCCGCAGAGCATCCTCCGTCATCCACAGGTATGCGCTTTTTCGCACAGCATATCCCGTGCCGGAAAGACTGGCCTTTGTGTTTGCTGCGATCTCCTCGATCTGTTCTGGCGTGATGAATTCATCTGCCGGGTTGAAACGGAAATAGTCGGGAGTGCTGACGATAAAATCGGCGCAGGTCATGGAGGATACATACTTCTCCATGCTGAAGCCTCCCACAAAGGCACACAGCGCATTGAACAGTGTCACCGACAGTGCCAGAGACACCACCACCAGCACCGTCTTTTTCTTGTTTCGTCCCAGATTGGCAAAGGCCATCTGATGGAGCTTGGCTCCCCGGGTGCTGCGCTGTTTTTTCTTAGTCTGCATCACATCCGTATATTTGGTAGCCTCCACCGGAGAGACCCTGGCTGCCATTTTTCCGGGCTTGGAGCAGGACAAAAGCACCGTCAACAGGGCAAACAGCATAGAACCAAGGAAGATCACAGGAGAGGTGCTGATGGTGGTGATGCCCGCATCCAACTGGGTGGAGCGCAAGACAACAGGTACCAGAACAGCACCGATGCCGTAGCCCAGCAGCAGCCCCGCCGGAATACCGATCAGACAAAGCAGAAGTGCCTGCTGACGAATGATGCGTTTGAGCTGCCGGGGCGTTGTGCCAATGGTCTTCAGAAGTCCGTAAAACCGGATATCTCCCGCAACAGAGATCTGGAAAATGTTATAGATGATAAGATACCCGGCGAAAATCACCAGCAGCAAAAAAGCTGCTATGGCGACCATCAGCTCTGGATCGAGCTGCGACTCCAGCTGGGATGAGGTATATCCCCAGTTGACACCGATTCGGACGCTGTTGGGATCGGTATAGCTGTCCCATGTGTAGCCAAGATCGGTATCCACCTGCTCCATCTGCCCTTGAATGTTTGTGCCGGAAGCCATCATGACATTCAAATCGGTGCGGAAGGGCTGTAACCCTGTTTTCACTGCCTGCGCTTCGATGTCATCTGCGTAATCACGGCTGATGTTGATGTAGTGAACAGGCATTAGTTCATCATAGTCCCAATAGCCCACCAGTGTAAAGGTGTCCGTTACAGCAAAGGCGGTTTGATCCTTGTCCGTGATGGAATAGGAAACCGTGACCTCTGTGCCCAGTTCCGGCGTCACGCCAAGCAGCTGCAACGCTGCCGTATCCATGGCAACTTCTTTGCCGCTTTCGGGCATCCGCCCGGTAGTGGGGGTGGCATAGCTCCATTTAGTGCAGTTGGCGTCCATGTAGCTGATCTCTGCCGGCGTTTTGGAAAAGACACCTTCCGCAGTGATACCGATTACCTTCCGTGCCCCCGCAGCCTTCACCTTTGGGTGGGCAGCGATACGTTCCGCCTGCTCGGGGGAAACATCTTTAAAGGTGCCGTGTGCATAGCCGCCTACCTGCCGAAACTGGTAGGTTTCATAACTGGCGTTCAACGACAAGACAATGGTGAACATGGACGTAAATAGCAGCGTTGTCAGCGCAATGGCAAAAATGGCGATCAGATTACGGCGGCGGTTCGCATAAAGGGATTTTAAGCTGAGCTTCCGAATACATTTTTTGTTTTTGACATTCATCGTAGCCACCTCCCGTTAGTTCTGGGAGACGATCCGACCATCTTCGATACGGATAATGCGGTCTGCCATCTGCGCAATTTCTTCGTTGTGGGTAATCATTACGATTGTCTGGGCGAACTTTTGACTGGTGACTTTCAAAAGGCTCAATACATCCTGGCTGGTTTTGGAATCCAGATTACCTGTCGGTTCATCTGCCAGTATGATAGCGGGTGCCGCTGCCAAAGCACGGGCGATTGCCACACGCTGCTGCTGACCGCCCGAAAGCTGATTGGGCAGCGCATCCAGACGCTCATCCAGCCCAAGGGTCTGTACAATCTGCTGCACGAAATCCTTGTTGACCTTGCCACCGTCCAGCTCAATGGGTAGAACGATATTTTCATACACATTCAGCACCGGAACAAGATTATATGCTTGGAACACAAAGCCAATTTTTCTGCGGCGGAAGATGGTCAGGGCTTCATCCTTCAGGGAGAAAATATCCTGTCCGTCCACCATGACCGTGCCGCTTGTAGGGCGATCCAGCCCGCCCAGCATATGCAGCAGCGTGGACTTGCCGGAGCCGGATGTGCCGACAATCGCCACAAATTCACCTTTCTGCACACTTAAATCCACTCCGTCCAGCGCATGAACTGCGTTATTGCCGGAGCCATAAATCTTTTTCAGGTCTTTTGCCTGTAAAACCTCCATAAATAAGTACCTCCATGAAAAAATCTGTATGTATGAAAGGAAATGCTCCTTTGATACATACAGATTATCGCACAGGATTCTTTCCACATTCTTTCCGGCGGAAAATGAAATCTAACAATTTTGATAGAATTGTTGTTATTTCGGCAGAAATATGGAAAACGTACTTCCTTTTCCCGGAACGGAAGCAACCTTGATATAACCGCCTTCGCCGGATATAATCTGTCGGGCAAGGTATAAGCCGATGCCGACCCCTTCCTGCTCCTGAACTGACTTTGAACGATAAAAGCGGGCAAAGATTTTCGCTTGCTCACTTTCCGAAATGCCTGAACCGGTATCCGATATATCGATCCTTGTAAACATTTCGTAACTTACGGTAGAAATCGTGATTGTTCCATGCTCCGTATATTTGATGGCATTGTCTACAATATTAGCCAGTGCTTCCGCTGTCCATTTGAAGTCAAATGTAGCGGAAATATCTGTATCGTACAGATATATGGATAATCCTTTTCCAGAAGCCTTGGCGGCATATTGTTCTACTACGCTTTCAAGCAGCGGCTGAAGTGATGCTTGCTGAGGGGAAAGTGAAATGATCCCATTTTCCAGTCTGGAAAGTTTTACGAGAGAATCAATCAGAAATCGTAGCTTTTCCGATTGTTTGTACAGTGCCTCCACGTTTTCCTTTGCCGATGCAGGCAGAGTTTCCTCCATCAAAAGCTCGCTGTATAACAGCAGGTTTGCAATCGGCGTTTTCGTCTGGTGGGAAATGTCCGCAATCAAGGATTTGATTTTGTCTTTTTCCTGTGCCATATTTCGAGAAGATGCTTCTGCGGCAGAAAGATAGTGTGCAAACTTTGTTTCCAAAGCAGACAGCTGGCTTTCATCAAAAGTGATTTCAGAAAAAGAACCGGTCATGGCAGCGTCCAGCATCCTTTCGATTTCTTCCATCGTTTTTCTGACCTTTCTCCGCTCCCATAATACAACAGCTACCGCCGCCAGAAAACACAACAGTATGATCACGATGCCGCTTTTATTCATCTTTTGTCACCCAGCTATAACCGATTCCATAGACGGTTTTAATGTATTTCTGTGCCCCAAGCTTATCCCTCAGACGCTTGATCGTAACAGACAAAGCATTTTCATCCACATATTCTGCGCCATCTGTCCAGATCCTGTCTATAAGGTTTCCACGCGTCATGGTCTGACCGCGGTTTTCAACAAGAAGACGCAGTAATTTTTGCTCTGTTTTACTTAATTCCACTTTTGAATCTCCCACATAAAAGGTCATTGCTTCAAAGTCAAAGTGAAATAGATCAATATGGATCGGTGCATTTTTATGGCTTGACGCTTGCTTTCGCAGTTGGGTATTCACTCTTGCCCGCAAAACCGAAAGAGAAAAGGGCTTGGTAATGTAATCATCAGCGCCCCTCTCCAGTCCGTCCACGATGTCCAGATCGGTATCATTGGCAGTCAGCAGAATAACAGGAATCCCGGGTGTGGTTTCCTTGACATCCCGTAGCAATTCAAGCCCACTGCCATCCGGCAGATTGATATCCAACAGGATCAGGGATACACCGCCGCAAAGCAGCTGCTCCTTCGCCGTTTTCAGGTCTTTGCAGGAAATGATTTTCCGATCATCTACTTTCAGTGCTTTGCATAAACCTTGATTCAAACCAATATCATCTTCAACAATCAATAATTGCTCCATATATCTCACTCCTTCGTTACTCAAAGGTATTCGGCAAAGATAATAACAAGACAAAAAAATAACCGTCACCAGCCTCGCAAAACTGAACGGTTATTTTTTATCAATTAAGTATGGGGATTAACCGTCTAGCAGTAATACTCTTTTTCTATAATCATATTAGCACGCATGTGTGAGAATGTCACAATTTTTTTATTCTCAATATTGTAAGACTGCTGGCATTGTTATTTCTTTTCATTCAATAATTCTTTTACTCTTTTAACCGGAAATCTATCTTCAATATCAACTACTTCAAACAGATTTAATGGCAATTCCTTTTCACCAATCAGGAAAAGGTATTCATTAACAGCTCTACGATCAATCATAATCTTTCCATGTCCTGCCCAATGACGATTGCTCTCTTCCTTTTTCAGTCCGGAAATCCAATATTTATTACCATTCTCAATATCTATATAATTTGCATAGTTACCGATATTCTTCTGAAAGGCATGGTCATTAAAATAGATTGTTTTCTTACTTTTTGAAATTTTGACATATCCAATCCATGCCGGACCATCATCAGAATATCCCGTTTTTAATTCAATGTACATCAAATTGTTAATCATTCTTATTCTCTCCTGATTCCAAATTTTGCAACATCTCAACTAACTGGAAGTTATTACTTTCTGCATAGCGTGTTTCCCAAAATGATAATTACCACGACATCAATCAAAATAATCCCCAATGCAATATATACAAAAAATGCAGGCAAAATATTTTCAAGCAAGCCCATAATTAATGCAAGAATTGCTATAATAGACATTCCAATTCCCATTGTTCTGCATAACTTCTTTTCATCATATTTTTCCTTTTCTTCTTTTGTAGCTGTATTATATCCAGAAATAAACCAGCTCCCGTGTCCAGAAAGTAAAGTTATAGAAAGTACAGCAAATATTGCAAAGACAATCCACACTATCCAATCAGAACCTGTTGCTAAATCTGCTAATTTCATCTATATGCTCCTTAAATTCAAGTTTTTCTAAACTCTTCAATTCCATCTTCTTTCCCTTCAAATAGGAAGTATCCCTCGCCCAATGTGCTCGGTCAATTCCGATTTGGGCTAAAGCCCAAGAGGCTTTTAATGCCCCTTATGCTTTTCTCTTTTCTTTTGCTGTTTCAATTCAAACATTCGCTGTTCTTTCGCCTCTTTTTTCTTGCGATTTCTCTCTTTACGCTCCTGTTGGTTATGTTCCTGCTGTAATTTCAATGCTTGCTGCGATTTTGTGCCAATACCTGTTCTTATTGTCTGCTTTTTTACTTCTCGATGCATCCGTTTCGGATTTCTTTTTATATCCTTTACAACAGTTTCAACAGCCGGACTGAATTTCAAACTGAAATAGTATTGTTGAATATATTCCTGCACTTCGTAATCTTTTGGTTCTGCACCAAATATTACCTTCGCTACAGATAATTTACCATCCTCAATACGCTCAAATACGCCTACCCAAAATGGTTCTTCAAAATATACCGTCAGTTTTCCATTTGTTTTGTCCATAAAAATCCCTCCTAAAATGAATTGAACAAAGAATGGACAACCCGGAGGGGCAGGTTACTTACCCTATTTACATAGGACGGCTGGGCTACCTACCAGCTCTAGCATATCTTAAAAATATGCATTGCGTTTTTATCTTGTTTTTATCATATAAAGTGCAATATCACACAATATATCCTTACAATTTATATATTCTAATTCCTATAGTAAATCTATACAATCATCTTTTCCATTGATAGTACGAGACGATTTTAACATAATACTTTATCTGCTTTCAACACATAATCATGGGAACATATAATTCTGCTTCTCTGAATGATATCACCTCTAACAGAACAGTTTCCTTTTGCACAGCCTTCTATCGGTGTAAAATTTTCGCAGGAACCACATTTTCTGCGTTCCTTTTTCATTCCACGTCCATCGCACCGGATCATTTCATAACCAACAATGTATTTTTGCAGTTCATCTTCCGGGATTGTTTTTTCCAGCTTTTCCCCTGCATCATTTCTCAGTTCAAAATGAATATCCTTGCCATTTATGTCTGCTTGCAAGGCTATATTATTATTTAAGAGACCTTCCTCGTTTAACTCATTGATTTCTTCACAATCCAGATTTTCAATAAATTGCAAAATATCTTCCATTATGTCCACAGACAAGCCATATCCTCCAGAGCTGTATTCATAGAATATATTTCCATAATAATCGCCTTCTTTTAAGGTTATCGCAATAACATAGTCCCTGGATTTGTAATCATCAGATAGATCATGGTACATTTTTGTCTTCTCCTTATACTGATATCTGTTCTGGTTTTCTTCCCTGTACTTTTCATTTTTTATTTTATCGACTGCATTTTGTTTTTCTATCTTTGCTTCCATTGCAGCATAACCGTTTTGCTTAAATTTTTCTATCAGCTCGTCCCCATAACAATCACGAAATTCTTCTCTACATTTCTTTAATGCATCCAGTTGTGTAGATAAAAACTTATCAAAGAAGCTTTCCGGAATATGCAGCCTGCTTGAAAATTGTCTTTTTCTCTTTGGTATCGTTTTTTGTGTGCTGGCATATCCCAGCACTCCCATAGACACATCTAATACCCCTGCTAATTCTACTGAATTTAATTCATAGACCTTTTCAATCGCATCATAAATATTTATTTCTACATCGACTCCCTGTTCATCCTGTTGTAAAAGATCCAGAAATTTTTCATAACTTATTTTACATCTATCATAAGGTCCCTTAATATACCAAGGTGCTTTTTTCGTAATCTCCGTATAATACTCCAAAGAAGCTTCCCAGTCATCGCACTCTTCGTCTTCCTTACATGTGCTATACATACCACACACACCATTAGAGTCAAATCCACAAGTTTTGCAAGTTTTGTCAACCCTCATACTGATCCCCTCTCAATCCATCAATACTTTTTTGCATAGATAAATTTTTTCATCGAATTCTTTCCTTGTAATTATACACTTTTTCTGATGATATTACTATCTGTATGGATATTTGAACTTACTATTGAACTCTTCTTACTGAAAACTATAGATACTCAATTTGAACATACGTTTTTGACAATTACATTGTATTTCAACCCGAAGATTCTTATTGTCATTCAGTGTGTTTATAAATGAATTTTATTATATATTCATAAAATTTTATACTAAAAACTTCAAAATAGTGATACTATATTTATATTTAGATTAAAAAACCAACAACATATACAACGTCACCTTTTTTCTTTCCAAATACACTCTTTTGGGTTCAATTACTCAATTCTTACTGTAACTACTTTTCTAGTGATATTATGTTTTTTCATAATAATCTCTATACAAATCTTATAAATGCGCAAAAAACTATTGAAAAAAACATAAAACGTGCTATAATTGCTCTCCGTTGTTGAACAAAGCGCTAATTTGACAGCTAAATATTTTTCGGGAGGACAACTATGCGTAAAAAAAACAAATTAAGAATAATACTCATGTGGATGTTATCGCTTACATTGATATTAAGCGTCAATTTTAGTGTTTTTGCCTCAAATCAAAATATTACTCAATCTGATATAAAAATATCCTCATTACATGATGAAGAGGGATTATCTTTAAATGCTACATCTTTAAGCACTGACTCTGTAAATCTTCATAATAGAAAAAATGCCTCTTCTTTAGCTTCCAGAGAACAGGAAGTTGTCGGTGAGTTTACATATCATACTAATTATCTTTATGTTGACGGAAAATTACGTTATGGTTTTGTTATAGACTCTATGATTGGAGAAAAACCTAAAGTTCTCACTGTTCATTTCACACTACGTCATGGATCCAATATAAAACAAGTAACAGCTAATACAAATTTAGGAACTGTAACTTTTAAAAGTAGTGAAATAAGAAAGGGACAGGTTAAATATGTTACTACCGCTGCTAATACAATGTTTTGGAAATTAAATACTTCCTTTAACGCGGTTATGGCTGATGGCACTTCTAATCCTGGTGCAAACGGACAAATAACTCCTATTTTAACAAATAAAAAAGGATAAATCTTCCCTCAATATGTTGATCCCGTATCTAAAAAAGATGCTGAATCTACAATTAGCACCACTTGGAAAAAGCTTGCGAAATCTCCTACATGGAATGGAAGATCAAAGTATATAAAACAATATGAAGAAAAATATGGAAAACAGCCTTCTTCCTTCTGGTCAAGTGTTCAAATTCATCATATACGCCCAAGACAATATGGAGGTGCATTAAATGATTTTAATAATTTAATGCCCGTCAAAACCGAAAGCCATAGAGCAATAACTTCTTGGTTTAGAAATTATTAAGGAGAGAGTACATAATGGAAGATGTAAATGCAATACACAGAATTTTCAAAAATTTAAAATATGAGATGGATAATAATGGTTGGGTCTATCAATGGCATTTAGGTGATGAGCCTATAAAAGTAACTCATAAATTTTACCCACCTGTATCCTCCGAAGAAATTCAGTTATTTGAAAAATATTTTCCCAACATGAAACTTCCCGCTTCGTATAAAGCCTTTTTATCTTGTTCAAATGGAATGGAGCTTTTTTGTGGAGAAGAGGGTAGTTCTCTAGTCAGCTGTACCATCTACTCTTTAAAAGAAGCTCTTAATCAAAAAGAGGTTTGGAATAATACACCCATTTTATCTGATCCAGAATTCACCTATCATCTTCCCATTCTTTTTCTGCAAGATATAGGTGATATAACCATGGATTTACAAGCTGTATTAGAAGGTAGAGAAGATTATTTATGTTATCCAGCTCCTGACACCGATCGTTTTAACCTTCCTTTTAATGAGTGGTTGGAGCGCTATATTGTATGCCAGGGACATGAATTTTGGTTTTTCTTAAATCCGTAACTACCAAAATACTTTCTCTCTATTTTTATAAAAAAAATATATGCTTATGAAAAACACTCTGACTACTAAGTTGGAGTGTTTTTATAATTCATATTATATTTATAGATTTACTCTCAGTGCTACACATTCCGGGGGGTGAGGGCGTCCCCAAAGTGCGTTTTGATATCCAAACGATATGCTTGCCGGGTACTTCCAAACACTTTTTAAGGAAACCATACCATCCGTCCAACCATTTTATATTAATTCTCATCCGTATTATCGTTCTTCTCCATCAGCTGTTTCAGCTTTTTATTTATTTTACTTCTATTCTCCTCCTGTAATTTTCCGCAGAATAGATAGCAAAATTTCAGTGCAAACCACCAGATATACAAAGCTTTAAAGCTCTGGAATGCCTGATCATCCAGCATTCCATGTGCTACATTGTTGCGCATGTTAAATCCAAATTTTGAACAGAAAATCGTATTTAAAGCAAATATAAGGTCTTCATCCAGGCTTTCTTTTACTCCTTCCAATTCTAAGACAGCGTGCATTGGTTTTACTTCTTCAATCCCTTCTTCATTCATGTTGTAAACAAGTTCTCCACATTCCACTGCCAGATATTTTACTGCATTTTCTATCTGTGGAATCAGGATACTTAGCGCCGTCAAAAAATCTCCTGAAAAGCCAAACATAAGACCCTTGGTATACGATTCTTTTCTCCCCTCTGGAATCGCACAACTTACATCTACAATCTTTTTTACATCACTCTCTTCGATCACAAATCTGGAACGAATATATTCAAACGTATTTCTCACCAGAATCTGTGCAAAATAATCCATCTCCATGGCTGCTGTCCGCTCCATATTATCCTTAAGCGCACCTTCATCGATTGTTCCATCAGGCTTTTTCACAGGCCTGCTTTTAGCAATTAATTTTCCTCCTTTTCCAAGGATTGCCGCTGGAAATATCGTGTTCAGGATCCCAGTCCTATTTAATACTTGATTCTTTACCTTTTCTCTTACCGGAATCGGAAGAAATGAAGCAAAATAACATAATGCCTCTTCTTTATCAAGATCTTCCAGTTGGCGGAACAGTTCTTTTACAATGCCGCTGGCATCCTGTTTATCACTCCATACCATCATCTCCGAAAGGGAAGCTTCTTCTATCTGTGCTATTTCCTGCAACAGTGCCTTTCTTTCTTCTTCCGTACCCTGTATGGTCTTTAACAACTGAATAACCTCTTTCAAATAGTGAATCTTTCTCATTAAATTTCCTTTAGAAGAGGCCCCGGCATATTCAGCCTCCATCCGGATAGTCTGAATCTTACGTCTTCGTATCGCAATCAGTTTAGGTTCAGTAATACACTTTTTCTTCTGCCAGTTATTTTTTCTGCAATAGAGTTCTTCCAACAGATCACAAAACTTACCAATGAGCGGTGCATCACAGCTATTATCATCGTAAGTTTTCAAGATATTTTCCACATAAGGGATCAGATATCCTGTATCCACTTTTTCCTCCATGGCAGTTTTTATCAAATATCCAATTTTTGCGTGGCTGCTGTTATCATACTCTTCTAATACTTTTATCAGCAGATTCTTTCGCACCTCTTCATTGATTTCCTTGCTTCGGATTTTTTTAGAGATAAACAAGATCCGGTTTATAGCCATGATATGATCTGCAAATGCACCGGTGTTCTTCAAGTATTCGCAATAAGCCGTTTCTGCTATTTTAGCATTTGAAAAATCATTTTCCACAACCCATAAAAAATCCGATATCTTTGCCTTGTTGATCGGGGCGATGGGATAGCTTCGGATTTCCTCCAGCAATGCCTGATACTCTTCTTTATTTATATCTTTCCGATTCCAAATGCTGCGGGCATAGGAAAACGGTACG
Source organism: Ruminococcus sp. AF20-12LB (assembly GCF_003478985.1). Taxonomy (NCBI): domain Bacteria; kingdom Bacillati; phylum Bacillota; class Clostridia; order Eubacteriales; family Oscillospiraceae; genus Ruminococcus; species Ruminococcus sp. AF20-12LB. Next base: position 25,343 of record NZ_QUGH01000005.1, on the reverse strand, counting down.
TCTTTAGGCGTATCGATCCATCGTTCCACAATAATATCCACCAGAAGATTCCTGAATTTCCCATCCATCGTTCCGCAAAAATCTGTCAGTGCTTTCTCTGCCGTTTGAAAATTAGGTTCTTTTAAAATCTCTGCGATCTGCTCTGCCATTTTTTCTGCCATATATATTCTTCCAGCCTTTTTCTATAGGAAAAGTATAACGTATTTTTCTTTTTCCTATAAAGCAGAAAGACCTGAAAATCCAGGTCTTTCTGTCATCATTTATTAGGAATTGAAATTCACACTCTATTTTATATCCTTAGAGTCCATAGAAGCCGCCCATCCAGCCTGAATCCTTTGTATTACGCTTCCATCCCGTGCATCGATCGTAAGGAGTGAAACACCTGCATCATCCATCGTCACGTCTCCCATGACCGGTCCATCCTCCCCATTTCCGTACTCATACTCTGGCTCTTTGGATGTCCAGGTTCCATAAAAATCCCACACCGGGATCAGAACTGCTTCGGTATCGCTGCCTTCACTGTCTGGCATGCACATATAGCCCAGCTGTACCTTTGTTATGGTTATCTCCGCACTCTGTGCATCAATGGACGGATAACGGTAGTGGCTTCCTCCATCGACAGATATCATCCGATTCTTGTCTTCTGTCATGACCTGCAAAGTGATCGTTTTTTCAAAAATATCCTTGACCTCATCAAAAGGAAGTAAGAACAGCGTCTCATCGGAAGCATTCGAAGCTTCTATGGGATTTCTGTGCAGAAAACTTTGAAGTGTCCCACTGCAAAAGTCCATTGTCAGTACTTCATTTTCCCATCCTTCAGGCTGTCCTTCATGAAGTGTTCCGTCCTCATTTTCCCATTCAAGAGCCTGCTCATTAACAGGCAGAGAGGTTTCCCTCACATAATTAACCGGAACCCCGTCTATCATCCGTTCAAAAATGAAGTCATCTTTTTCCAGGGTAGTGCTTCCTTCAGTAAGTGCTTTTGAGGAACTTTCAAATATCTCCCAGTCTCCGGACACAAGACCTGAAACCTTCTCCTTTGCTTCCTTTTCAGACACTTTCCCGCTTCCTGCCTTTATATAATTTTGAAAGCGTTCTTCTCTTTCTTTTTTCTCACTTGATGCCAGGGTCATGTCCCCACAATCATCAAAGCTAAACTTCGCTATCTGAAATCCAAGTTCCTCCACATCCGATACCTGCTCGCTCTGTACATAAGAATACCGATAGGTCAGTCCATCTACTGTATATGTCCCCGCCTGTTCGTTCTCATTCTTCTCTTCCTGCATGGGCTGTCCTTTTCCGAATGTGTCTTTTATTTTATTCTGTTCTTCTTCAGGAATCGCCACCCTTTTTACTTTTTTTAAACAGATTGCATCTACATCCGGGACTTTTACCGGTGCATCCGCTGTCAGGGTAAAATTCATCGGGGTTTCTTTATCCTCCCGGTCCGCTGATCTTAGATCTGCTTGGATTGTTGTCTGGTATGTTTCCGGTGCCTCTACCTGTTCTGCGACGGTTTTCTGAACTGTTTCCTTTTTCTCTTCATTTTTCTGTTCTGTCTGATTCTTTTCTTCCACAACAGCAGACTGGACAACACGGTCACATCCGGATAATGTCAAAAGATTCATACACAGAACGGCTCCCATAAACATTTTTATTTTCTTCATCCTTTTTCCATCCTTTCCTTTCGGTATTAAAAAAGGTACTCTCTTCTTATGAGAAAAGAGTACCATATTGCTTTGCCGATGTATTCATCAAGATGTAAACAAATTGTAAATCAGAAGATGGCTCTTACCGTGGTCCCCTCTCTCTGTATACTTTCGATTTTTAGGCATCCACCATGGATTTCTGCCACCTTCACACAGAGTGCCAGCCCAAGTCCGGATCCGCCTTCTTTTCGGCTTCGTGATTTGTCCACCATATAGAATGCATCTGTGATCTTTCCCAGTTCTTCCTCCGGGATCCCCATTCCGGTATCCGACACTTCAAAGATCTTTTTTCCAGCTTTCTCATAAGCCTTTACCCAAATGCTTCCACCGGCATCCGTAGCCTTTAGGGCATTGTCGATCAGGTTTATCAGAAGGCTTTCCATCAGGGCCGGATCCATTTTCATGGAAAAGGCTTCACATTCCATCTTGAGGTGCACCGCTTTCTTTTCTGCCTGTTCTTTTTCCATGTCTATGACATGGTTTAAAAGATCACCTGCCGTGGTCATTTCCATCTGTATGGCATGGTTCTGATAAAGCCCCAGCATCTGCAGCATCTTCCCTGAAAGAGCCTCCAGGCGCTTTCCCTCCCGGTTGATATGTTCCAGTGCCCGGTCTTTCTGTTCGTCTTTCAGCTTTACATGACGCAGGGTATCCGAATACCCGATAATGGATGTTAACGGGGTACGCATTTCATGGGAAAGTGCCCCCATGAGCAGCTCCTGTTTCTCTGCCACTTCCTGTAGCTTCTCCATCTGTTCCACAGTTCTTCGCATCATCATATAAATAAAAAGGCCGGCGATCAGGAACACAGACAAATAAATTCCCAAAAACCAGACAGCGGTCTGTCTCAGCTCTGCAAAAAGCCCTGTGACTTCCCGAACAGAGAGGACTTCGTATCCTTCCGGTCTGGATAATGGTTCCAGCTGGAGAAGGAGGTATTTCTGTCCCAGTTTCTGTATCTTGTAGGCATAAGGATCTCCTTCATCCTTTAAGCCTAAGTTTTCGAGCCCCACCACTTTATAATCTGTCAGGTTTTCAATGACGGCATTGCTTTTTCGGTCGATGAGAGCCATGCCTTCCCCACAGCATCGCTGGAACTGAAAGCCCATATAAGCCCGCTTTCCAGTCTCGGACATCTGCTCATATTTGCTGTTATCCCAAAATTGTTCCAGGAGTATCTTGCCATTTTCCAGCTGTCTTCCGTAGGTCTCTGCAGCATTATTGAGGCTTCGTTTTCCTGTGATATAAAGACTTAGCGTTCCCACTGGGAGCAGGGCACATAATAACGTTACCAGCATAAGAAGTACCGTTCGTTTCCACAGCTTCATCCTTATTCCTCCAGACGGTATCCAAGTTTCGGGATCGTCCTGATCTCATCATAAAGTTCCAGCTTTTTTCTGAGCTGTCCGATATGGACATCCACCGTCCTGCTTTCTCCCAGGTAGTCTTCTCCCCAGACCCGTTTTAACAGTTCTTCCCTTCCAAGCGCAATATTCTTATTTTGCAGGAGCAGCACAAAGAGGTCATATTCCATTGGCTTTAGGCTTACCGGAAGCCCGTCTTTGTAGACCTGATGGCTTTGCATGTCCACCAGGATGTTCCGGACCGTTAAGACTTTCTTGGCCCGTCCCGTCCTCTCCAGTACCTTCTCAATGCGTACCAGAAGTTCCAGCATCTCAAAAGGTTTTACCATATAATCTTCCGCACCCAGCTTTAATCCCTTCACCTTGGAAGCCACATCATCCTTTGCAGTCAGGTAGAGCACCGGAATATCTTTCTTTTTAAAATCCTCCATAAGTGCAAATCCGTCTTTTCCCGGCAGCATGATATCCACCACTGCCATATCTGCATCCTCATGCCATAAGAGCAGCCGCTGGGCTTCTTCCCCATCATACGCTGCCACAGTCTCATACCCTGCTGCCTCCAGGTTCATGCACAGCAATTCTGAAATTGCACGGTCATCTTCTATCACCAAAATTTTATTTTTCATTCCCGCTGCCACCTCTAACGCTTTTCTATAGTATAGTTTTTTAAATCCCAGGTCTACATTGCATTTGTTCTTGCTTTCTCATAATTTATACGCATCAGGGCACGATAATGTGACCAGCTCAATTCAGGGCACAGTGTGTCTCAAATTAGAAAAGTACAATAAAACTGAAATTATAGATTTTTGTCCCTTATCTTTTTTGCCATTACGAATCCAAACATTAAAATCAAGTTCATAAACAGTACAACTATACTACCTTCAATTTTACAGCTGCCACCCGACAAAATTGAATTTCCACTAATTACCATGTTGAACAAATGCGGATAATCTTCTGCTAATGATACTCCACCCAAAATAATTGCACCAACTCCATTCCATAAAAAATGGATTACGATCGGAGCAACTAAGGATTCTGTGTATTCCAAAACTGCCGTCACGAAAAGACTCATTGTTATAACGTTTAGTACAGGAAGTATTCCTGCTTCAAAAGCCCCACCATGTGCAAATGTAAATAATCCGGTAGATATAAGGACAGCGACAACGATGTTGTAATTATTTTTTATCATCTGATACAAGTAACCACGAACTAACACTTCCTGCATAACGCTATTGATAAAAGCTGAAAATAATTGTAAAACCAATAACTGACAATAATGGAATCAATTCTGCCCAAAATCTCCAGACTGCCGCACTTTTTGTATCTGGTATAGGCAAAATTGAAGCACATATAGCCCAGCCTACAAAAAAGGCAAACGTTTTTAATGATACCAATACTAATTTCTTCATGTAATATTTTCCTTCTCTACAATCCTGATTTTCTTAATTTCATAGACTTGAATCCGTCAATTCCTTTATTGTCTAATATGTTAGCAATTTATCCAACAGCATCTGCCTGTTGTTTATGAACATTTCTGTTACCCGATAGCTCTCTGTATCTTCATATTCGCATAAATGTATTCGTCCATCATCAAAACAATAGATATCTGCATCAGGTATTCCTAACAAAATTGGCGAATGCGTAACTATAATAAACTGTGCTCCCTCTTTTGCACAACTATATATTTGCATCAACAATGTAAGCTGTCTCTGTGGGGATAATGCAGCTTCCGGTTCGTCAAAAAGATACAAGCCATTTGGACGCAGATTATTCTGTGCCAATGCGAGAAAACTCTCTCCATGTGATTTTTCATGATATTTAGCGGAAGGATGTGTGAGATCCGCATATTCTTCTTCCTTCGTTGCAACATTATAAAAACTTTCAGCCCTAAGAAAATAACCCCACTTTTCCTTCCGATAGCCTTTGGAAATTCTTATCGCATCACACAATTCTGAATGTGTATCATGCGTAGAAAAAACATAATTCTTTGTTCCACCCTCCGGATTAAAACCATGTGCTACAGCAAGTGCCTCCAATAAAGTCGATTTACCACAGCCATTTTCTCCGACAAAAAAGGTAATTGGTTTATTGAAAACAAGTTTTTCAATCTCTTTAAAAGCCTTAATTCTCTTTAAATAACTATCGTTATCAATTCTATTCCAATCGAATAATACTCCTTGTAAGAATTGATCATTCATCTAATCACCTGCCTGTAAAAAACACTTTCTAATCTACCTTTTCTTGCTCTTTGGACAAGAAGCATCATTCGCTCTAAATAGCTCGGTCAACTGGAAGTTCTGGATGCGTATAATATGCGAAAAAAAACTTAACTCCATCTTAAATATGGTGCTGAGTTTCACTGTCATTCTTTAACACCATTTTTACCACACCAAGCAATGCTGCAAACAAAACACCTGCAACCGGCCATACAATCCATGTAATATCCCAGCTCATCGTCCAGAAGCTCCATGCAAGGTAAATCGCTGTAGTCAAGCACCAATATACACCAGAAAACGTGTCAGTCTTTTTCTTAAACAGTTTTTCTTCTTTTGTATATTCGCCTTCCTGAAGAAGGGTATCGTAACTGCTTTTTACCATCCCAACACGAACCAACAGATTCACTCCTATTGCAAGTATGAATAGCAGTAATCCAACGGAAAGACCACAGTAATAGTCGGACGCTTCCATAGATTCGGCAATAATTGTCGGAATCACTGCCAGTATACAAAGCACTACCCCAACAGCTGTTCCTCTGATAAAAATTGGTTCATAGGAATCTTTTTTTTCTCGTACCATTCCAGATACACCATACTCTGTTTCAAAGCATTCTTTTTCAAAATGTTCCATATGTGATTCACGCATTCCATATGTAATAAACAAAAAGACGGCTGCCGCAACCATTCCAAGCAAAAAAACACATCCAAATACTGTTGCCAGAGATTCCGAAACATGAAATACGCTATCTTCTGCCATTGTCACAAGAACAATCAATAATATTGGACTTAAGATACACATACTTGTTGCGTTTGCCACTACTTTGGATCCATTTCTTTTCATGTCAAGAAATTCATTTGCATTCTCCATAGTTACTTTTTTCAACGGTTCTGCATAGCTTTCAGTACTTTCGCGATAGGTGATATTTTCTGCTTTCATTTCATCTTTTAATAGATAATCTGTACTAACACCAAATAGCTCCGACATCTGTAAAATTCTTTGCAAATCTGGAACAGCCCCTGCACTTTCCCACTTAGATACTGCCTGTCTGGATACGCCCAACTGATTGGCTAGTTCTTCCTGTGACCATCCATTCTTTTTTCTTTCCTCTGTAATCTTATCAGCTAAAATCATTTTTTCCTCCTTTTGCAGATTCTATGAGCTAAATATAACAATTTTACTGTTTGCATTCCACCATTTCAGGCTGTAAATCTGTCAACCAGCAGTTGCAAATCACAAAAGGACTCGATAAATCCCTATTTTCCAACAATACAAGCAGGAAATTATTTATCATCTGTATTGTTTTCCTTTTTCTTATGAGTCGAACCCAAGCAAAGAAATGAAGAACCAAGACATAACCATACTATAGCCATAGAACTTTCATTTCCACTCGTAAAGCCAATAGCTGACGCTATGAAAAACAGAACTGATGCAATGTAAAATAAAATTGATTTGTTTATCCCTTTTTTCATAAATAAGAATCTCCTCCAAATCCCGATTTTCTCAATTCTCCAAACTTTTATTTATCTTCTAACTCAAATCCGAGTTCTTTCAATTCTTTTTCGTTTCTGACATCTTCTTCCGTTTTCTTTCCAGTAATGGCACTGTAGGCTTCTTTGATTCCATTTTTCACTGCCCATTTGATGACGAAATACAGCGCAATCAAAATAATAATTGCGGTTCCCCCGCTTAAGCCTAATTCATTCCACATAATCATTAACTCCTCCGATTTCGTGACTTTCAATTTATTTTCAATTTTGCAGGCTGGGATTTATCATTGAATAAAACACATCCATACTCCAACTGCTATAAGCAATATGCCTGATATTCTTCCTGCGAATTTTGACTTTTGATATCCTAGAAAATTAATTGTTTCAGGAGTTGTAAATGGCAATAAAACAACATCTATACCCATTACTATAATCCCAATTCCTATTATAAAGACATTATTGTTAGAAATAATGCCATAAAACATAACTAAGAATCCCAAAATAATGCCTAATGTAAAATACTTGATTTTATGGCTGTCTTTATCCATCATCTTTTCATAACAATTTTCACATTTACTGTTACAAAATTCAAAATTATCATTGAGTTTTTTGCCACAATATTTGCATTTTTTCACACTCTATTCCCTCCATAATTTCCGTTTTGTTACTAACATGATATCATATTTTTTCCTCAATTACATCCACCTAATTTTAATACACTGCCATTCGTTTTGCTTCTGTAACCAGCATCCTCTTGCTTTTCTCCTGCAAGATTTCCTTTGCATCTTCATCAATCGAATAGTTCTCATTTGTCTCGATTTTTTTCGGTTGCCGGTCAAAATGGTCAAAGACTTCTTTCCATATCTGGACGGAACATACACACTTTTCTTCCATGAAATTATTGCTGATAATTATAAAAAAACAGAAGACCAATTAAGATCTTCCATTTTATAAACAAACCTCTATATAAAACTATATATCCTGCCCATTTTTAATAAAAACAGACAATCGGCACACTTTCGTCTATCCTATTATAAAGTTCTGCCGCTTTGTCCGCCGGAAGATTAATGCATCCATGGGATCCACCACCTTCTCGGAAACGATTTCCTCCAAAGTATGGCTGCCATGAAGCATCATGAAATCCAATCCCCCCATTAAAAGGCATCCAGTAAGTTACTGGTCTTTCATATTCATATTTCCCATTTTCCAACATCTTTCCTTTCAGCACAGATGGACTTTTCTTGTAATACAGTTGAAAAATCCCCGGTGGTGTCTGCCGTTCTGCATACTGCATATCTCCTGACACAATATCCGCTTCCAAAATGATAGAACCATCCTGATAGTAATATAAATGCTGTGCAGACAGGTCCACTTCAATATACGTGCTACCTATATCATTCATTCCCCGTGCATTTGCCCGCATAGCGTATACCGGTTCCCGGTTTATCTGTACTCCTGCAATCATTTCCTGCATGATGGTTTCTATTTCTTTTTCCTGATCGATCTTCCATCCATAAACGGAACTATACACCTGAACAGTACGTCCGTTTGTTGTGCAAAATTCCCTCTCTGTATTTACGGTATCATGTGTGGCAGCCAGCTGTGCCACATATTCTGCCACACACTGTCTCAGTTCATCCTCATTTTTTTGCAACTTTCCTCTTTCATCAAAAATAAGCCAGTTTCTGATCTCGTCTCCCTCCAATGTTACCGTTTCTTCTCCAAATATATATACGATTTTGGTCCGGATCAGATTTTGGCATTCTTCCAATGAATTTTTAAGATCTGGATCATCTTTCATTACTGCCGCTTTTACATAAACAGCCGGACAGCTATTCAGGTCAATTGTTCTTTTTTTGCTAGCAACCGCTTCTGACAGTGCCTGATAAGCTCCATTGAAATCCAGGGTATTCCCTTCTGTTTCCGGTACGATTTCAAACTTCGAATCTTTATAAGCTACATAAGCATCTTCTGGTGCTGTCTGATTCTCTTTTTTTACACATTCCAGTTTTTCCAGCTGTTCTTTTAACTTCACTTTATCATAGGTCATATTTTCCTTGGCTGTATAATTTTGCTTTTTCCAAAATCCCTGAACCCATTTATATGGTTTTTGTTCATCCAGATATTGGGAAATACTGCCATCCGAAACATAACGATATCCGATCAATTTTCCATTGATACTCTGTGATTTCAGATTTCTTGCCTTTACTTCCAGCAGATAGTCCTCTGCTTTTTTAGCAACCGCCTGTTCTGTCTCTTCCGATGTTTTTCCAGAACAGTTAATTCCATTGATCGTTGTTCCCCGAAAAAATCTGTCTGAATAGTAATAAGACATTCCTGCATAGCCAGCCATAGCAAAGAACACTATGATGACAGAGATTATTATCCACATTTTTTGCTTTCCATTATCCTTACCGGTTATCTCTTTTCTTTTTCCCATCCATGCCCCCTGTTTTTAACGATAAACAGCATTCAGACAAATTTTTTAAATCGTCTGATTTTAATATCTCCGATTTAATAAAAAATAACCAAGGCTGCTGAAAAAAACATTTTCTTTTACAAACAGTAAGCTGATTTCTACAAAATATTTTCCCTCTGCTCTTTTACGGATAGGAACACCGCATCATCATTTATCTCACATTTAGCACTTTTGGGGTACTTTCAGACACTTTCCTTTTTCTCTGTGAACAGAACCCTGAAAACAGGAAAAAAAGGGCTGCCATGACCGGTCAGGGATTTTTCATCCTTGACTGATTCACGACAGCACCTAATCAGATCTCACTTATTTTCTTCTATACAAAATCGCTTCTCTGTTTTCTCCTTCTGTCCGGCCGGATTGTACACGTGTTTGTTTTACACTAATTAGATGCAGATACAAGCAAATCGGTTCTCATAATAATAAATTTTTTCTTTCTATCGAATTTTCCTGGTTCATTTGATAAAATGTCCTTATCTGACAGGAGGGAATTTTTTGAAAAGAGTATTTGATAGTCCTTTTTTGAATAAAGCTGCACTGGTGTTGATCTGGTTTCTATTAATGGGCGGGACATTCTTTTATGCCAATAAAAACTATTTTCTTTACCATGAAAATCCAAATTTAATCAAAGCAGACGGATATTATCTTTATAATTTTGGTAGTCCGCGTCATTATTACTGGGCACTGCCTGTTAAATTCACCCATGAAGGCAAAGTATATCATTCTCAGCTTCCTTTAGATATACGAGATGAAAGTTCATCCTGTACTGTAGATCTTCGCATTTACATACCGGCAGATTCTTCTGGCAGTGCATTTGCATTCCGAAACAATATCACCATTCCTGCACTATGGAGGATCTTTATTTTTGTTCCACTGCTACTTCTTCTTACATCCAAAAGAAAAGCCTAGGAAGGTTTCACACCTTATAAAAAATATTCTATTTTCATCATCTTCCTTTTAAAAAATGGGAGGTTTCAATTACCTCCCATTTTCCCAAAAATCCTTTTATTTCAGTTTTTATAATGTTTCAAGAAAACGCATGAATGCTTCTCTTCCCTCGGTCGTACATTTGTATACTCCTGCATTTTCCAGAACATGGGTAAATACGATTCCAATCTCTTTCTGAAGAATGCCATGGATGTTTTCTTTTGTGATTTCCGGATATTTCGGAAGAAACTTCTTAACCCACTCTGCATGTTTCTCAATCTGTTCATTTGAAGAAATATCTTTGCCTTCGAGAATATACTCTTCCAAAAGTTCCATCTCACCTTTTAATCTGGCCGGAAGAACTGCAAGTCCCATAACTTCGATCAGACCGATATTTTCTTTCTTAATATGATGATATTCTGCATGCGGATGGTACACTCCCAGCGGATGTTCTTCTGTTGTGATGTTGTTCCTTAATGTCAGATCCAGTTCGTAGGTATCACCTACTTTACGTGCAATTGGTGTAATTGTATTATGTGGTTCTCCATTGGTCTCAGCATAGATAAATGCTTCTTCATCGGTATAGCCTCTCCATACTTCCAGCACATGTGTTGCCAGGTCCACCAAGCGGTTGGAATTTTTATGACGAATACGAAGCACAGATAATGGCCATTTTACAATTCCAGCCTCTACATCTTCAAATCCCGGAAGTACCACATGCTGCTCAATTGGTGCTTTTTAACATTTTTCTTCCTCCTGTGCTTCACTTTTAAATTTATATTTTTGGTAACATATATACCGATTTCCCTGATAAGTCAGCATGCTTCGATCGCCTTTTTCCAATTCACGAAAATCTCCCTGTTGCATTTGGAATTCCATCAAACTTCCATCTGTCATCTCAAATACAACGCGAAACCAAGGTACATGTGCTTCAGACTGCATATGGGTATAGATTCCTTACTTCTTTTCAACTACAGTCGCATCAACAGATTCAACTGCCGCACTGCTGTTATTGCTAAAACTTAACAACATTTTGGTAAATACAAACATCATGATTATGAGTGCTGCTATACTGATTATAAATGCCATCCTATTTCTCCTTTAGACCTCAAATCCTGTATCCATGCAAATGTCTGTGATGCTCTTATCAGTACATTCCAATTAATCTCCTGCAAGTTTTGTCTACTTTTTCTTCCCATTTGGCAAGTAATATACGTCTTCTGATATTATAATGTGCTTGTAAGATAAAGGAAGGAGGAAAACGAAATGAAAAGATTTAAAGCATACGTCAACTACCTTATGAATTTCTATGCAAACTACTTCAAAATTTACCGCTATATGTAAAGGACATTCCTGCCATCACAGGAATGTCCTTTACGGAAACCCAGTTTCAATGGTTTCCCTTATTATACGCTAATTTAGTTGCATTTGTACATGAACAGGATTCTCGAAAACATAGACAAAATTGAACAGAATTATGAAAATACTTTTACCACGTTTTTTGATTTGTAAACCACTTATTAGCAGACGGATCCGCCAATGCTGAAAACGGATAGGCTGTTTTTCTTTCAGCTTTCAATTTGTCCAATTAATAATCTCTGAATTTCCATACATCTGATGGATTTGCATTTTTCATCCTCAGCATTCTTTGAAGCTGCTCTTCTGTAAACCACAGATCGTGTAGTATTTTTCCGAAATATAGCGGCTAGATATCAGACTGCTTCATTGCAATTATAAACTGTTGATTTACCAAGATTATTTACATATACGGTAATCAAGTCACCTTTCTTAAGATCCGGCTTTTTCCATACCAAACGGCTTTTATGATAATACACTTTATTATGATATGTAAAACTATTTGACACTCCCCACAGCTAAAGCAGGGGGATTCTTGCTTCTCCCACTACTGCATTGGCAAACACCTTACGGTACTGCAATGTCTTACACAGTGTCCACAAGCTATATTTATACTGTTCCCGTATGCCCTACGGTACAGTTTTTATCTTTATGCAGACTGCATCTGCAGTCCTTTTTTCAGAATATTGATACTTGCATTCGTATCCCGGTCATGAACCCCATGGCATTTGGGACACTCCCAGATACGAATGCCCAGATTTTTTATCCGTGGATTTCTGTAGCCACAACAGCTGCAGGTCTGACTGCTCGGATACATCGTTGGTACTCTGTGAATTTCATTTCCATACCAGCCAGCTTTATATTCCAGCATTTCAAAAAATTTTGCCCAGGAAACACTCGCTATCGATTTTGACAGTTTATGATTCCGGATCATCCCCTTGACATTCAGATCTTCAATACAGATGGTTTGGTTTTCACGCACCAGCATCGTTGACTGTTTCTGCAGGAAATCATTCCGCTGATTGGTTACTTTCTCATACACTCCTGCCACCCTGATCCGCTGCTTCTCGCGGTTATGGGAATCTTTTTGTTTTCGGGAAAGCCTGCGCTGTTCTCTTATGAGTTTTCGCATTGAGCGTTCCAGATATCTGGGATTTGATACCGTATTTCCACTACTGTCGGAGTAGAACGCTTTGATTCCGACATCAATCCCTATCGTTCCGCCAGCATTTGAGCGTGGTTCCGGTTCAAAATCAACATTTAAAACCGCAAAATATTTTCCAGCCGGTGTGTGCTCAATGATCACGTGATTAATCTTTTCCACTTCCATCGACTGCCGTATTTTAACAAATCCAAGTTTCGGAAGTTTGATATATCTTCCCACAATACGAATATTATCTTTTTGATTTACCGTTCTGTATGACTGGAACCGGTTATGTTTACTTTTGAAGGTTGGATAGGAAGCCCGTTTCTGAAAGAAATTCACAAATCCCCGGTCGAGATCCCGCAAAGACTGCTGTAATGCAATGGAATCTGCTGCTTTCAGAAAGGCAAACTCCTCTTGCTTTTTCAGTTCAGTCAGCATGGCGGAAGTCTGGGGATAGCCGATCTTTTCCCCATTTTCATAGCCTTCCTTACGCATGGCAAGTCCCCGGTTGTAGATGAACCGGCAGCATCCCAGGGTCTGATGGATGAAGTTTTTCTGTTCTCTGTTCGGGTAGATCCTGAATTTAATTCCTTTTTGCATTATCCCATCTTATCCTTTTGTCTCTGCGATGTTTTCTGGTTTTCAATATACTGTTTTACTGTTTCCAGCGGAGCACCGCCCACCGTCGATACAAAATAGCTGTTTGTCCAGAGAGTCGGCATTTTCGTTTTAAGATAGGGAAATTCCTGTCTTAAAATTCTGGACGTATAGCCTTTAAATGACTTTACAGCTTTGTGGATGCCAAACTGAGGATCTACTTCCAAAAGCATATGAACATGGTCTGGCATGATCTCCATTTCCAGAATGTCTACAGAAAGATTTGCAGCATACTCTGTGAGCAGCTCCTTCAGCCGGACGTCCACACCATTAATTAATACTTTTCGTCTATACTTTGGACACCATACTACATGGTATTTACAGGAATAAACGACATTGTTGTTTGATTTATATGTTGTGTTCATATTTATATTATACTATGGTTTATTAGTTAATACAATTGCTATTTTGTCCATCTTCAATTACTTGCATAAATTCGATGGACTCGTCTTATATCCCCATAGCGGAAGCAAGGGGTTTTACGACGCATTGGATAAAGCATATTTTTTAAAGAATTGAAAATCTCAATATTCGTAAGAAACAATAATCTTTCTGCAGAAATCACAATTATAGGCAGCTATGCGGTCTCCAGATATCCTTGCTGCCAACTCTGGATCCGTATTTAACCGCAAACTCTCAGAGCCTTCTTTCCACTCCAGTCCTGCCCCTGCACCAACCGCATGCAACTGACCCTTTCGCATTTTTCCTTCACAATATGGACATCTCATATTCACGTCATCTCCTTTAAGTAATTAAAGTTCCTCGTATTACCGAGAATTATCCTATTTCTGGATAGCTTGTATATCTTCTTTCGCATATAATTTTTGCCTAAATGTTCTTTTCTATTTTTCTCGTTTCTTACGTTCTTTCATCAATAAAACAAATTGGACTGTCCATATTACCCATGCTGCCAGACACCCAACTCCACTATATAAAAAATCTATGGCTGCACCGGCTATAAATGGCAGTGCCATCCACATCATCCGATTTCCATATACTCTGCACATTTCTTTTTCATCATACTGTTTTCGTTTTTCCTTAGATTTCATATTATAGCCAGACAGAAAAGCAGCGGCCTTTCCATTTGATTTTACAAAGCAGATTCCGAATAAAAACATAATCACTGCCATTCCCAAATCAAAGATAACACAGATTATCATTGCAGACACCTCACTTCCCGCTCTGGCTATTAAATAAAAAAAGCCAAACACAAAAGTAAAACTTATTATGTTTGGCTAGGTCAACTTGTTATTTTTTTATCACTTCTTATGGTTGTATTATACTATATATTTCTCTATAGTAAAACAATTTTTTATATTATTTTTTATTTTAATATTATATTTCTACTATCATCAATTTTTCAGATATTTTCAATGCATAAACAATGCTATTAACTACAATATTTCCGGAAAATTCATCATAGGTTTGTATTGCCACAAAGAAACGCTGGCTCTGAAAATCAAAGCCGTCGTTCCAAATTGTCTGCTTTTTCTTTTGCCGTCGTGCGGCAGATAATCAATTCATTCTATTTTGAACTTCTTTTATGCTACCTGATGTCTGCAATAGGAATGAATCGCCAAGAATGTAAACACAAATAATTCAATTCCTGCCGAAATCAAAATAACATGCGGTGTCCAGAAACTCGTTCCACCGATATTCAGATAATTGAAATCTGCAAGCTGAGAAAGGAAATTGTTCTGCATACCAATTCCGGCAGGTGGAAGTATGGTAGAGAGCCATGTTGCTCCCATCGCCACATATGCAAAAAGCGGCATGAGAAGAACTACAATAGAGATCAGCAAAACGGTCAATGTGTCTTTACATTTTGCAGACAGGAACAGCGTACAGCTAACCGTTGCTAATACAGAAAGTAAGCCCGCTGCTGCGAGAATTATCTGCAACTGCCCCAGATTGATGTTTGGCAGATTAATGATAGAGTATCGCATCTGAAACGATGTTTTTAAACAATCCGTCCCGAACGCTGCATCTAAAATCAGAATGTGTACCGTGATCCCGACAAGGAATGTAACAACGAAAAGTGTAAATGCCGCCAGAATTTTGGTAATTGCTAATTGTTTATGCCCGTATTTGGTGGTTCGCAGGATGCTGTCACCGCCCGTTTGATATTCTCCGGCAAAAGTAGGAGCTGCGATTGCCACGCACAAAATAGCAAGGAACAAAATATAAAACTCAATATAATCAAATGCATCTTTAGAAATTCCAGAATGAAGATAAAATGGCGTATCAAGTTCTGAATATTTTTCAAGAGCTTTCTGCTGTGCGGTTTTGTTTTCTCTTTGCTCGTTCCGCATGACATCCTGTAAATGTTCTGCGCACTTTTCATAATAGGCTCCGTCAATGTCATTCGGGTCAATATCCATTAAATCAGCACCAATGCCTGTTAATGGATCAGCAAACGCTTCGGACAGACCATTCAGCCAGGAACGGATCGGGACGATTTTTTCAATATATACAGCCAGAGGAAAGCCATCTTCCTCGACCGGCCCATATTCTCGAACGCAGCTTTGATAAGTTTCCAAAGCCGATTTGATCCTATCCGGGGTCACTTCACCAGCGGATGTTTTATAAAAATCTTGTTTGTACTTGATCGCTGCCAAGCCATCTAATTCTGTAACCGTTCCATCTTCGTTTGGACGGTTAATACCCTCAAATGAAATAGGCAGGTATGCCATGGCTACGGAAAGCAAAAGTGCGATTGCAAGTAAAATCAGGGTGCGCTGTGACTTCAAAATACGTTTTAGTTCAAGTCTAAAGAGCCGCATATTATCTGTCCTCCTTTTCCAAGTCTGTCTGCGGGAACAACCACAGATACAGATCTTCCAATCGTGGCTCCGTTGTAACAGACCCATCAATTTCCGAATGTTCGGACAGATAACGAATAGAAACCTGATTGTGATCTTCGCCTCGCTGATTGATAATGCGCAGCCGCATTTCACATTCCGGCAGCTTTGAGGCCGGAATTATGCAATTCCAAACCTTGCCTTCAATCTGCTTGACAAGTTCTGCGGTAGTTCCGACATCAACAATTTCTCCGGCTTTCATAATTGCGTTGCGCGTAGAAATATATTCTATGTCAGATACGATATGGGTGGAAATCAACACGATTCGATCATGCGAAAACTCGGAAATGAAATTCCGCAGACGCACGCGCTCTCCGGGATCGAGTCCTGCTGTCGGTTCGTCCATGACAAGTATCTCCGGGTCGTTCAACATAGCCTGCGCAATACCAACACGACGCTTCATGCCGCCTGACAGATTGGAGATTTTTTTCTTTTTCACATCGGAGAGCGAAAGAAAGTCCAACAAATGATTGATCTTTTTGGTAGTTGCCATTGTGGGAATATCTTTCAGCGCAGCCATATACTCCAAATAATCTTTGACCGTAAAATCCCGGTGATACCCAAAATCCTGCGGCAGAAAGCCAAACTTGCTTCGGTAGACTTCACCTAACTCTCGAATGTCTTTTCCGTCATAGTAAACCGCTCCGTTGGTTGGTGTCATAATATCAGCAATCATGCGCATGAGCGTGGTCTTCCCTGCACCATTCGCCCCCAAAAGTCCCCAAATGCCGGGAGTCAATGTCAGATTGACATCATTTACTGCTGTTTTGTCTTTGAACTGCTTGCTTAAATGCTCTATTTTCAGTTCCATGCTTACACTCCTTTCTTTTGCTTCAGCTGAACAATAAAAAGCCCTTGTTCGATAATCATTGTACCGAACAAAGGCTTTTCAATCTCAAAAATCACACGCTTAAATTCCTAAGTAATTCCTAAGATCACAGTCTTATTTTCCTAAGCGGAAAGGGGTAATGTAATCACAAAGTCTATGGTTTCGTTTTGACTGGATGCAGTAATCGTTCCACCGTGTAAATGTATAATTTCTTCCGAAATAGAAAGACCAAGTCCCGCGCCGCCTGTATTGGAAAGCCGGGCTTCATCCAACCGATTGAATTTCTCAAATATACTGTTAAGCTGTTCCTCCGGGATTGTTTCCCCACGATTTTCAAAAGTGATCTGAATATCATGTTCTAACCGTTTGGCCGATATAGTAATCTCTGTCTGTGGGTAGCTGTATGACGCGGCGTTCCGCAAAAGGTTACTGAAAACTCTCGCCAGTTTTTCAGGGTCAGCGTTCACGGATAAGTTATCCTCCGCAGTAAATACCGCTGTATTGCCATTTGCGGAGAGTGTCGGATATATTTCATCTATTACCTGCGCAATCAAACAATGTAAATCTACATTTTCTTTTTTGATAATGACCGCATGTGCATTGTACTTGGTAATTTCAAAAAGTTCATTGATGAGCTTTTCAAGGCGTTCTGCCTTATTCAACGCAACTTTTACATACTTTTCCTTTTGCTGTTCAGGCATGTCAGGGGCTTCATGGAGCAGGCTCAAATAGCCGATTACCGTTGTGAGAGGGGTGCGTATATCATGTGCCAGATACATAACAATTTCATTTTTCTTTTCTTCTGCCTGCTTTGCAGCCCGTTTGCTCAACAGAACAGACATTTTGATTTGATTGAGTTGTGCCTCCAATTCTTTCAGTGGGTCAGACAATGATACGGTATGATTGTTCTGCTCATAGACCGTTTGGGTCGCATCAATTACTTCATCCAGATAGCCCCACGGCTTTTTCCAATAGTAATTGAAAATACATACAAAGCCGATCATCAGATACAAAATAAAAAGCAGATCGAGCCTCCAGTAGAGCCATGCAAAAATATCGTTTTCAAATTTTGAAAAGATGTAGTCCAAGATAAGGGTCAAACCATATCCAACAACGGTATAAACCAACAATGATAGGTATAAGCGCACTTTAAGGTGCTTTTCTGTTGTCATTTCTTTCTTCGACATGAGAATACACCTCCTACCGATTAGCAAACAGAAGAAAGCCAAGTAGGCCAATCACGACAACACTTACTATGCCTGCCAGAATGGAAAACAGTCTGTTTGCTTTTATTCTATTTCCGATTAACCGGGCTGCCATCGAATATACAGCAAGCCCCAAAAGACCACCTGCCGTATTTGTGAGTACATCAGTAATATCAGAACGCCCGACTACTAAGATATACTGCATAGTTTCCAATAAAAAACTTGTTCCAGCAATCAGCATGAACTTCACATATAATTTTGTTCTTGGCAGAAGCATTTGAAGATAAATGCCCATAGGAACAAAAATCAAGAAATTTTCGAATACCTCTGTTAAGTGAAATGCTGCGCCAACTTCTTTGTCATAGTGAAAAGGAATAAGGTTTATACTTCTTACTTTATCCAGATCACTGATTGAAAACTGTAGTTTGAACAGTATGATCCAAACCAGAAGTACCAGATAAATTAAGAATAAAATGGTTATGAAGCAATTTGATTTTCTTTTCATAGCGTACTCCTTTCGCTTAAATTTTGTAACCAACACCCCAAATCGTTTTAATATACTGCGGAGTATCGGAAGTATCTTTCAGTTTCTCACGCAGATGCCGGATATGCACAGTAATTGTGCTGCTGTTTTTAGAGTAGTATTCATCTTTCCAAACTGCATGAAACAGTTCCTCAATACTTACAACATTCCCAGCACTTTCCAAAAGAACCTGGAGGATAGAAAATTCTGTCGGTGTCAGAGAAACCGGCTCACCGTCTAACAGACATTCATGGGTCTGCACATTCAGGCACAATTTGTTATAGGAAAGTTCCGATGGAACTTTTTCTGTGATGATACCGGGCGAATATTTCTTGTAACGTCTTAACTGTGCTTTCACTCTGGCAACTACTTCAAGTGGGCGAAAAGGTTTTGTCACATAATCGTCCGCTCCCAATGTCAGCCCCGTTATTTTATCCGTTTCCTCAATTTTAGCTGTTAGCATTATGATTGGATAAGTGTATTTCTTTCGGATAAGCTGGCAAAGTGAAAAGCCGTTCATATCCGGGAGCATAATATCCAGAATGGCAAGATCAATGTCGCCGCTTTCAATACACGACATGGCATCCGTTGCGCAGTAAAATTTATAAACGATGTAATTTTCGTTTTTCAAGTAGACCTCCAACAGATTCGCTATATCTTGCTCGTCATCTATAATTAGTATCTTTTCAGACATATTTTCAACTCTCCTTTTTGCTTGTACTCGATTAAGTATAACAAATACAGCATCTAAATTCACAATGGATTGCATGCGAAATTATTAAGATTTTCCTAACTTTCAAATTTACAAAAAGCTCGCATCTGCCGCACCTCGTTTTTCAGCATCCGTTTGATTTTGTCGCTCATGGTTTCAGTGCTGGTGGTGCTGAAATGTACGCGCACCTTTGTAGGTTGTCTTTCCAATCTTCCGTACCAGCGCCGGGGCGTTCTGCTCCGTCTGAACGGTCGTTGTGTGGGGTGTATTTTCAATGTTCATCTACATAGCTTTCTTTAGGTGACACGATCTCTTTTGCCGCCGTTCTCGTTGCCGCCGCGTTTTCCTCCCTGAAGTTCTTTCTGGCAAAAATGAAAAATCAGCAGAACAGCATTTATCGAGTGTTCCGCTGATTTATTATCATTTGTGTTTATTCTTCGTGAATGGCAGATAAAATCCCGGTTTTCCTTAATTCAGCTTTTGCGTATGCCGTGAAAATCATATAGATAACTACCATTGCAGCAATAAGTGCTATGATGAACAGCCACGGTAGTTTTAGTGAGATACAATGATTTACTGCCTCCAAACGCTGGCAAGCTATGATACTGATAATCGTACCCAATGCAAGTGACACTGTCAGTGATCCACTGAGGTAGATACCAATTTCTTGGCTCAACATAGCTTTTAGCTGCTTTTGTGTTGCTCCGACAGCTTCCAGCAGACCAAATTCCCGTTTTCTATTCTGAAAATCAACCATCAACATATTCATAAGGCTGATACCGCCAAATGTAAACAGGATCGCTGTTGCCATGTATAGTGCCTTTATCGATGAACTGTATCGATACTGAATGTTTTTAATCGTCTGCTCAATCGTATTGACCGATATTTTTCCATTTTGCTCTGCAATTTCCTGAACAACGTTCAGGACTTCGTCAAAATGACCGGGCGTGACTTTAAGTGCCAAGATACCAGTCTGTTCCGTTATACCTGTCAGATTCTTTGCCATATCGTACGTCATCATAAAATACGGACTGCCTGGAACAACCGGACTACGTTCCATCAAATCGGTTTGGTTGTAGGTGCCTACAACAACTGCGTCAACATTAAATGTGCTGCCATCCGGAGAACGCCCTTCCAATTGCAAAGTGTCGCCAACATTCGCAATCTTTTCGGATGCCAGTATTCCATATTTTTCAGTCATAACATCGTAATCTGCTGTTCCAGATGATAGAACTGCTTGCTTTTCAGCCAGTTGTTCACGATTTAAGGTCGGGAAATCGTTCATAATACTGGTAAGGGAACCACTTCCGCCGGGAAAGGTAATAGACATCTGGACGCTGTTAAATGCAGTTACGCTTTCTATTCCGGCAGTATTTTCTAAGTTGTGCCGCAGTGTTTGACTTTCAAGCGGGTTTTCTTCCAGTTGCAGTTTTGAACTTCCGTACGGCTCAGATTCTTTATCAAACGAACTTACAACGTGATTCTTCACCTGCAAAAGAATACTGCCAGCAGGATAGTATTTGAAAGCTGCCTGTTTTTCTGGATCGATAGAACCTGCAACTGTAGATGCACCCAGCAAAAGCGCACCGCTCACACCCAGCATTACTAACGTCAAAATAGCTTTTTGCCGATTCCGTTGAATATTGATTTTTGCAAGATTGTTAGGTGACAGCTTGCGATGCAGCTTTGAACTGACCTTTGCTTTCCCGGAATAGGCAAGGTATTTTGCACCCTCAACGGGAGAAGTGTTCATTGCGACTCGAACTGGCTTGAAAATTGCAATATTCACCATTACAATGCCCACTATAGCAATCAGTACCGCATAGACCGTCGCCGTTTTGATTTGAAATCCCTTCGGATACGCAGCGAACCCAATCAGCAAGCCAGCAATTAGTCCAAGAGGAATACCAGTAAAAGCATACAGGAGTCCTTCTTTTCTTGCCATTCGTTTTATTTGCTTTTTTGTCATTCCAATTGTCCGCAGTTGGCCGAACATCTGCATATTTTTCGCAATCTTTGTGTAAAAGACACCATATATAATCGTTGCAGCCAGCACAGTAGTTAATGCAGCCAGCATAGGGATAGGGAGTTGGATACCGGACTGAATAACCCCCGTCATAACGGCAGAATACTCCGTAAGATATATCTGATCTTCTACAATGCCAGTGTTTTCAATGATTTTATCCGTAAAGTCAAGGATGGCATCAGACCGGATTGCATCTGTATTCAGACGGGTATATGCTGTTACTTGAAGGTGATCCATCAGGCTCATGGCGAGATCTTTGCTCAGATAGACAAAATACCCATCGCTCTTGCGATCCTCGTTCAAAATGCCTGAAAGTGTATATTCTGCTTTATCCCCCGTACCGGTCACATCAAAAGTAATGGTGTCGCCGGGACGATATGATTCTCCCAAAAAGTCAATATAATTTTGCGGGAGCATGATTTCATTTGCCTTTTGTGGGAGGCTGCCTTGTAAAGACATTTCCTCCTGATGCGTAAAATAATCTTCGCTCCCATAAGCGACCGTAATTGTCTTATTGCCTGAATAGGATAGTCCGATTGCAGCATACTCGCCAATCCATTGAACGTCTTTACTTTGACGCAAACTGGATAGCTGGTCGTCGGTTATTCCCAGAATTGCGATCTGCGCTTTAGTGCGCTGTGTATTCTTAAATTCTTCCTGCTCACCTGCGGATATTAAAATGATTGAAAAAATCATGCAGACAGAAAGCGCAATCGTAAGGAGCAAAAAGGCTTTGCTTCGCTTATCTGCTTTCCTGCTCCGTTTGGCCAGCTTCTTTGTAATGGCACTGGTATCATTTTCAAAAGGCCATGTCATAGCCTGTCACCTCCTTACTCCACAATCTTTCCGTCCTCAATGCGGACAATCCGATCTGCAAGGCGGGCAATGTCGTTGTTGTGGGTAATCATCACAACAGTTTGCCGGAACTCCGCACTGGTGCGCTTGATAAGCCCCAGCACCTCGGCGCTGGTTTTACTGTCAAGGTTGCCGGTCGGCTCGTCGGCCAGCACGATAGCCGGTTTGGTAATCAGAGCGCGGGCAATCGCCACACGCTGCTGCTGTCCGCCGGAAAGATTGTTTGGCATATTTTTCAGCTTATCTTCCAGTCCCAGCAGGTGAACGATCTCGTCCAAAAACTTCTGATCCACCGTGTCCCCGTCCAGTTCCACCGGCAGGACGATGTTCTCATACACATTCAGAATAGGAACAAGGTTATAGTTCTGGAAGATAAAGCCGATGTTGCGGCGACGGAAAATAGTGAGCTGTTCGTCATTCTTCTTTGCCAGTTCCTCACCGCGGACGATCACGGTTCCACTGGTGGGCGTATCCAGTCCACCCATCATGTGAAGCAACGTGGACTTGCCGCTGCCGGAGGTTCCAACCACCGCAACAAATTCGCCATCGCCTACAGAAAAATTCACGCCATCAAGAGCACGGGTAATGTTTGGCTCTGTGCCGTAATACTTTTTCAGGTCAATTGTCTGTAAAACGCTCATATAGAAACTCCTTTCAAGGCTACCCGCCTTTTAATGGGGATATTGTAAAACCTAAATGTCCGTGAAATGTTACAACGGTCAATTTGTATCACTGCAAATCAGGATGGAATGTTACAGCACTCGGACATTTCAAAAAATGGCAGGCAGCCAAAAGCGACTACCCACCACATACATACTATTTTGCGGGAAGCATGATGGAAAACTCAGATCCATTTCCCGGCACAGAAACCACCTTAATATAACCACCCTGTCTCGTTATGATCTCGCGGGTAAGGTACAATCCTATGCCGACGCCGGGCTTGATATGTACCTCTTCCTCGCGGTAAAAGCGCCGAAAAATAGCTGCCTGATTGCTTTCAGAAATTCCTTTACCATTATCAGCCACTTTAATCTCCACATACATTTCCCATTGTACGACTGATACGGAGATTTTTCCGCCAACCGATGTGTATTTCACCGCGTTATCCAAAAGATTAAAGAGTGCTTCGACCGTCCACTTGTTGTCATGGGAAAGCATCAATTCTTCCGGACAGTTTACGGACACAGAAATCTCTTTTTTCTCTGCGGCATATACGATTCCACTCATGGCCTGCGCCACTGTGTCATATAGGTTGCTTACTTTCTTCTCCAACTGGATTACGCCTGTTTCCAACCGGGAGGTTTTCACAAGTGCCTGAAAAAGAAAATCCAGCTTATCTGTCTGTGTACGGATTCCACGAATAAAGTCCGTGCGCTCTGCCTCAGCCATAGGCTTTTCCAACAGTGTATCTGTTGCTATTTTCAGATTGCTTACGGGGGTTTTCACCTGATGGGAAATATCCGATACAAGTGACTGCAATTCCTGCCGATCTTCTTCCACCCGACGACGATCCTCCTGCATGATCTGATATAGTCTTGCCAGCCTGTGACCAATTCTGGCAAGCTGTGTCTCACTGTCCTCGGAAAGAGAGATGCCTTTATTTCCGGCAATCATATGATCTAAGGTCCCGCACAGATCGGAGGTAAAGAGAGCGAGTTTCTTTCCCAATATTTGTGTCAAAGCAAGAAGCCACGCAAGGGCGCACAAAATCAGCACAGCACCGACAACTAACACCGCAGCTTGCTCTGTTATAAAATATAAAATGGCAGCGGCCACGGTCATGGAGAGGATAAGTCCTATTATCACATAAAAAAATAACCGCTTTACTGAAAGACCTTGCAGCTTCACTTTGCTTCGCCTCCTGTCCATTGATACCCCAAACCATAGATTGTCTTGATGTAGGGCGCACCGCCATCGGATTCTATCTTGCTGCGGATTCTGCTCACAGAAGTTGTCAGCGTGTGTTCGTCTACAAAACGCTCGTCAATATCCCATAGTTTTTCTAATAACTGTCTGCGCGTCAATACCTGTTTTGGGTTTCTGCGAAACAGATTCAGCATCTTAAATTCCATTGCTGACAGGGTTAGTGAGATGCCGTTTAGTGAAGCGGAATGCTCTGAGAAATCCAAGAATAGCCGCCCATCGTCGTAAACTTCCTTTGCAGACTTATGATGTTCCAACAACGAAAACATCGCTTTGATTTTCCTCTGCAAGGTTCCTACCAAAAAAGGTTTTGTAATATAATCTACTGCACCAACTTCATATCCTCGTATTTGGTCGCTCTCTTGATCGTTGGCAGTCAAAAAAATCACAATTGCATCCGGGCAGTTAGGCTTTACGAGTTTGCACAGTTCAAAGCCGCTGCCATCGGGGAGATTGACATCCAGCAGTATCAAATCAAATTCCCGCTGACGAATAGCTTCAGCAGCGGTTCTGAAATTCAGGGCAGAAGTCACGCCGTAACCGTCTGCTGTCAGATTATAGGACAGCATCTTATTCAAAAAGCTGTCATCCTCAACAATCAAAATTTGCTTCATATCCTCACTTCCTTTGCATCTACAGTATAACAGGCAAATGTCCGTGAAATGTTACATATCCGTAGATTTGCTAATTTTCAGTTGCCCATCAACGTGCTTTTCTGCATCCTTTGGTATCAGCCACATACGGCTGAGTCTTGCTGCGCCAGATATGCGGTTTTCTTCGCACAACTTCTGTACTTGCCACTCAGAGATACCCCCACTTTTTCGCCGCTTCTGGAGAAGAGATATATTCGAGCATTATAGTTTCCTCCAGCAAATCAATTTGGCATTTATTATATATGGCCAGCTGAATGATTACAAGAAAGAAAATGCGAATTATTTAAGCTAATTATATGAATACGCAAGACATTTTCTGTGGAAAAGAGGAATTGCAAAATATAGCTGGGTGATTGAATAATCGAGTAGGAGGGAGTGATTAGCTCCCGTCCTCTCACACCACCGTGCGTACCGTT
>NZ_QUGH01000044.1:269-525 GCF_003478985.1 Ruminococcus sp. AF20-12LB | reverse complement strand
AATCAAAGAAGCATGCAAGAAATTCATATACGACCAATGCACTAAACGGAAATATCCTTTTGCAGGATACCCATCTGAAGCTTCCAAAGATGTCCGTCATAAGGATAAAACTTCACCGTCAGATTCCATCAGACTGGAAACTGAAGTCTGTAATTGTGAGCCGTGAGCCATCCGGGAAATATTTTGCCAGCCTTTTGTTCTGCTGTGAGGACCAAACAGTGGAAAAAAGACCGGCAGAGAGATTTCTTGGGATCGA
>NZ_QUGH01000044.1:0-259 GCF_003478985.1 Ruminococcus sp. AF20-12LB | reverse complement strand
ACCAAACAGTGGAAAAAAGACCGGCAGAGAGATTTCTTGGGATCGATTTTGCCATGCAGGGAATGTGTGTATTTTCTACAGGAGAAAGAGCCGGGTACCCTATGTTTTACAGAAAAGCAGAGAAAAAACTTGCAAGAGAACAGAGAAAGCTCTCCCACTGTGAAAAAGAAAGCCGGAACTATCAGAAACAGAAAAAAAGAGTAGCTTTATGTCATGAAAAGATAAAAAACCAGAGAAAAGATTTCCAGCATAAGCTCAG
>NZ_QUGH01000043.1:0-533 GCF_003478985.1 Ruminococcus sp. AF20-12LB | reverse complement strand
GGTGTGCGAAAGCTTGGCATACCAACGGTGATAGACCGTACCATCCAACAGGCAATAACGCAACAGTTGGTGCCAATCTATGAACCGCTGTTTGCAGACGGCAGCTTTGGCTATCGTCCGGGCAGGAGCGCCAAAGACGCAATACTTAAAGTAAAGGAGTATGCAGAAGAAGGATACACATATGCAGTATCCTTAGATTTATCGAAATACTTTGATACACTTAACCATGAAATCCTTATCAACTTACTACGCAGGACTGTAAAGGACGAGAGGGTGGTACAGTTGATTAAGCGTTATCTGAAAAGCGGGGTAATGGAGAATGGAGTGGTGAAGGAAACAGAGGAAGGTTCGCCACAAGGAGGAAACCTATCCCCATTACTGGCGAATATCTACCTCAATGAGTTTGATCAGGAGTTTGTGAAGAGAGGAGTCCCATGTATCCGGTATGCAGATGACATTGTGCTTCTTGCAAAAAGCAAACGGGCATCGGAGAGACTTCTGGAAAGCAGTACGAAATATCTTGAAGAGAAGCT
>NZ_QUGH01000042.1:254-538 GCF_003478985.1 Ruminococcus sp. AF20-12LB | reverse complement strand
ACAGCATACTACCATAAGTACCGAAGAATCCTAGAACCAGATCGCAGATCGGCATAGCGAACCATCATAAGTACCGAAGAATCCCAGAACCAAATCGCAGATCGGCACAGCGAACCACCATAAGTACCGAAGAATCCCAGAACCAGATTGCAGATCGGCATAGCGTACCGCCATAAATATTGAAGAATACAGGAACCAGATCGGCACAACGTTCCACATCCAATACCGGAGCATACAGACAAAAGTCAACAACGCAGCACACACAACAACGAAGAACTCCTTCC
>NZ_QUGH01000042.1:0-244 GCF_003478985.1 Ruminococcus sp. AF20-12LB | reverse complement strand
ACAACAACGAAGAACTCCTTCCGTGCCCAACGGGGTGGGAGCGCGAGGGAGGGCGTTCGGGCTACGGAACTCTGAGATCGCCTTCCCTCGCACTTACCGCATTGAAAATGCGACCGGCATAGCGCCATCCAGCGAAGAGACTTATTATTAAAAAACAGCACGATAAACAACAATAAAGATAATCTTAAAATTACAAATAAGAATAAAAAATTGTCCTATAAAAATAAACTTCCAGGAAAATCTA
>NZ_QUGH01000041.1:0-564 GCF_003478985.1 Ruminococcus sp. AF20-12LB | reverse complement strand
ACCCACCCGAATATCGTTTTTTTTATTTGGTGAGTTTGTTCTTTCAAATACGAAACAAAAAGAGCCGATGATTCGTGAATTGTTCCACAATTTCATCGGCTCTGCGTCTTAAGCGTCTGGCTCTTTGATGACAGTTATCTTCAAGTTGTCAACTTTAATCAATCTTTCTTGTCTGCATTTTGGACAATAAAGGGGATAATTCTCCAAAACAGTGTCCTTCCTAATTTTATTACGGGTTTTGCTCCCACAAACAGGACACAATATCCATTCGCATTTCATCATAATTAGTCTCTAATCCTTTCAAATCTCATTTTATATGACTTTTGCAAGCTGTTAAGCTAACTTGTGGAACATATGCCGAACCTTATCTATACGGCTATTCGGGCGGCGGGGTTGGCAAATAAATTTACCAATAGCTGTCTGGTATCCTTTTAACTCTGTCAAACAGACTCCCTGCCCATTTGTGAAATAAGTTAAATCGTTCCTGTATTCTTGAATACATCTGGCAGGGATTTCTCCTTTCAGAATGACCTCGTCATTCTTTATCTGAGTACTTACAATATC
>NZ_QUGH01000040.1:380-584 GCF_003478985.1 Ruminococcus sp. AF20-12LB | reverse complement strand
GATACCCATCTGAAGCTTCCAAAGATGTCCGTCATAAGGATAAAACTTCACCGTCAGATCCCATCAGACTGGAAACTGAAGTCTGTAACTGTGAGCCGTGAGCCATCCGGGAAATATTTTGCCAGCCTTTTGTTCTGCTGTGAGAACCAAACAGTGGAAAAAAGACCGGCAGAGAGATTTCTTGGGATCGATTTTGCCATGCAG
>NZ_QUGH01000040.1:0-370 GCF_003478985.1 Ruminococcus sp. AF20-12LB | reverse complement strand
AAAAAGACCGGCAGAGAGATTTCTTGGGATCGATTTTGCCATGCAGGGAATGTGTGTATTTTCTACAGGAGAAAGAGCCGGGTACCCTATGTTTTACAGAAAAGCAGAGAAAAAACTTGCAAGAGAACAGAGAAAGCTCTCCCACTGTGAAAAAGAAAGCCGGAACTATCAGAAACAGAAAAAAAGAGTAGCTTTATGTCATGAAAAGATAAAAAACCAGAGAAAAGATTTCCAGCATAAGCTCAGCAGGGAGCTTGCGGAAAGATATGATGCAGTATGTGTGGAAGATCTGAATATAAAGGGAATGTCCGGAGGGCTGCACCTTGGGAAAGGTGTGCAGGATAACGGGTACGGGCAGTTTCTGTTCATG
>NZ_QUGH01000004.1:133391-313819 GCF_003478985.1 Ruminococcus sp. AF20-12LB | reverse complement strand
ATTGCTTCACTAACCATGACAAAATCATGATTAAGAAGTCACTTAGAGCATATATCACCGGCAGCCAACTTGTATTTTTTGTACTGCCTTACTGCAAAATGGTTCGGGTCTTTCTGCTCCAGATCATCAAACATCAGATCTACTGGATTCTTGAAATTCTCATCATCTTCCCTGGCTTCTGACACATTGATCATTTCCAACAGAGTATTAAAATTCTTTTCTTCTTCCCTGCCTTCATACCAGATATAACCAATCAGGGCACAATAATAGAGTTTTTCCGCCTTTACCCAAAAATCCTCACCTGATTGCTGCCCTTCACCTTTGGTATTAGCAATAATGGTTGTTACCAGTTTTAGAATATCTTTTTCACTGCGGATATATACAAATGGATTATAGTGCATGGATTTTTTGAAATTAATTGTATTCAAAACTTTGATTTTATATGGTTCGTATATAACTTTTCCCTCTTTGTCCCGCACGATTTTTCCATTCTCATCCGTCATCGGACTGCCTTTTGCCAGCATACTGCCAACCTCCAGAAGCACAGTTCCCTTTGGATCAGTAATCACATAGGAGCTGTGCATCTGCATAATGTTAGGCTTTACAAAAAATCTGGTTTTTCCAGAACCAGAACCGCCAATTACCAGAATGTTTTTATTCCTGGCGTATTTCGGATTCTTTGGTCTGCTTGACATAGTAAGACTCTCTGTTTCTGTGAGAATAGTATTATTTTCAAATTCAGGATCAGCATATGGTCGTATATCTTTTTCTGTTCCCCATCTGGCAGAACCATACTCCACACCTAGCCGATATTTCCTGGCATTTTTCGTGCGGTAAATAATAATAAGCTTTACAGCCACGCCGCCTGCGATTCCACACAACAAATCTATATGATTCAAACTTGGCCAGAGATTCTGAAATGCCAGTTCAAAATAAGTAATGGTATTCATAAATTTATCCCAGGAAGTTGCTCCGGTGTTTACCCGATACAACCAGGCAATCTTATTGAAAAAATAGGCAAACATCAGATAGGGGAAATTAGCTAAAAACAGCTTTTTCTGATCTGCCCTCTTCAATTCACTTACCTTGTCCGTAATCAGATTTTTCACATCTGCAAGCATTTTTCCTGGGATACTCTCTGAGGAAAAAACAGCTTTTCCAGATATTTTTCTCTTTTTCGGAGAGCCTCTGATATGCTGAACTTTTCCTCTTTTCTTCTTATGCTGCTGTTTTTTCTCAGTCATAAACTCTGCCCTCTGTCTTTCTGCTGTTCTCTTGCTCGTTCTCTGTTCTTTCCTTTAGACACAGCATCCTTAAAGTGCATAAGTTTTTCCATAATAGATGGCTTATCCTTTTTGTTCATCTGGACACCCAAATATTTCTTAAATGCCAGATTCATCATTTCTGTATCCTGCCCTTTAAAGAACACATAGTAGGTCGGTGGCTTGGTCGAACTGTCTTTTTTCAAGGCAAAATCTAAACGGTATTTTTTCGCCACACGCTCAAAGGACTTGATATTTCCATCTGTGATTTCAATATTGGATAAACCAGAACCCTGGCTTTTCAATTCTTTGTATGACTGTTTTCCAACCTTATAAGGATTCTTTCCCTTTTGCTTCTGTCCTGACAGATACTTCCGCAGCATATTTTTTAACACGTCGGCAGTCACTCTTGCAGTTTTAACCGACAATGCGATTGTTTTCTGTGTAACTTCTTCCTGCAATTTGCACGCCTCCTTTCGATTCTGATCAGCAAATTACGGTGGCACTAACAGATGGGGGAGATATATTTTCATCGGAATTTGGCTCCTTTCCACTTCCCGACAAATTGTCGAGAAGTCCTCTTTAAAATATAAAAAGCCGGCTGATTCCAATTTCTAATAAAATGGACCAACCGGCTACAAATTCTCTATTTTGTTTTTTCAT
This sequence comes from Ruminococcus sp. AF20-12LB, assembly GCF_003478985.1. Taxonomy (NCBI): domain Bacteria; kingdom Bacillati; phylum Bacillota; class Clostridia; order Eubacteriales; family Oscillospiraceae; genus Ruminococcus; species Ruminococcus sp. AF20-12LB. The sequence continues at coordinate 311,894 of NZ_QUGH01000004.1, read as the reverse complement.
TAATAAGCTGTTTTTTTATGAATACCAGCATTGAAATGAACTCAACTAACAACTCATATGCACTATGTATATCATCCGTTCCATATTCAACAATCCCATTATGCAGAATATTATTTCTAAACGGAATTCTTTTATCAATTTCCTTTGTATAAGCGTCAGTATTTGCAAACACTACATATGTAATTCCCATAACGTAAAGTTTTCCCACACTCTCAGAAGACATTCCCTCATTTTCATCTATAGACATTCGTTTTACTATTTGTTTCACTTTTGAATAAGGCTGTTTCGTGTAATTTAAAGTATTATATATTAACGGTTCTATATGTGATAACAATATTACTAATTTTTCACGTTCACTTATGGACGGATTGCTTATAATACTTTTTATATAACAATGTAATTTATTTTCTTGCTCATAATACTCCATAAGTTCTTCTTCCGCATCTTCTTTATCAATAAGCCCATAACTGTCTACCAACCACCAGACATCTTCATAATTCAAATCATAATTACTTAGTTTTTGAACGTTTGCAAAAAGTTGCGTATTCTTAACATCATCTGGTATATTTTTTAAAAATTCTGTCAAACTTCCAAATAAAGTATCTGGTATATTTTGTGAGAAACGACTTATTTTTTTTGAAAACTCAAGTAACACATCACCCAATTTATCTGTATCTATAAAATGATCTTCTTTATTCATCAGACCCTCCCTCTACTTATTTGTTCAATTTATTTTATTATAACCAATCATACTTATTCTGTCATTTATTTCTTAAACTCAGTAATAAATATACAGTACTGAATTGCACATACAACTTTCCTTCTTCCCAATCCATCTGATCCATCAGTAAACACTGAAATAATACATCTACATCCTGCAATTTATAAATCCGATTGCACGTTTCTGACAAACCTTTTAATTCCAGAACCTCTTGCATTGCGTTTCGTCTGTGCATAAGACATTGCAAGTATAATGCTTCAAGATGTTTCTGGCTGAAAATAAGTGCTGTCGTATCCTGTTCATTGACTGTACATTTACGTTTTTCTAACTCTTCCTGGGAAATATCCAGAAAACACCGGATATTTTCGACATATACATCACCATCAAATGTTGGATGCTTTTTCTTAATCCATCGTTTCGCCGCTACCTCCATATTCTTTCTGTCTCGATCAGATCTGGCACTACGGAAATTCAGCCTTTTGCCCATTTCTGCATAGATATTACTTTTCACCTGCCAATCTGCCAAAGCTGCGTATTCTTCATTGCGAAAAAAATAATCTAAAAGTTGGTTCATCTTAGCCTGACTATCTACCAAATGATAACATTCTTCGGAAAACCCCAAACCCGCAAATGCAACTGGCGCACTTCCTTTTTTGATTTCTTTTTCAATCACTCTCAAAATGTCTCTCTTTGATTCCATTTCTTGCTTTCCTTTCTCTTCTTCAATTTTCTGATTCTGTTCACAGATCATCAATAAGTTTTCATCTGCTCTTTTCGCTGTCAGTGTTAATGAATAACAAACCAAAACCAGAAACAGTGATATCAATGCACTTCCTACACCAATCATAAAAACTTTTCCCCCTCCAATACATGAAGCAATCCGTCCCACTTAAAAAACGGACTGATTTTTTTCAGCATAGCAATCAAGTCCGCTTCATTTTCTATTTCAATATCCAAAAATTCTATTACACTAATTTCAAGTCCATCCGCAATTTTCTTTAATTGTTCTACTTTCGGCTTTCGTATGCCTATTTCATACTTCCGAATTGTATTCACATTAATTCCTGTTCGTTCTGCAAGCAGCTCCTGCGATAGCCCTCTCTGTTTCCGAAAATAACGAATCTTTTCATTTATCTCCATGTCTTTCATCTGTTGAACTTCTCGACAATTTGTCGGGAAGTTGTTCCCTTTCCCAGTTTTCTTTTCCTTCATATCCATACATAGATATTTCCTCATCCAACAGCCTTGCAACCATAAAGCAACAACACAGCAAAAACAAAAGCACTATTCCTGCCATAATAATAATTATCAAATCAATCACATCTCATTCTCCTATGTAAGTGGTACAGAAAAAGCAGCCTTGACAGACTGCTTTTTCAATCACCATATTCTATTTTTGTTCTCATGTAAAAAGGCTTCCGAAATTGTGCGAATCCCAAACGCTAATCCATCTATGTAAGCGTCTCTCTGTTCTGTTTGTTTAAGATTTAAAGTATATTCCTTGTAATCCTCAAACATTGCCTGCAGATCCGGACTCATTAGACTTATCATTTCCTTTTCTAATGTTTCACACAGTTCCTTTGTCTCTTCATAACTTTTACTTTGTGTTTCACATTGATTCATTGGATAAATGCTATAATACAATTTTTCCAGTTGCTTTTCGCTCATTTTTGATCACCATTTCTTTCAGTCTTTTTATGATCCATATAATTCCAGAAATGCCGTTTTTTAGCAAAATTCCTGCTACAGCTAATAATCTCCAGGCAAGAACCCCTATTCCAATCAAACTTCCTACCATCAGTTTAAGTACCAACAAACCAAGCATTTCCCCTGTCCCCACATTTCTTGGAACAACCAGCAAAAACATTTTCTGGATTCCGAAAGGTATTCCCACAAAAAGCAATAATTTTCTCCAGTCTAATATTTCACCATTCATGCACATAGGGTGAACAATTAAGCAGATAATCATAGCTATTGCACCAGGAATTATCAATTTTGTTATAATTTCTTTTCCTCTCATATGTCACCTCCGTACATATCATGATTTACTTTTGCCTGGTAATAATTGCCTATTGTCGTTATTGAATTCATAAGACAGGTAAGCAAGTACGCTTTTATGTTCTTTACTTCCCTGGTATTCTCATGCAGACAGTCAAGTACATACTCTATGTGGCTTTCTTCCAGCAACAATAATCTGCTTTTTACGAACTGATATGGGTATTTCACTCCACTGATCGTAATATTCTCCCGTTCTATGCTGATTGTTTCCACAATTAGTGCCACAATTTCATCCAACTGTTGCTGTTCCCCTAGTCTGCATCGTTGTACAAGACAGTCATATTCAATATTTCTTTTTACAAGTGCAGTATTCATCTGGAATAACTCCATCTCTTCCATCAAATCCATTGATTGCTGTTCGGAAGAATCTGAAAGATTGATAAGATCAGTATTACTTCTGTCAGTATTACTAATATCAGTATAATTATAATTAGTATTATTAGGGTCGGTTTTTCCGACTTCTGTAGTTCGGTTTTTCCGAACTCTTGACTTCGATTTTTCCGACTTCCAGACTTCGGTTTTTCCGAACTCTTGACTTCGACTTTCCAGAACTCCAGACTTCGGTTTTTCCGAACTCTTGACTTCGGCTTTTCCGACTTCTTGACTTCGGTTATCATTCTCTGCTGAATCTAATACTTTTTCTTTTCTATATACAAAGCTCTTTACATAAATAATTGTTGGTTTTCCCAATCCTCTCTTTACTCTTTCAATCAAACCAATTCCTTTATCAGTATCTAATTCTGCAAGAATTTTCACACCTTTGTCTTTTCCGCAATTCATATATTCCATCACTTGTTCCAATGTAAATATGATATAAACTTTCCCCTCATTGTCCACCCAATTATTTCTGATAGACAAAGCCATTCTGTCCAGCATCAGCCCATAAAGAACCTTTGCATCGCTGGACAGATTACGGAAATATTCATCTGTGAATAATACTTTGGGAATACGGTAAAAAGCAAACTGTTCCGATTCATAATCGTGAAAATAACCAAACTCTATTTTTGTGCTTTCGGATTTTGCCATTTTGCTTTCCCTCCTTCCCTCGTTATTGGCTTTTCTTCCAGTTATCAAGCAGTTCATAGATAACCTGTTCAATCTGTTCTCTGTTATATTCCTTTGGGAAATACTTTCGTATTTTCTTTTCAGTTAAAGTAACTTTTCCTGTCTCTGTTTTCTTTTCATTCAGAATAAGCTGTACCGCTAATTCTGTCAGATTACCTTCATCGCTGTATTGCTTCAGTTTTGTTGCCATTGAACCTGTAACAGAGCTTGCTCCAGACACTATGCAGTCTTTCACCCAAATCTGCTCCATTTCTGATAAATAGGTTAATGAAACACCTACTGTAAAATTAATCTTTCCTTCATCCAACAATTTCAGCAATTCCGGAATAAGACAGGTCAAACGTATGTAACGCTGAACGGTTCTTCCGCTGTCACCTGCAGCCTGTCCAACCAGATCTGCACTGTCAACAGAAACTGCGTTTTCCTCTTTTATGCCCTGATGTTTTACTGCATCCATCTTCATCTTATAAGCATATGCCTTTTCGCTTGGAAGCAAATTTTCTCTCTGTATATTAGAATCCACCATAACGATTACGGCTTCATCATCGGTATAGTTCCGTATGAGTACTGGCATTTTACTTTTTCCAGCCAGTTCGCAACCACGTTTTCTCCTGTGACCAGCAATCAGTTCATATCCTCCCTCTGCGCGAGGACGTACCAATGCAGGATTTAAGATGCCATAATTCTTGATACTTTCTACTGTTTCAGCCATTTTTTCATCATCATTTACATGAAATGGATGATTTCTAAAAGGATGTAACTCATTTAATGGCACTTCAACAATCTGATTAAGAGTATTCTGTTCGGCTTCATTGATTCCAAGCAATTCATCATAAGAAGTAAGCTGAATTTCTTTCTTAGGTTTACGCATGATTCAGCACCTCCTGGACAAGTGCCTGATAACTGTACGCACCTTTTCCTTTTGCATAATAAGAAAAAATACTGACACCTTCTGATGCAGTTTCGGCAAGAGCCTCTGTTCTTGGAATCGTCTGATCAAAAATTCTAATCTCTGCTCCATAAGCATCTCGTACTGCCTGCTTATTTCTCTTTGAATTATTATAATGACTGCTGTCCATTGTAAACAGAATCCCTTCAATCTGTAAATCAGGATTAAATCTCTGATGAATGCCTTTCACAACTTTCAGTAATTCCATGAGGCCATCTGCCGCATAGTATTGAGGCTGCACCGGAATCAAAACGCTATCAGCTGCACTTAACGCATTAATTGTCATCATTCCCAATGAGGGCATACAATCAATCAGAATATAGTCATAATCATTTTCCAAAAGTTCCAAATATTCTTTTAAGACTTTTTCTCTGTCCTCTACCGTAAATAATGACATGTCCATTCCCGAAAGAAGTTTATTAGATGGAATTACATCTATTCCTTCCTCATGGTGTAAAATTGCTTCCCTGGGATCAAATTCTAATCCCATAATGATATTTTCCATCATTGTTTTCAATGTTACCCTTAAGTTCTTTGGAAAACCAAGTCCCATTGTCAAATGTCCCTGTGGATCAGCATCTATCAGCATTACACGTTTTCCAACCTTAGACAGTCCTACTCCAAGATTAATAGTGGTTGTAGTCTTTGCTACTCCACCTTTTTGATTTGCGATTGCGATTATTTTGCACATGATATAATTCTCCTGTTTTTCTACTATTTTTTATTTACATTACTTTTTTCAATTTCAGCATAAGCTCTATAATATTTGCTCGTCCCTTTATTGGAATAAAGTTCCGATAATTCCATAACTTCAATTTTAGGATGACGCTGCAGGATTTTCTGAAACCATGCAATATCATTTTTTGTTCCCATCATTCTCACTTTCAGCATTAATCTATTCCTCCAAGCATGGCATGTAACTTTTGATTGTACACTACATATTCCGGATAACGGATCTGTACTGCCTGCCAAAAATATGGTGCATATGCACAGCAGAAGATATCCTCTACTGTATACTGTCTGCACTCGTTTACCTGTTCCTCTGCATCTTCATAATCCCAAACGCTTGGCGTGCTGTTACAGTACAGATTAAATGCCATCCTTACCACTTTTAAGCTACCGCTTGTCTGCCATCCTTCATGTAAACATTTCGTTTTAACAGACCCCGTTTTAAAATTATAAATTCTGTCAGCATTTTTTCTGGTATCTCCATTAATACCCAGACAATAACACAATGCCTTATGGTACACATCCTGATACCGTACTTCTTGTAATTTTTCATAGTAGAATTTTTCATGTGCATCACTGATAAAAATAATGTTTTCTGCTCCTAACGCTGTACTTTTCATTTTGAACCTCCTTGAAATAAAAAAGGACCTTACCAATTGTTCTACCAATTAATAAGGTCATACTATATGTTACTTTTCTAAATTCGTGCTAGGGATTCCTCTTTAGTAAAAACTTAGTAAAACATCCCTACTGGTTCAAAAATATACTGTAAAATCAAGGTTTTTCAGAATTTTGCTAAGGTAGTGCCGTGGCAGATGAATAATACTTTTATCATTGTTGCATAACCTCGCATTTCTTAGTTTTTCTTGGTATTTCGGGCTTTGTGAGCCTTTGTAAATTTTTGCTTTCTGGCATAACCTGGTTTATTTTCGCATAATATCGTCCGCAAAAGGTGTAAAATAAGGTGTATGTTTTTCTATTTTACACCTTGCTATTTTCAATTAAAAATCGTAATTACACAACCTGAATCCGGGCAACTTCTTCCCTGGCATCCTCAAGATTTACATACGTATATGTATTCAGCGTTACGCTGATGTCTGAGTGCCCCATCAAATATTGCAATGCTTTTGGATTCATTCCGGATTTTGCCATATTTGAGCAATAGGTATGCCGACATACATGTGGATGTGTCAAGTATAGGATAAAAAAAATTTTATTTTTTTCTGCCGAAGACTATCTGACGCTTCCATCAGGTAGTCCCAGTACCTTTATTATCTTCTGATAAGTCATTCTTGTCCTGCTCAAGTTACCTCTGTTCCGAAAAAATATCGTCAAAATTCCATTCGATTTCAATTTCATCATGACTATGAACACGGATCACTTTGATAATCTCACGCAGCTTCTCTGTATCGAACTTCTGAATTCCCAAGAAATCTTTTAGTTTTATTTTATCAGAAAGTTCATTTTGTTCAAGAAGCTTTTTGCTATTCTCCGCATCTTCTATCTTTCGTTTTATTTCATCCAGCTGTACACTTATCTTTCCAGCTCTCTGCTTATACGAATCACGATCTATACGACCATCTTTGTAATCATCATAGAATTTCATCTTTTCCGAGGTCAACTGTCGGCTCTGTTTTTGCAATTCTGCGGTATTGATCTCTTTGTAGTCGCATTGCCTGTTGGAAGATACTTTCTTTTCTTTTTCCAACATTGACGCTGCATACTGATGAACAAGCCCAAGGATATTCTACTCTAGCGGTTCCCGTCGGATCACCAGACTTCGACACACAGGATCTCCATTGGTTCGAGCATCTGAGCATTTTAGCAGATGCTCCGTTTCTTTTAGTAAAGAATGCCCACAGTTGGCACATATCAGTAATGCCGGCTGTTTTTTACGCCTTTCCAGAATAAAATTGGTGCGTGATTCCGCAACACTTCTCTTCTTTTTCGGATGCATTTCATTTGCTTTTTCAAACAATGCCCTGTCTATAATTGCCGTATGATGATTTTCCAGGCGAACCCATTCTGTTTCATCATTCAGAACTGCTTTATGACCGGTATGCATACTGCAACGTGTTTTTCCCCAGATTCTGGTTCCAATATAAATCTCATCCCGGACAATTGCCGCTACTGTCGTAGGGCTCCAGTGTTTCTTTTTGATCGTGTCAAACCTCTGGAACTGCACCTGGTCCCCTCTTGATAATTTCTGCTCATCACAAGTGGCAATCGCCTGTCTGTTCAATTCCCTTGTAATATCTGCAAAACTTGTTCCTTCCGCTGCCATTTTAAAAATCATTTTCACAACTTTTGCAGCCTCCGGATCTACTTCCAGCCTTCCATCTTTTCCTTTTTTATAGCCATATCTGGCATTTACCGGAAGGCGTGTACCATTTCTCGTTCTTGTCTGCAATGCTGATGAAATTTTCTTGGACAAATCCAGGCTATACATATTGTATACCAGATTCTGCAATGCCACATTCATTCCACCAGTCATTCCGCTGCTTGCTGCACTGTCATAGCTGTCATTAATCGAAATAAATCGTATCTGTAGAAGTGGAAAAATATATTCAATATAAAATCCAACTTCCAGATAGTCTCTTCCAAATCTGGAAAAGTCTTTCACAACTACACAGCCGATTTCTCCGCTTTTCATGTCATCCTGCAGCTGTTGAAATCCCTGCCTTTTAAAATGAGTACCGCTGACACCGTCATCCACATATTCTAGAATATCCGACTCAGCTACACCCAGCTCATCAATTACAAATGATTTTAACAGAATTCTCTGAGAAGTTACACTGTCGCTCTCTTTTTTGGCTCTGCCATCTACATTGTCATCTTCTGCAGACAAACGGATGTAAACAGCTGTTTTTCTAAGATCTGTCATCTTGACTGCGCCTCCTTCTCTTTCTTTAGTTTCTGTAAATCTGCAAACTGATCGTCATATACCAGCTTGATCTCATAATCATACTTACCATGGATAATAATTGAATCCACAAAGGCATCTGCCATTTCTTTTGTCAGCTTACGCTTTGACATATAAGTATGTATCACATTTCCCCAGCCTTCTTCAATGTGGTAATCCTGGGAATACCGAACCTGTGCCGCCAATACTGTGTCCAGACGGCTCTTGATATTCTCAATTTCATTGGAATAGATCCGAGAAAACTGTATGTATTCTTCTTCTGTAATCAAACGTTCGGAATAGTCTTCATATAAATCCGATTTACGCTTACTGATACGGCTTAGTTCCCGTCGAAGTTTTCCCACCTCTTTATCCAAAAGCAGGTACTGTGTCTGATTTTTGGAAGCTGCATTCATTTTCTGAATCATTTTTTCTGTATCCAATACGGTTTTCATATGCGTTTGGATCAGGCGAAGAACATCGTCATCCACATATTCTTTTCTGACTCTGTGCCCTTTGCATTGCTTTCCTCCGGATTTATGGTTAGTATTGGCTCCGCAGATATAAAAGAATGTGCCATTTCTTTCTCTGGACAACGTCATGCGGTTGCCACAGCCTCCGCACCATATCTTTCCTGTATAGAAATTATGGTTTCTAATAGCCCCATTGTTCTGCTGATGTTTCTTCTTATAAGCTTCCGTATATTCCTGGATTTTAGATTGTACCTGTTGAAACAACTCTCTATCTATAATCCCTTCATGCGTGTTCTCCACATGCACCCAATCACTCTCTGGTCGATTTCTCTGTTTATTTCCCTGGAAAACACTTTGCTGATATTTTCCAAATACAGAATCACCTGTGCAATGAACATCCTGAAGTACTCGCTTCACTTCATAATTGTTCCAGGGTTTTGACTCCGGAAGCGGCTTTTCACCGGTTTTATAGAATTTTCTCTGTAAAGTCGGCGATAAAACTCCATCTTTATTGAGCTGTCTTGCAATATCACTATAGTTCCTGCCATTCATATACATAGAAAATATACTTTTCAGATGGTCTGCAGCTTCTTCATCAACAATCAACTGATGATGGTCTTCTTCTGACTTTCTATAACCATACGGTTCCCAGGCACTTGTAAATTTCCCCTCTTTCCAAAGTGCTTTTTTTGCGCTGCTGCTCTTCTTGGCAAGGTCTTTCGAATAGAACTCATTGATAATATTCTTCAGTGGAACTGTAAGATCCACACCCTCTCTGAAGGAATCGAAATCATCTGTCACAGCCAGGAATCTTACATGGAAAAACGGGAATACTCGTTCAATATAATTGCTGGTTTCGACATAATTTCTTCCAAGTCTGGACAAATCTTTTACAATAACACAATTGATTTTTCCATGCTTGATATCTTCCATCATCTGTACAAATCCAGGACGGTCAAAATTTGTACCTGAATAGTCTGAGTCCCTATAAACTTCCGCAACCGAAATATCTTCCGTATCTGCTACAAAGTTTTTCATCAATTCCACCTGGGTTTCTATCGTTCCTCTTTCCAATGTTTCTTCTGTTTCCATTGAAATTCTGGCATACAATCCTGCCCGGAATGGTCTTCTCACCTCTGTCTGGACGGTTGCACTGCCGACTACTTCCGGAATGTTTTTCCTACTCTTTCGTGCCATTTTATACAACCTCCTTTACCTTGACCTGCAGATTATTATCATCATCTATTACCGTATCAACTCCCATAGCCGGTAATTGATTCAGCAATGTCTGATAACAATCATCAAAATCAAAAGTGATCTCTATATTCTTTTTATCATATACTCTGATTTTCCTGATCAGTTCTACCACCACTGCGCGGGACAGTTCTTCAATATCCTGATATTTCACAAAATAATCCAGCCAGGTATTGGCATTGTCTGCTTTTTCCAGCTCACTATCCATTTCTTTCTGGATTGCACGGAGACTCTCTTCCACATTTCTAAGCCTCTTTCCATAGGCTGCATGAAGCTCTACATAGTCTTCTTTTGATACAATGCCCTCTTTCATATCCGAATAGAGCATCATCCGTAACTCCTTACAACGTTCTGTCTCCTGTTTTTTCTTCTCCAGCCTGTCCTGCAGCTTCTTCATATTGATCTCCTGAAATGGCACAGTACCAACAAATTCCAGGACTCTTTTCAGGTGCAGGATATTCTGGATATGCTGTTTCAGCATCACCAGTACGGCATCTTCCAGATCCTTTTCCGGTATTCTATGACTAGAACAGCGTTTTGTTTCTTTATTTGCGGAACATAGATAATAAGCATATTTTTTTCCCTGCCACAGTAGAAACCTTTCTTGTCATAGGTGCACCACAATCCGCACATACAGCAATTCCAGATAACAGATATACTTGCTTTTGGTCAGGCGAAGTACGTGTATCCATGCCCAGAAGTCTCTGAACAATTTCAAAATCACGGTCACTCACCAATGGCTCATGATTTTTCTCAATCCGGATCCAGTCATCTTCCGGTTTCACATAAGTCTGCTTCACTTTATGGTTCGGTGTCGTCCTTTTTCCCTGCACAAGGTTTCCGATATAAACCTCGTTTTCCAGTATCCTGCGGACGGTAACGGAACTCCAAAGTGCCTGTTCTTTCTGCCGGAAGCCTGTTTCATAATGACTACCACTGCTGATTTTATACTCAAATGGGGAAAGAATACCCAGTTCATTTAAACGATTAGCAATCGCATCCTGACTCATTCCCTGCAGCTTCATCTTAAAAATATCCTGTACTACACTGCCTGCAGATGGATCAATCTCTAATTTATGCTTATCTGTCTTTGTCTTCCTGTATCCAAAAGCTACAAACGGAGTCACGCATTCGCCTTTTTTCCTCTTAATCTCAAGATTACTCCTGATCTTAATAGAAATGTCACGGCAATAAGCATCATTGATTAAATTCTTAAATGGGATAATAATTTCGTCTGCCTGATTCTTTCCCTTGAGACTGTCATAATTGTCATTGATGGCAATAAAACGCACACCAAGAGCCGGGAATAATCTCTCGATATACTTCCCGGAATCAATATATTCCCTTCCAAATCGTGATAAATCTTTTACCACTACGCAATCTACAATTCCACGCCGGATATCTTCCAGCATTGCCTGGAATGCAGGACGATCAAAATTAGAGCCTGAGTAGCCATCATCAACTCGGACTGAAACAACTTCTATATCTTTTTTGTCTTTCAGGAAATCCAGAATCAAAGCTTTCTGGTTAGAAATGCTGTTACTTTCCAGTTTTGCTGAACTGGAAATATCGCCATCTTCTTTAGATAATCTGACATAGATGGCGGCATGATAGATTTTATTGATATTCTGATACATATCTTACCTCCTTTTATTACGTCAGAAAATCCATGTAATAAAAGGGGGCTGCATAATTTGTCCTTACCGACATTCTAACACAGTCCCCTCAATCTTGCCAGTACTTTTTCAGACACTCAGAAGCATATTCTCAAATGCCTGCTCCATAGATATACCGTTATTGGCAAATCTGACTTTTACTTTCATATTGCCGATCCGGACCAAATATGGATTTCCTACTTTATTCAGAAAAATATCTCTCCGTTCCTGAAGCGATTTATTTCTGTCTGCTTTTATCATCCGTAGATCAGTCATTTCATTGATATCTACATCACTGAAATCCTGCTCCAGATAGTTTCTGTATTCCTCTGCCGTCATGCCCTTCTCCTTCCATTCCCATCTGAATCTGTACTGCTTTCAGTACCCGATCCAGGCTCCACTTGTTCACTCTTCCGCATTTCTCAATAATACATTTCGTAGAAATGCTCATAACCTGTTCAGCCAGTGCCAGGCTTCCTTTTCGGATTCCCGTCATATCATATTTGCTGATAAATACATGTGTTGGCAAATACCGTTTCTTATAAATTCTTGATGACAGCGGAACTACCGTTATGACTGAACTGTATGTATTGGCTTTATTATTACTCACTACGATCACCGGTCTTACTCCACCCTGAACAGATGTTGTAGGAAACATACCGAGATCTGCCCATAAAATATCTCCTCTGCGGATTGTCATTTGTCCTCTCTCCAATCTATTATTTTTATTTGTAAAGCATCCATAGCGCTATATTGGCTCCACAGGAATACGGCAGAGTTTCTTTCCCATAAGGAAAGCTCTGCCGCATAACCTCTATAGCCAATTTGATTATTAAACAGTGCTCGCTCGATTCTATTTATCCTCGATACCCCGAATCGTTACTCCCGCATATGAGGAAGGGAATAATAACCTGCCCGGATGCATACTCCGGACCACAACCCGGAAACTCTCGTTTCCAGGCTCCAGCAGTTCATAGGTTTACCAGTTACAGACTTCTCAGGATCTGCAAGTGTATCGCATCTCATACATATCATCGCATCACCAGCCTGCCAGCCGGCTTCGGTCAGTGCTTTTTCGCAGCATTACAGACTGAACTAAAAATCTTTGTTTTGTCTTATAATCCTATAGCGGCATCTTCCTCGTGCTCTTTGCATGAAATGTCACGTCAGTTATTATTGGATATTCAGTTATCATGGTTCATTTTAGGAAGTCCTTTAACTTCCTCTAATTACTAAAGTCAAATGACTTTGGCAGATGCAAAAGATTTTGAAAAATTTTTTAAAAAAATTTATTCATATACATTTCACGCATCTTATTAAGAGTGGATTTCAGCTTGTATGACAGCATCTGTCTGGAAATCCCCATAATTTCCGCCATCTGTGTCTGTGTCTTGTTTTCAAAGAAAATGCCATAAATAATCATGCGTTCCTCTGAGTTCAGTTGATTGATCACTGTGTGAATATCCTGCTGTTCCATTTTTGTCAGTACACAGTGCTCCACATCACAGTTCAGATCTGGAAAATCCTCAATCATGAAGCCTTCTCCATCAATGGACTGACCGCTGTAAGGTACTTCTCTCAGCATCTTATCCACAACCTCACCCAGTTCATTCTTAATCTCAACTTTTTTTGCCTTGCTGCTTCTGTAAAAATTGTTCATCGCATACGCAACTTCTTTTGTAATCTCGATCATTTCTCCATCAATATTTGCGTAGTACTTTCCTTCATAAAAATATGGGTGTTCAATATACATATCCGTTCCTCCTGAATTTGAAATCTTGTTGCTCGTTTCTAATTCAGAAGGCGGACCTCTGTTTAGGATCATGCCTGCTCCACCTTTATCCTGCCGGGACATCCCCGCAGTTATTGGCCGAGAAATTCAGGCACGAAAAAAAGCCCCAGTAGTTTTTTTCCTAACTACTGAGGCTTTTGTCTCTTTCTTGTATTCAGTTATCTATGCCTTCTTTCATCAGCATAATCATTGTATCAGGATAAAGTTCACAAAGTATCCGCAATACGTTCCCATAAGTTCATGTCATTATTGAAATCGTACATATTTCAGTATAAAAAATTCACTATTCAAATTCTGATTATTATTTCTCCATATACTCTTCTGCCATATGTACTGCCATAGCACCATCTGCCACTGCTGTTACTATCTGACGAAGTAACTTTGTTCTGACATCTCCTACAGCATAAACACCCGGAATACTCGTTTCAGTGTTTTCACCTGCCACAATATATCCTTTATTATCCAGTTCTATCTGATTATCTAAAAAATCTGTTGTCGGTTTTCTTCCTATACTCACAAACAGGCCGTCACATTCTATAATGTTTTCTTCTCCTGTAACTGTATCTTTCAACCGCACACCAGTCAATCGTTCTCCATAAATCAGTTCATTTACTGTATTATTCCATCGAAACTCTATATTTTCAGTTTTCATCAGCTGGTCATGGTAGATTTTCGTTGCACGTAATGTATCTCTACGATGAACAATGATGACTTTCTTAGCAATTCGACTTAAAAGAGCAGCATCTGATACAGCAGAATTTCCACCACCAACAACCACCACGATCTTATCTTTATAAAACATACCATCACAAGAGGCACAATAAGCAACCCCATGACTTATCAATTCTTTTTCTTTAGCGAGACCAAGTTCTCTTGGATTTGCTCCAGTAGCAATCACTACTGTTTTCCCAATATAAATTCCCGAACTAGTTTCTACTCTCTTAAGCTTTCCTGTTAAATCCATATTAAAAACTTCAGCATATTCACTTTTAGCGCCAAATTTTTCCGCCTGTTTTTGCATTTTCTCTGCCAATGAAAATCCGTCAATTCCATTTTCAAAACCAGGATAGTTATCAATCTGCCAGGTCAATGACATCTGACCACCTGCAGATAATTTTTCTAAAACAATGGTATCAAATCCTGCTCTGGCTGCGTATAATGCTGAAGTATACCCTCCAGGTCCTCCCCCCACGATAATCATATCGTAAACATGATTTTCATTCATACAGCAGTCCTCCTTTTATTTTTCCAATGCTTCATTAATAAAATTCTCTATCATTATTTTTGATTCAGGTGCAACAATAGAATCTATTGCCTTTCCATTTCGATATAAAACCAGCGTAGGAATCACCTCAATCTTTTCAGCTTCTGCAATCTGTGGTTCTTCATCAATATTCACTTTTCCAGCAATAAGAATATCGCTGTATTCTTCACTTATTTTTTCATAAGCCGCTCCAATTCTACGGCAATAACCACACCAAGGTGCCCAGAAATCAACCAAAACCGGTTTTTCCTTATGAATTAATTGTCCAAACTTTTCTTTATTTATATTTATAGATGTCATATTTTTCAACTCCTTCTCCTATTTGAACTTAATATACCCCAAATAAGTGCTTGCTTCCGTGATGATATCACAGAAAAGATAATTTACTTTATTACACTTCTTTTTATTTCTATTTATGGCATATGCCAGTTATATAATTGACGCATCTAAAAAAAGCAAGTATACTATGTTCGTAAAGGAGATAACGGTTATGAACTTCGAAAATAGTTTTCCACTATGGAATGACTTAAATACAGCACAGAAAAAAATAATTTCAGACAATTTAATCACACAGTATGTAAAAAAAGGGACAATCATTCACAATGGAAACCTGGATTGTACTGGATTATTACTGGTTAAATCCGGGCAGCTTCGAACTTACATACTTTCAGATGAAGGACGAGAGATTACACTTTACCGTCTGTTCGATATGGATATGTGTCTTTTATCCGCCTCATGTATCATGCGATCCATTCAATTTGAAGTAACCATTGAAGCAGAAAAAGATACTGATCTTTGGATCATCCCTGCTGAAATCTATAAGGGCATCATGAAGGAATCTGCTCCTGTCGCAAACTATACCAATGAGTTAATGGCTACCCGTTTTTCTGATGTCATGTGGCTGATTGAACAAATCATGTGGAAGAGTTTGGATAAGCGTGTTGCTTCATTTCTTTTAGAAGAGACCTCTATCGAAGGAACAAATGAATTAAAGATCACTCACGAAACCATCGCCAACCATCTTGGTTCCCACAGGGAAGTTATCACGCGAATGCTCCGATACTTTCAAGGCGAAGGACTCGTCAAACTCTCCCGCGGTAAAATCACAATCCTTGATTCGAAAAGACTGGAAACTCTACAAAGATCATAAAACTGTTTTCTATAACATTTAAAAAATCCTCCATTTATCAGAATTATAAAAGTCATTCTAATAAATGGGGGATCTTTTTATACTACAAAAAAATTATAAAAATATTATGATTATTTTTAATAATCCATACCGCATGCATATGCCCTTTCGATCAGCGCACGGTCATTAACCACTGCATCATAGAAGCGGAATCCACCGGAAAAGTTATATGTTTCATATCCATTTCCTTCCAGAATACGGCTGGCAATGTAACTGCGCAGACCACTTTGGCATATCAGATACGCAGGCTTTCCTTTCTCAATTTCGTTAATTCGTTCCCTCAGTTCATCTACAGGAATATTGTTGAATCCATCCATATGACCCCTGTTAAATTCACCTACCGTTCTCACATCCAGCAACACCACATTTTGATCTTTAGAAATCTTATCCATATCTTCCAGATGCCATTGTTTTAAGGTACCTTTTGCTATATTGTCTATCATGAATCCTGCCATATTTACAGGATCCTTGGCAGAGGAATAAGGCGGTGCATATGCGAGATCCAAATCCTTCAGCTGGGTTGCCTTCAGCCCTGCATGAATTGCTGTTGCCAGCACATCAATACGTTTATCAACTCCTTCATATCCAATAATCTGAGCGCCAAGCAAACGATAGGTCTCTTTTTCAAAAACCACCTTCATGGTCATCACTTTTCCACCAGGATAGTAACCAGCATGACTCATAGGAGAAAGAATTACTGTATCTACCTCTAATCCTGACTTTTTGGCATTGGTTTCATTGATACCTGTAGTGGCTGCTGTCATATCAAACACTTTTATAACGGAGCTTCCCTGACTGCCCAGGTAACGACTATCATCGCCACAAATATTATCAGCGATGATTCTGCCCTGTTTATTGGCTGGTCCTGCCAAAGAGATCAGCGCATCATTACCCGTAACATAATGTTTTACCTGAACTGCATCACCTGCAGCATAAATATCCGGTACAGAGGTTTCCATTCTGTCATTCACTACAATACTTTCCTTGATGCCAAGTTCCAGACCGGCTTCTTTTGCTAATACTGTGTCTGGTGTGACTCCGATTGCCAGAACTACCATATCAGCCTGAAGGGATGGATTATCTTTCAACAGGACCTCCACTCCGTTGTCTTTTTCTTTAAATCCTTCTACTGTATAGCCCAGTACCAGTTTTATCCCATGCTTTCTCATTTCATTATGGATCATGGATGCCATATCCGGGTCAAAAGGGTTCATCAGCTGCTTAGGCCGCTGGACAATCGTAACATCCATGCCAAGCTCCCTCAAATTTTCTGCCAGTTCCAGACCAATAAAACCGCCACCTGCCAATACAGCCGATTTTGGATGATTCTTATTTATATATGCCTTTATCCGAAAAGTGTCTTCTACAGTACGAAGTGTAAAAAGTTTATCAATACCTACTCCGGGAAGTCTCGGCTGTGTTGGCTTTGCACCTGGAGAGAGGATCAGCTTATCATATTTTTCTTCAAATATCTCACCATTCTCTAAATTTTTCACTGAAACCGTTTTACGTTCCGGATGTATGGAGATAACTTCATGATGAATTTTCATGTTAATACGGAAGCGTTTAAAAAAACTCTCTGGTGTCTGTAGTGTAAGTTCTTCCGGGTCTGTGATCACGTCTCCAATATAATATGGAAGTCCACAATTTGCATAGGATATGTATCCGGATCTTTCAAACACAGTAATTTCAGCATGTTCATTCAGTCTGCGTATTCTTGCTGCGGCTGTAGCTCCTCCGGCTACACCTCCTACAATTATTACCTTCATCTTATTTTTCCACCTTTCCTGAGTAAGCTGCAATGCCACCGATATTATTTACTTTAGAATATCCCATTCGTTGCAGTATCCCAGTTGCCTGGCGGCTTCGTGAACCGGAATAACAGTATACAAACAGTTGGATATCCTTATTCTTCGCTACAGAAGCAATATTGTTAAGTTGCTGCAACGGCACATTTTTACTTTCTGGTATATGTCCTTCCTGATATTCCTGCGGTGTACGTACATCCAGCAGAACTGCATCATCAGTCCTTTTATATTCTTCTATGCCTTGATTAATATTCGTCTGTTTAAAGAGATCAAAAAATCCCATTAGCACACCTCCCTAAAGCATTTCTAAAATCGCATTCTTAGGTCTCGCCCCTGAAACCTGCTGTACAATCTTCCCATTCTTCATAACCACTAAAGTTGGAATGCTCATAATACTGAACTTATTTGCCAGTTCAGGCTCTTCATCTACATTAATCTTTCCAACTTTAATATCTCTACGCTCACTTGCAATCTCCTCTACAATAGGTACTACCATGCGGCAAGGTGCACACCAAGATGCCCAAAAATCTAAAAGAACGGGTTTATCGGAACTCAGTACTTCGTTCTGAAAATTGTTTTTATTGATATTAATAGCAGACATTTTACAGTCCTCCTTATCTTTTTCTTTTTGTAGATTTATTATAGTCTTAATTTCATTTATTTTCCGTGATTACATCACCATACCTCATTAACTTAACTTCTTGCCATACCATCTACACTTAATATAACACCTGTAATGTAACTCGCCTCATCTGAAGCAAGAAACACAAACGCATTGGCAATATCTTCTGGCTGTCCAAGACGACGCAATGGAATTCTTTCAATCATAGGTTCGATAACTTCCTTTGGCACGGCCTTCATCATATCAGTTTCTGTAATCCCAGGTGCAACAGCATTAACACGAATACCTTTAGGTCCTAGTTCTCTTGCTAATGATACAGTCAATCCGTTTACTGCAAACTTCGATGCCGGATAAGCAAACCCACTTGGCTGTCCCGAAATACTCACCATGGAGGAAGTTGAGAGAATGACCCCCTTGCCTCTTGCCACCATACATTCTGCTGCTACACGAGTAGTATTAAATACTCCTTTTACATTTAGATCCATGACTTTATCAAAAGTCTCCTCTGTATAATCCATAAATGAGGTGTTTTCTGAAATACCTGCATTATTTACCAGTATGTCGACACATCCATATTTTTCAGTTGCCTCTTTAAAAGCCTTTCTGACAGACTCCATGCTTGCCAGATTTGGACTAATTCCAGCAACTATTGCATTGGGATATTTTTCTTTTAATTTATCTACAGCAACATCTGCCGATTCCTGTGAACTTGCTGCCAACACAACTGAAGCGCCTTCCTTCAAGAATTTATCAGCTGTAGCAAATCCTATACCACGGCTTCCACCCGTAATGATTGCAACTTTATCTTTTAATCTCATTTAGACTACCTCCTTACTTAGTTTCTAACTACATTATAAGCAAAAGGTAGATTATTTTCTGTGATATCATCACAAAATATCGCAATAAAAAACCCTGTTGCTCACGCACCAGGGTTTTGGTTTATCCATCCGTATTTAACACAAGATTAGGCTTCTATTCAACTTCTGAAAACTGATCTTTTCCAACATTACATAATGGGCATTCAAAATCTT
This sequence comes from Ruminococcus sp. AF20-12LB, assembly GCF_003478985.1. NCBI lineage: Bacteria > Bacillati > Bacillota > Clostridia > Eubacteriales > Oscillospiraceae > Ruminococcus > Ruminococcus sp. AF20-12LB. The sequence continues at coordinate 292,382 of NZ_QUGH01000004.1, read as the reverse complement.
CCGGAACATCCTCCCACTTTGTTCCTGGTGCAATACCACCTTCAGGATAACCTTCCTCTTCATCATATTCCCATCCGCAAACGTCACATACATATTTCATTAGTTTGTTCCTCCTTATAAATATATTAATACACAGCATATATTACTGTTGTATTTGTGTTGTTCTGTAACCTTAATATGTATAAATGCTTTTAGCATTTCCATAATCCATGCAGGTTACAATATGCATATACTTCTTCTACCTGTTCACCATTGCAAAGACAAAAATCTGCTACCGGCTCCTGCCCTGGATTTAACTGTTTTCTGTATATTCCCTGGTTTGTATTTAATGTAATCCACTCAATGAAATGCTCTTCAAGCATTGGATGTTTTGTCTCTCCGACCACAACATGAACATGACTGCCTTCTATCGTATATACAGGTACATGCTTCTCGACAGCAGCATCTGTCACTCCGGCTTTTAATTCCTGCATAGGTTCTCCGCAACACATTACTGGTACGCCTTGATCCTTTACCATTTCAATAATGTTTCCACAATGATTGCATACAGAATATTTTACTTCCATCTTTTTTATCTTCCTATGTTTAAAATTTAAAATCCAATTGTTTCTATAACTTTTTTCAAAGCATCCGCCGATTCTTAAACTTTAATGCTTCTTTACCAACTGATGCAGAACCAACAAAGCCACAGCCTATCATTACTGCTTTTTTTAATAATCACTTTCTTCTTTGTAATAATCTCCTTCTCTTTAATAGTTCTCTTCACGTATTTCGAAATAACTCTGTGGATGGTTACATACTGGACATATCTCAGGTGCCTTTGTTCCTACCACAACATGTCCACAGTTACGGCATTCCCATACCTTAACTTCACTCTTTTCAAACACCTGTGCAGTTTCAATATTCTTAAGAAGTGCACGATATCTCTCTTCGTGGTGCTTCTCAATCTGTTTATTGTCAATAAATAATAGTAATAATTACTATTATTACAATAATTAATATTACTGATTACCTTTTATTTAAAATAATCATTCAATCATCATTTTTTCCGTTCAAAAACATATTCTGCATCTGATGATAAATCAGAGCGGAATGAATAGCCTAGTCTATCAAATTTCTTAATATCCTCAGGATTTTCAATTCTGTTTTCAGCCATGAACCTAACCATTTCACCACGGGCCATCTTAGCATATGTACCTTTTGTCACCAGTTTATCTCCTGATAACTCACAAAATGTAATCGTAATGTATCTATCCTGTCGTGTCAGATATTTTTCTATGCACTTAGAGTATTCTTTCGATGCCAGATTGATTATAATCCTGCTGTTATCAATCACTGAGCGGTATAATAAATCTCCCCAGTACTCATACAGATTTTTTGTTTCTCCTATTCCAACCTTCGCCTGCATTTCCAAACGATAAGGCGTCACACCATCCCTTGGTTTTAACACACCATAAAATGCAGATATTATTCTCAAATGATTTTGTACATACTCGAACTGACTGTCCTCAAACACGGATGGAGCCATATATTGAAAAGCAATTCCTTCATATGATAAGACAGCTGGGGTAAGTAAATGATAAAGATCCATGTTTTCCAATCTATTGAAGTTCTGTTCTGTAATTTTGTCATTACATTTCCAAATAGTCTTCAGTTCTTCTTTTGACTTACTTTTCAACCAATTTTGTATCTCTGTCGTCTTTTCAATAAATTCAGGCAATCCATCCGGCGCTATGCTGTCAGTATCTGTAATCATCTTTTTAGCAGGGGATAATATTATCTTCATTAATCTAATTCCTTGAGCATATTTTCAGGATCATCTGCAGCCTTGACTTTATCATTTGCCTTTATAATAATCCCCTGTTCATCAATAAGATATGTGGTTCTTACTACTCCCATAGAGACTTTGCCATAATTTTTCTTTTCTTTCCATACATCATATGCTTCAATAACTTTCCGCTCTGGATCTGCTAAAAGTGTAAATGTCAATCCATATTTTTCCTCAAATCTCTTATGAGAGGATACAGAATCCTTACTGACTCCAAGAATAACTGCTCCTTTTTCGGTAAACTGAGGGTATCGCTCAGAAAACCCACATGCCTGTTTCGTGCATCCCGCTGTATTATCCTTGGGATAGAAATATAAGATCACTTTTTTTCCTGTATAATCCGATAATCTATGTATTTTCCCATTTTGATCTGGCAACTCAAAATCCGGTGCCTTAACCCCTACTTCCAACATTATTTATCCCTCCCTTTCTGTATCTTTCTCTTTATTCGCCTTTTTTTTCCTATTCCTGGTAATCATTTTATGACCTGTATATATCGCCATTACCATACATAACATAGAACTTAAAGCAAAGTATTTGTGACTTGATTTTTGCTTTTTATATCCAGTGTAAAAAGTCCCAAGCATTGTGATCAATGCTCCTACTGACCAATATTTATGTGCTTTCATGTAATTCCTCCATTTTTTCAGTGTATTCAATTCTAATTATACGCTACCATATTCCTATGTCAATTTGATAATAGAGCATTCCTATAAATTTTTTCAAAATATCATTGTCAAAACTATGTATTGTTATCCTTTAATTTTTCTTTGAAATAATTGACAAAAAGCTTGCTTTCAGGAGATTACTATTTAATCTCTTTTCCATCTATATATAGTTGAAATTTATCAGGATTATTGACAACATCATAGTCCTTTCCGTATTCTACAGGTCTATATTCGGCTGTCATTACCGATTCCCCGTCTTCAATATCCTCTTTCCATAAATAGATGTTCATATCAATGCTCGTCGCATATCCTCTGTCTGTGGAGAATTTTGTCGAATGAAAAGAGACTTTACAACTTAAAATCGGATAAAAAGGACAACAAAAAAGAAGAGCTGCTTACTCTTCCCATATAGTAGTAGTAAAATAATATGTCATGCCAGCGCAATATATTACCTAGAATATCGCTATAACAGGAAAGGGGCTGCATTGTGACAGCCCCTAGTTTACTTCATCACGTTGTCTACATTCTGAGTGAACTCGTTCCCTGGTTTATTTTAGCATCGATCTGGATTTTGTTTCATAAAGATAAATTTTGCCACAGAGCGGTCGTATGTTTTAATGTGTCCAAACAGCCAGTCGATTACATTTTTCTGTACAAGTTCACTGAACCGATCTGTTGGTCCTTCATACTCCTGAAGGTATTCATGCAGTTCCTGAATTGTCTTTTTAAACTCTTCATGTTTTTCATGATGGTTTTCACGCTCTGGATAACCGGATTTTTCCTGAAGCTTTTCCTCTTCTTTGAAATGAAAGTCAGTATATTCATCCAGATAATCCAGCATTTTGATTGCTTTTACTTTGCTGTCGCCATTTTGACAGGCAGTTACAAAGTTCTGGATACGGTCGATCAATTCTTTATGCTGGGTATCAATTGTTTCATTTCCTGTTACTAAATTGTCATCAAAGGTAATGTTTAAATCGTAAGTCATAATTTGACCTCCATTTCTTTTATATGTTCTCTTAGGATCTTTTAATGTCTGGCAGTTTCGTACCTGCATTTTCTGCTTAGTCTTCTACAGGAACGAAAACATCTTTTCCTAATCCGCAGATTGGGCATGTCCAGTCATCTGGAATATCCTCAAATGCAGTTTCTGGCTCGATACCAGCGTCTGGATCTCCTACTGTCGGATCATAAATATATCCACATGGTTCACATTCATATTTTATCATAGTCATTTTCCCTTTTCAATGTCGATTTATTTTTGTTACCAAGTTCCTAACAATTTTTCTAACACTTTGTTTCTTGTATATCTGTATTATATATGATAATTATTCTTTTGTCAATAATAGTAATTATTATCATTTTTACACTTAGCATAAACTGATATTTGAATTGCACATTTACATATTGTATATATCATGGGAATAGTTGAATAAAAAAATGAACTCTATTCATTAAAGACAGAGTTGCTGGAAATTATTTCTCTACAACAACTTTCTTCGTCTTTAAGTCCTTGAAACACAATACTTTCCAATCAGATTCATCCAACTGTTATATTTATTCTTTTCACACACTTTTCGGCAAATTTCATTTTCCATCAATACACAGAACATCTTATCATAATCAAATGCCCAAACAGCACCATTCACATGGTTTTCCACTGCTTTCTGATCTATGTTCTTTAAACGTGTGACCATTTTTTCAATTTCTCCATTTCTCAAGTTACCGATATTTTTGCAGATAAACCGAAAGAAATTCAACGTTGCATATTCGTCATGCCAATGGAACTCTTCTGGATTGTTTTTAATTTTACTGACTCGCTGCTGTTCTTTGATTATCTGATCAGCTACACCTTTCATCGAATCTTCGTATCTCATATTACTCACCTACTCTTCCTCAACGCCCAGTGACGGTTTAAATCTTTTATCCTTTGCCTGCGGTACCACGATCTCATAAAAATAAAATCCTAAATATCCAAGTGCCTGCTTCTTCATTTTATAAAAAGAAGTCCTGCCTATTCCTAACTCCTGCTGTACTTCCACATCTGTCTTATTATAATGACTGCAAAAACAGGAATGAAGGATTCCACTGAGCATCACACCATTCGGTGCATAGAACTTCACCAGTGTCATTCCACGATAGATCATATCAGACAAGCCATAAATGATCATCAGGTTGTTCATTTCCCGGTGCATCTTTGGCACATTCAGCTGATTGTTATAAATGCTCAGATAACTCAATGCATATGCCATATCTTCATTGATTTTCTCCTGGCACTCCATATCCAGTTCTTCCAATACAACCTGGTTTTCTAAAATCAGTTTTTGGTAGCTTGTCATCAGTTCTTTAATATCAGTATAATGTCTTCCGATTGTAACTTCCAGATAATCCTGTGCATGACTTGCCATCTGGAAGGTGATTTCTTTCATTGATTTAATTGCATAATCTCTGTCTGTCATCAGTTTCAAAATCTCCTTATCATCATCACACTAACTGGCGGTCTTTCAGACCAGTTCGCTTTCCCCATGATTTTGATGGAAAGCAATTACTTACTACAACTTGCAGAAACGGATATCCAAAAGGCATTGTGGGAGCTGCCTTTGCTGACCGAAATCCATCTTCTTATGTAAAACCTGCAGGAATATAAAGGGAAAGTGACTATCCCTGCCGATTAATAATCCAAATAATATCGTCTATACTAATCTCTCCTTATGCTGTTTTTCTCTCCATAAACCATTTATCCACTTCGTAAAACAAGTGGCTTTCCTGCCCCTGTATCATACAGGTGTACATCATTCCTACACCGCCTGCCTTTCTGCTGGCGCATCGCTCAATTTTCAAAATTCTGTCAATACTATATTTTCTTCCATCCTCCCATGTAAAAAATATGGGAACCAGCCGTCCGTCTTTCCGAAACTCTGCCACTACATCTACATATACTTTGTTCATGCCGACACCTCACTATAAAATCTCGATTGCTCTTGGTGATGCCGGGATTCTGCGGATATATCCATTTTGCTCCAACTGCTTGATTCTGGAAAAAGCAGATGATGTTGATTTCACCCCGATCAACTCTCCAAATTCCCGGACTGTCAGCGGGTATCCATGCTCCTTCGTATAATTCAAAATACACTGATAACTTTCTTTCTGTTTTCTGGTTAATACTTTTTTCAAATCTATCCCTCCAATTACCCATGAAAATAACTGTGTGGATGGACCGTGTGCGTACCAGCGTCTAAGTGGGATAAGACTTTATCCTGATACATTGTCGCTCGCTGTATACTGAAATAACCAAACCGTCGTCTGATCTCATCTACAGTACGATCCAGCTTCTCTAACTTTTCCTTTTTCTCCTGATTTCCAAATAAATCCAACTGCACGGGAATATCATCTAACACAAGATCCGCAGCTCGGATTCCCAGGCTTCTAATGGGATGTTCCCATTTGTAATTATCTTTAAATAGCTGAAATGCTGCAGTTACAATCTCGTTTGTAATATTCGTTGGCTGTCGTAAATGTATCTGTCTGGAAAAACTATACAATCCATTATCTCGAACTGTAATTTCTACTGTTTTGCATTTAAATCCATGTTTCCGCAATCGTGCAGCTACACTTTCTGCCAATGCTATTTGAATGATCCAGACATCCAGATCATTTTCCAGATCTCTCGGTGTTGTAGTGCTATTACCTATCGACTTTACTGGTGCTTCATATCCTTCCTTGCAAACCGGATCTTCATCCCAGCCATTTGCGAAAGCCCATAATACATTTCCTATTTTTCCAAAATGACTCTCTAACAACTTCTCGTCTGATTCCTCAAGTTGCCCGATTGTCCGGATTCCAAGTTTTTGCAATTTCTTATTTGTCTGTCTTCCGACATAAAGCAAATCTGACGCTGGAAGCTGCCATATCCTGTCTTTATAATTTTCTCGATTAAACTCTGTGATTGCATCCGGCTTTTTATAATCTGGACCAAGTTTCGCATAAATCTTATTCCAGGAAATTCCAATACTTACCGTTACACCCAGTTCGTATTTAATCCGATGGCTGATTTCTCTTGCAATCGTCATTCCGCTTCCTTTCAGATTTCTGCTGTCCGATACATCCAGCCAGGCTTCATCAATTCCATATGGCTCGATCTTGTCCGTATACTCCGAATAGATTTCTCTTGCCATCTGTGAAAATCTCAAATACAAATCCATCCGTGGTGGTACAAATATGATTTCCGGACAAATCTGTTTTGCCTGCCATAATGCCATTCCGGTCTTTACACCTTTTTGCTTTGCAATATAATTTGCTGTCAGCACAATCCCATGTCTGGCTTCCGGATCGCCACCGACTGCCAGCGGCATTCCGGCAAATTCCGGATGATGTAACATTTCTACACTGGCGTAAAAACAGTTCATATCACTATGCAGGATCACACGCTCACTCAAACTTTTCACCTCCCAGCTGTTTCCTTAAACATGATGTCTTATCAATTTTTGTATGTTTAGTATATATCGACATTCCGGAGATGGTCAAGCGACATCTTGGTTGTATTTTCTCCATTTTGGAGATTATTATTGATTTTATTTCTAACATACGGTATAATGCATATAGAAAATTCAAATAGAAATGAGGCGAACAAATGCGTGATTTCGGGGAAATATTAGCAGAAAATAGAAAAAAGAAAGGATACTCTCAATCAGATCTGGTAGACCTGCTTTCTCAGGAAGGTATTCAGGTCACTACAAAAGCAATCTCCAAATGGGAGACCAATGCACGAGAACCAGCTTTACATGTTTTCCTGACACTTTGCCAGTTACTTGATATCGAAGATATATATGAATCCTTCTTTGGAGAAAACCCATATAACATTATGAATGGATTGAATGAAGAAGGCAGAAATAAATTGATTGAATTTGCTGATATTTTGAAAGCTTCTAAAAAGTTTTCTCCACTGTCTGCAAAGATTATCCCATTCCATCATCCTATAGACATTACCTGGGAACCTGTTTCTGCTGGTACTGGAAATTATCTGGAAGATTCTGTAAAAGAAACCTATGACGTAGGACATCTTGCTCCTGAGCAGACTGACTTTGGTGTACGGATCTCCGGTGACAGTATGGAGCCACTTTATCACACAGGCGATGTCGCATGGATTCAGAAAAAAGATTCTCTTGCTAATGGTGAAATTGGAATCTTCTATCTCAACGGTAATACTTACATCAAGGAATTACACGATGAGCCAGATGGTGTTTATCTGATTTCTTTAAATCAAAAATATCGTCCTATCCAGGTTTTGGAATCTGACTCTTTTAAGATTTTTGGAAAAGTAATCGGGAAATGCAAAGGTGCAGAAATTCCGGGATTCCATTAGATTTCAACAGCAGGTTCATGATCCTGCTGATAACAATAAGCAAAGGAAGTGATTGAATGGCAATCAATAATACACTAAAAGATATTCGTGAAGAACGTAATCTCATTCAAGCAGATTTGGCTGAAGCCATAGGTTCCTGTAGCCAAACTATAGGCCATATCGAACGTGGAGAACGTAATCCATCTCTTGAGATTACAATCCGGCTGGCACATTACCTGAAAGTGCCTGTAGAAGATATTTTTCAGGTTGAAGACTAAAGCACAACAGCCAGAAAACCGAGGAATAAAATCCCCGGTTTTCCTTTTGCTCCAAAATCAGTGTAATCCTTTTACAAAGTCCGTTGCATTTTTCATATCTTCCTCATTCGGATGGCCTTTAGCAATACCTCCAACCAGTTTAAATGGTCCGAATGTGTCATACCCTTTACAGCCAAATTTTCCAACTACACTGGCATGTTTTTTATCCAAAATCTGCTCTATGGATTTATAATTCGCACTTCCACCATAAGTACAGATCAGAAATATCTTTTTGTCGTCCGGTAGATTCTTCTCTGCAAATTCCAATATCGACTGATGAAACTTTGAAAAATAGATTCCTGATGCAAACCCAATCATATCATAACTGCTCAGATCTGCATCTGGCTGTTTCACAGCATCCATCAAATCCACCTGACATTCTTCTGCGATCCTCTTTACTAATTTTTCTGTATTTCCATGATGCACAGATGCGTATACTATCGCTGTTCTCATTTTTCTTCCTTTCTGTCTGCTCCGTCAATCAGGTCATAGCTCATATCCAAAAAGTCCAATGTCTTCGCTTCACTGACTGAACCATCCAGTAAAATCGTGATCCAGTGCTGTTTATTCATATGGTATCCTGGTAAAAATCCATAAGTCTGAATAATCATGCTGGTCATTTCTGGATCGCACTTTACGTCCATGATGTCAACCAGATCATTTCCCTCTAATCCCAGTTTCGATTTTTCAACCGTCATGATCACTGCATACCATTTTCCATTTTTATGTCGGAGTATTGCACTGTCCGGTAGTTTACTCCATAAATATTCCGGAACTGTGCCATACTGTTTCTGCACATATTCAAAAATTTCTTCTTTGTTCACAATCTATTCAACTCCTGATTCTTCTGATATCCTGCTCATAATCATACCACATTTTCGTATCCCGTACTACCTGCCAAATTCTTTTGCATTTTCCCGGTTCTCCTGACTTTAACTAATAGAGGGGTAAAACAGCAAGGACAGGAAGTGAGGATACACTTCCGGGAAATCCCAATTTAGGGAACCCTGCCCTAAATTGAAAAAACGCTGAAAGCAACGATACTACTGTCCTCTCAGAAAGGAGAACCCGCCAATGGCTGAAAGAAAGAGAAACAAAGAAAGCCATTTCTATGTAACCGAAGAAGAACGAAAGTTAATCCGCAGGAAGATGATAGAATCAAAGACAAAAAACATGAGAGCTTATCTGCGCAAAATGGCAATCGACGGTTACATCGTCAACACAGATACCACTCCACTTAAGAAACAGTATGAGGAAATGCACAAGATTGGTGTAAATATCAATCAGATTGCAAAAAAGGTAAATACCACCGGAGATCTATATCCGGAAGAAATGCAAGAATTGAAAGAGATGGTAAAAGAAATATGGCATATCTTAAAATCTTCCCCATTAAAGTAACAGACAAGAAAGCTCTAGACTATATTACAAATCCAGATAAGACAGATGAAAAACTGTTAGTTTCCAGTTTTGGCTGTTCCCCGGAAACTGCAGATCTTGAATTTTCTATGACAAGAGAAATGGCAAAAAAGAATGGAATGGACAAGGGCGATAACCTGGCATTTCATCTGATCCAGTCATTTAAGCCTGGAGAAGTTGATGCCGAAAATGCCCATCGCTTAGGGCAGCAATTTGCTGACGAAGTACTGAAAGGAAAATATGAATATGTGATCAGTACCCATGTTGACAAAAATCATATCCATAACCACATCATCTTCAACGCTGCAAGCTTTGTTGATCATCACAAGTATGTTTCCAATAAGCGGAGCTACCATAAAATCTGCCGGATCAGTAATCGCATTTGCCATGAAAACGGACTTGCCACCAGTATGCCAACCGGAGAAAAAGGTAAAAGCTATAAAGAGAATATGGAATATCATCGTGGCACCAGTTGGAAAGCCAAGCTACGTGTTGCAGTTGATAAGGCAATCTGGACTTCCATCAACTATGAGGAATTTCTATAAAAAATGCAGTTAGCCGGATATGAAATCCGGCAGGGAAAGCACCTGTCATTCCGTGCACCGGAACAGCAGAACTTCACTTATATGAAATCTCTCGGAAGCTATTATTCCGAAGAAAATGTTCGCATCCGTCTAGCTAAAAATCGTAGCAAAGTAAAAACTCCAAGACATCTGTCCAGAGAAGCTCGCTTGTATATCAATATCTCCACTTATGTCACAACTGGAAATCGAGAGGGATTTGAACGATGGGCAAAGCTCAATAATCTAAAAGAGGCAGCCCGCACCTTCAACTATCTTTCCGAAAATAACTTGCCGAATTATGACGATTTCAGGCAGCATGTATCTGACATTGAAGCTTCTGTGAAAGTTGCCGACCAAAGAATAGCACAAATCAACAGTGAGCTGAGCACGCAGAAAATCATTCAGAAACACTGCGATTCTTACCGGCTTTGTCGAAAAGTGATTGAGGATTGCAAATCTGCTAAAAATCCAAAAGATTACCGTACCAAGCATCAGGCAGAATACCAGCTCCACGATTCACTAAGAAAAGAGCTTCAGGATCTCGGCGTTACCAAAATCCCAAGCTCTGACAAAATCCAGAAGCAAATTGAAAATCTTGAATCTGAACAGGCTGCTACCGTCCGGGAAAAACAGGAATTACAGAAAAAGCAAAAGACACTTGATATCATTCGGCAGAACTTCACATCACTGCTTAATGCTCCAGAGATGCAAGTTCCCGTATCAGGAAAAGAGCTAGCTCTTTAAAAAGAAGAGGTACCTACTTAACGGTGCCTCTTCCCGGATTTCCTCCATATCCGCCTGATAGGGGGAGCCCTCTGCATTGATCCGCTTGGCGATCTGATTGATATTCCGTCAGATGGCGGAAAGCTCCGCGGTGAACGCTTTGATATCCGCCGTATCGGTGTAAATGATATATCCGTCAATCGCCATCTTGCAGAGGTAGGCACCATAGCACCTTGTGGGGAGCTGTGCCATCTTCTCGTCAATGAGCCGTTTTTCTTCCTCCGTGATATAAAATTTCATTTGAACGCTCCGCTTCCGGTTTGCCATGCTCCGCCTCCGTTTCTCATAAGGGTCTGGGATATCCCAGCAAGCATTTTTCATTTTCGGGCAAGGGACCTGAAAATCCGAAAAATCGCAAGCGGGTACTCGCTTGCTGTGCTTGCTATCGAAACCCTATCTTTGTTTTTCCCTCTGTTAATACTACAATTTGGAACGGAGATTTTGGCTGTTCGGAAAAGATATATCGTATAAATTGACAAAGAAAACGCCAGAGAAAAAATCCCTAGCGTTCATGATGTTATTGCTTATGTGCCATCTTCCGATAATCTATCGGCAAAATTCCTGTGCTTTTACGGAACAGCTCCGCAAACCGGCTGGATGTAGAATATCCAATCATTTCCGCAATTTGTCCCATCGTAAAATCCGTATCTATCAACAAGTGTTCAGCTTGGCTCATGCGACGCTGTTGAACATATTCCGTGATCGTGCAGCCTTGTAATTGCTTGAAAGATGATTTCAACTTGGTTGTTCCCATGCATGCAATCTTGGCAAGTCGTTCCAGCGGAACGTCAAAAGCATAATGGTCGTTCAAATAAGCAATCACATTTTCCAGTTGTGCTATATCCTGATCAGTTAGCTGTTTTTCCTTGCGAGTGAGAAGCTTTTTCTGTTCTTCCACCACAAGAGAAACCGCCTCGGCAACCTTAGCTTCATAAAATAAACCTGCAGCAATACCATCTCCTCGATAGAGTTTTACTTCATGGAGCAACTTTGCCATGGCTGGAAAATCCGTTGTCTGATCCACCTTCTTGAATGCAGCAAGAGGATTTATATAATCACTCGGATACTGCTTTTTCAGATAGCCCTCATAATATGCAGGCATGACCTCAATACCGATGGAATAAATGGGAATCTTCTTGTGGATCAATGCCTTATAGGGCTTGTCACCTCCGATAAAAGTCTTGATACATCCGGCAGAAAGACGCCGATATGGATTCAGTTCTTCGCCGGAGATTGATTCGTATTGAGTGATACTCAAACATTCCGGCAAATTAAATTCCATGAAAAAATCATCGTGGAAATAGAAGTCGTGAATCTTAATATCATACAGGTCTTTTTTTGCATAGACCCAATAGAAGCCTTCTCCAAACTCATGAGAAAGCCTCCAACATTGTCCAGCAGAATTAAAGCTGTTGTTGTCATCTGCTGGAATAAAATGATTATCTGTTAAAAGCGGTTCATAGTAGTCCGCAATAATGCTATTGTCCAAATAACGGCCTCCTTTGAAACGATTGGACGAACCTTTGCAATGAAAGGACGAACATCTCCCTGAATTATTGCATAATCTTCGTCCTGTGAGTATTATAGGAGCGTAGTTAGCAGTAACTAATCATACTATAACAGATTCGGGGCGAAAGGTCAATCGCTCCTGAAACAAGGAGGAAAATTTTATGAGCAATCAAGAAACTGTGAGAAAAGGATTGTCCGTCAAGAACTTGGTAACGACAGGAATCTTTACGGCGCTGCTGTTCGTTTTCACGATGGTGGGCGGTGTTTTCTTTGCAACAAACCCGGTACTTACGTTCTATATGCCGGCAGGCAGCGCCCTGCTCTGCGGGCCAATCTACTTATTGATGGCCGCTAAAGTGCAAAAACGCTGGAGCCTGACGATCATGGGGGTTCTGATTGGCATTGTTTGGTTTGTGACGGGTATGCATTGGGCTTTTGCTCTTGGGTATATGCTTATGGGTATCATCGCTGATTTTGTCGCTGGTGCAGGACAGTACAAAAGCAAAAAATTCAATATCATTTCCTACATCCTGTTCTCCCTCGGTGGAACAGGCTCGTATCTCGTGTTCTTTGCAGACCCGGATGGATGGGCGCAAACAATGTTAGGAAACGGGACGGAACAGGGCTACATTGATACCATGCAGGCAACGGCAAATACCGGGATTCTGATTGCAATGTTCGCAGCTGTGCTTGTGGCGGCCACAATCAGTGCCATAGTAGGAAGCCGGATGTTAATAAAGCAGTTTGAAAAAGCAGGTATTACAGCATGATGGGTGAAAACCGTAAGAAAGGGTTCTGGCTCGATCCACGGGCCAAACTCTTTCTTATTCTGATGTGTGTACTGGCGTCCATGGTTGCTCCGTCACTCGGATATCAATTTATACTTGTACTTCTGATTGCATTATTAGGAGTATTGTTCGGAAAGTGGAAGTATGCTGTAAACGCAGTGTGCTTCTATGCTGTTATCTGTGTTTTGACGGTGTGGATCATGACAGAGATGACTGGCACGTTGCGGACAATGTTTGTGGCGTTTCTCGGTCTGTTCCATAAGGTTTATGCCTGTGGTATGTTGGCCGGAATTGTCTTGTCAACAACGAAAGTCAGCGAATTTTTATCAGCAATGAACCGGATTCATGCACCCAAAAAGCTGGTTATCCCGCTGGCGGTCATGCTGCGCTACATTCCAACTATTCAGGAGGATTGGCGCTTTATCAAAGACGCTATGCGTATGCGGGATGTTTCCCCAACGCCAGCCGGGTTTCTTAAAAATCCGGGAATGACAATCGAGTGTATTTATGTACCGCTGATGATGGCAGCTTCAAAAGCGGCAAACGAACTTTCCATCGCTTCTATTACTCGTGGCATTGAGAACCCCAGTCCCCGCACTTGCCTTGTTCAGATAAAATGTGGGGCTGCGGACTGGATCGGAATGAGCGTTGCTGTTGCCTTTTTTGCACTCGAATTGTGTTTGCAGGGAGGTGTGATTGGTTGATTGAATTTGAAAATGTGTCTTTTTCATATCAGGGACAGGAACATAATGGCCTGCATGAAATCAATCTGAAAATCTCAGACGGCGAATGTGTCCTGTTCTGCGGACGCAGCGGATGTGGGAAAACGACAATTACAAGGCTGGTAAATGGTCTGATTCCGCAGTTTTATCAGGGTGAGTTACAAGGCCGCATATTGGTAGACGGGCAGAAAATCAGCAATCTACCTATGTATCAGATCGCGTCAAAGGTCGGTTCGGTTTTTCAGAATCCCCGGACGCAGTTTTTTAACGTGGATACTGACAGCGAGATTTCTTTTGGAATCGAAAATGAGGCACTGCCTCCGAAAGAGCTGGCAGAGCGTGTAGATCAGACAACGGATGATCTGAATATTCAAAATCTGCGGAACCGCAATATTTTTGAGTTGTCTGGAGGGGAAAAGCAAAAAATTGCATTTGCGTCAGTCTATGCAATGAACCCGGAAATCTATCTGCTTGATGAACCTTCCTCTAATCTGGACATGACTTCGATCCAGGAATTAGCGGGACATCTGCGACTGATAAAGGCGCAGGGCAAAACCGTTCTGATTGCCGAACACCGTCTATATTACCTGATGGATATTGCAGACCGCATTGTGTATCTGGATAACGGCAGGATTACAAATATTTTCACGCCGGAGGAATTGCGGCGGTTGCCTCAGGATATGCGAGAACGAATGGGATTTCGGGCAGTGGATTTGCAGGAGGTTCTTCCATTGACATGTCAGCCTGCATCTGGAAAGGAAATGCTGAAGCTATGTGATGTGGCGCTGCATTATAAGGAACGGTCGATTTTACATAATATCAATATTTCTGCTACAAAGGGTGAAGTGATCGGAGTGGTCGGTCACAACGGAGCCGGAAAGACTACATTTTCCCGTGCCATCTGCGGGCTTCACAAAGACTGCGAGGGACAATTCCTGTGGGAAGGTAAGCCGATGGATCGTAAGGCAAGGCTGAAACGTTCCTATATGGTTATGCAGGATGTAAATTATGAACTTTTTGCTGACAGTGTGGAAGCAGAGTGTTCCTTTGGTATCCGCAATCCAGATCAAACGCTGATAAATGCGACTTTGGAGGAACTGGGGCTTGCCCCATACCGGGAACGCCATCCAAACACACTTTCCGGCGGTCAAAAACAACGGGTGGCGGTAGCCGTCAGTATGATTTGTGGGAAAGACCTGCTGGTATTCGATGAACCGACCAGCGGCCTTGACTTTGACAGTATGACACAGGTGGCAGGACTGATCCGCAGGTTGTCCAATATGGGAAAGGTTATTTTCATTGTTACCCATGATTTTGAGTTTGTCTGCCGTACCTGCTCCCGTGTCCTGCATTTTGACGAGGGCGAAATGCCCGATGATGTACAAGTTACAATGGATGCCCTCCCGAAATTGAGAGAGCTGTTCTCTGTTTCAGATGGAAAGGAGAGGTAGTCTATGAAGCAGAAAAAGGAAAACAGAGTGGCTTTGCTGCTCCACTGGGCCGGTGAGCAGAAAATTTGGCTGTTTCTGGCGATTTTTCTATCGGCGGTCAGTGGTCTCTGCATTATCGTCCCTTACATTGGGATTTACAGGCTGATGGATGCCACATTTAACAATGCCTGCACAAAAGAACTTGTGGTACAGACTGTGGCAATGATTGCCGCCGCTGTCACCCTGCGTTTTGCATTATTCGGCTGTTCCGGCGTGGCAGCCCATAAAGGCGCATACGGCGCACTGTTCAAAGTGCGCTGCATGGTTGTTGAACACATAGCCAGAGCGCCTTTGGGGGCCTTGAATGAACGGCGCACCGGGGATATTAAAACGGTTCTGAATGAAGATATTGAAAAGCTGGAGTTGTTCCTGGCCCATAACCTTCCTGACCTTGTGTGCTATCTGGTTGGGCCGGTAGTCATCTTTATTTACCTGATGACCGTCAATATTCCTCTGGCATTGATTTCCCTGGTTCCGCTGATCCTTGCTGTTGTTGTAATGGGGATGATGTTCCGCAACACGGATGACCTGATGGAACGGGCTAATCGCTCCATTACCACACTGAACTCGGTTATGATTGAGTACATCAGCGGTATGAAATTGATTAAAGCCTATAACATGGGGAGCAAATCGTTTCAAAAGTTTTCAGACGCTATCCAGGAAGAAAACGCCATGTGGAATGAAACTTCCCGGCGCATGGGGCCACCTTATGCGGCCTTTGTTGTTATCATCGAATGTGGGATGTTGCTGATGGTTCCAATCGGCGGAATGTTTTTCCTCAAAGGCTCACTGGCGGCCAGCGCATTTTTGCTGTTCGTCTATGTAGGTTCCATGTATCTGACGGAAATCCGCCCCCTGCAAGAACTGGGGACTAATTTTGCCAATGTACTGAACGCTATTACCAAGACCAAAGAAATCCTGGATATTCCGATTTATGAGGGTGGAACGGACTTTCCCCAAAATCGCGATATTGAACTTCGCAATGTTCGATTTTCCTATGACGGCAAGACCGATGTACTGCAAGGTGTCAACCTCAAAATCAATGACGGGGAACGCGTGGCTCTTGTGGGACAGTCTGGTGCCGGTAAAAGCACTGTGATTGAACTGATCTCCCGCTTCTATGATGTGCAGGAGGGCGAAGTGCTGATTGGCGGAAAAAATGTCAAGGAGCTTGACTACGATACCATTCTGAAAAATGTAGCCATCGTATTTCAAAAGACATTCCTGACCCGTAACAGCGTTTTAGAAAATATCCGAATGGGCAGCAACGCCACTCTGGAAGAAGTGCGGGCTGCTGCAAAAGAGGCGCAGATTGACGATTTTATCATGTCCTTGCCAGATGGATATGACACGAAAGTGGGCAGCTTTGGCTCTCGCTTCTCCGGCGGTGAAAAACAGCGGATTGCCATTGCCCGCGCTATCCTGAAGAACGCCCCCATTTTGATTTTAGACGAAGCCACAAGCGCCTCTGACCCGGAAAATCAGATGGAGATTGACAAAGCCATTCAAAATCTCTGCAAGGGAAAGATCGTCATTGTGGTAGCCCATCGTTTGAGCGCGTTGAAGATGTGCGAGCGTGTAGCAGTGGTTGAAAATCACACAATTACCTGTGTCGGAACCCATGAGGAAGTCCGAAAGAACAATGCTTACTATCGGAAGGCGTGGGAGGACTACGAAACAGCTCGGAATATTACTTATCAGTTGGAGGGAGGCGAGCAGCATGAGTAAGCATGATGTATTGAAAAAGAACCGTAATTTTTATATTGGCGTTGGCGGGACTGTTCTGGAAGGGCTTCTCTCCGGCAGCTTGTTCATGCTTCTTTACTCTGTCATGCAATTTCTGTGGTCATGGCAATTTGACATGAACCGGGCATTGATATTGACTGGTGTAATTGCGGTCATTTTCCTGCTTCGTATTCTGATTTACAGCTATGGTTATACCAAAGCGCAGATTGGCGGCGCAGAGGTCAGCAAAAACATCAGACTTTTTATGGGCGACCATTTAAAGCGTATCCCGCTATCCCGGTTTACCCAGGGACAGACCGGCGATTATATCAATACCATCACAAGCGATGTAAACAACTATGAAAAAATCCTGACCCATAAGATCGGTGATCTGGCAAAGAGTTTTGCACTGTCGCTCATGCTGATTATTTTTGTGATGACCATTTATGTGCCTGCCGGAATTATCCTGCTGATTGCCGACCTGCTTTTGATCCCTGGACTGTGGCTTTCTTTCCGTATGGTTCGGAAGTATGGTAAAGAAAAGAATGATATTTGTGCGGAGAATATCAGCAGCATTGTGGAGTATGTGTCTGGTATTCAAACTTTCCGGACCTATGGCGTAGGTGGTTTGAAGAATAAAACCGTTATCAATGCCATGCGGGAGTTCTGCCGGATCAGCTTTGTGTACGAAGCAAAGGTACTGCCTATCGGTGCTGGATTTGGCATTTTAAGCTGGCTGTCCTGCCCACTGGTTATTTGGACAGCGTATGCGCCCTGGGCCACAGGGACACTGAACACGGTAGACTATCTTTTGATCTGTATGCTGCCTTTGTTCTGTGCAAAGCTGGCAAACTCTATTTTTGTAGACCTCACCAGCTATAAAAACCTGATGATTTCCAAAAACAAAATCCTGGGTGTTATGGACGAGCCGGAAGAAACAGGCAGTATGGAGACATTCCAAACAGCTACACATGAGATTCGGTTTGAAGATGTGGATTTCTCCTATGTCCCCAGAGAGCCTGTTTTGAAACACGCTTCCTTTACGGTTCCCGATCAGAAGTTGACCGCCATTGTCGGGGATTCTGGAAGCGGAAAGTCTACAATCTTGAATTTGATTGCAAAATACTATGAAGCTGGCGGTGGTACAATTTCCATTGGCGGTAAGCCGATAGATCATGTGGCAGCAGAGCGGGTACTGGAACAAATCTCTATGGTGGATCAGAATGTATTTCTGTTTGATGATACCATCCGTGAAAATATCCGTCATGCCCGTCCTGACGCTACGGACGCTGAAATAGAGGTGGCTTGCCGGGAGGCGAACTGCGACGGATTTATTCGTAAGATGGAAAAAGGGTATGACACGCCAACCGGCGAAAATGGCAATCTGCTTTCAGGTGGTGAGCGACAGAGAATTTCGATTGCCCGCGCTATCCTGAAAAACAGTCCTATCCTGCTGCTGGATGAAGCAACGGCGTCTCTTGATATTGAAAATGAGCTGGCTGTAAAGCAGGCAATCGCTAATCTTCTGAAAGAGAAAAAGACCGTAGTTATGATTGCTCACACATTGTCCATCGTGAAAAATGCAGATCAGATACTTGTTGTGGCGGACGGCAGAATTGCAGAATCTGGCACACATGACGAGCTTTTGACGAAAGGCGGGAAATATGCTGCCATGTGGAATGCAGAGCAAAAAATTTCCGCATGAACTTGTGATTACTGGTAATGATTGGGAAACGGCGAAGCAGGATGCTTGCCGGATAGAACATGCAATCAGTGATACAGCTTTTCAGAAGTTGAAGAAAAAAGTACAGGGAACCGAATAGCGCACGTCGGCCCTGCACTGCATAATGAATTATCTGCCCCCGAACGGGGAAAGAAAAAAACCGTTGGTCTGGGCAGATAATTTCGTGTGCCCACTTTGGGAATACCATGCTTACCGGCGGTTTTGAGGAGACTGTGAGAAAAAGTCTGTAAATAAGATTCTTCTATGATAATAAAGGGTGAAAAGTTCTTTCATAGAGCTTTTTGCCCTTGTTTTATATATAACAGTTGCAAATCTGCATGTCAAGAGCAGGCGGATATTCCGCCCGTCTTAACATGTCTCAAAACGGATTATTCTGGTAATCGTCCCTCGTACATAATACTCAGTTCCCCGTAAACTTGTGCCCAATTCCGGATGGTTGTCGTCCATTTTTTTGTTGCCTCAAATGTGGCCAGATACAGGGCTTTCAGAAGCGCGGTGTCACTTGGAAATACGCTTCTCTGGCGGTTCAGCTTACGGTAGGTTGAATTCAGCGATTCGATCGCATTGGTCGTATAAATGACCTTTCTGACGGTGGCTGAAAATTTGAAGATCGGGGAGATCGCATCCCAGTTATCTTTCCAGCGTTTCATGGAATTCGGATATTTGGGAGTCCATTTTTCTGTTACCCGATCCAGAGCAGACAGTGCTTTCTTTTCATCTGCAGCCTGATAGATGGTCTTCAGGTCTGTTGCGAAAGCTTTTCGTTCCTTATCAGGGACATATTTCAAAGTGTTCCTTACCTGGTGCACGATACAACGCTGATACTCTGTTTTGGGAAAGGCGGCAGCAATAGCTTCTTTGATTCCTGTCAGACCATCAGCGCAGATGATCAATACATCTTTTACACCGCGGTTCTTTAGCTCATTCATAACAGAAAGCCAGTATTTGGCACTTTCATTATCTCCAACATTAATAGTCAGGACTTCTTTCTTTCCTTCGGTGTTGATACCCAGAATGACGTAAGCTGCAAGCTTACGGATCACTCCATTATCCCGCACAGAATAATGGATCGCATCAATATACAGGATCGGATATACCTCATCTAATGGCCGGTTCTGCCAGTCCTCAATCTGTGGGAGGATCTTGTCTGTAACATCAGAAATGAAACTTTCAGATGTTTCAAATCCATAAATATCTTCGATAGTTTCTGAGATCTGTCGTGTAGTCATACCTTTTGCATACATAGAGATGATCTTTTGATCGATATCAGAAATGTCTTTCTGGCGCTTTTTCACTACCTGTGGCTCAAAAGTTGATTTACGATCCTGCGGCGCTTCGATTTCCATAGAACCATAACGGCTATTGACCTGTTTGCGTTTATAGCCATTTCTATAGTCATCATTATCAGAACGTTCTGATTTTTCATAGCCGAGATGATCATCCATTTCCGCTTCCATCATCTCCTTAATGGTGCCGCCTAAAAGATCTTTCAGGGCGTCCTGGATATCTTCTGCGGACTGAATATCATACTCTTCAAGAAGCTGGTGGATAATGTTTCTTTTTCCTTCTGTCATTTGTACTCGATGTACAGGTTTCGTTTGTCTTGCCATAATAAAAGGCCCTCCTAATGATATTTATTTTATCATAGAAGAACCTTTTAAACACTATTTTACAGAAAAAGTTTCATACTCTCAAAATTTCTTTTACATAGCTTAATTGCGGTCTATTTAGCTTGTTTCTTGACTACTCAGGAAAAATATTTCTACCCTCGCCCCACCTGTATTTTCAGAACTTGAAAGTTTAATCCCTCCGCCATATTTTTCAGCCACAGTTTTTGCAAAAAATAGCCCAATCCCATAATGGGCTTCTCCATTTCTACTTGTGTCATCCATAAAAAACTGCTCTGTGCCATGCAATAATGCTTCTTTTGTAAATCCTGATCCACTATCCTCCACAATGAATGTCAGCCGACCATCATGCTCCTTTGCACCAATATAAATGATTCCATTTTCTTTTGTATGCTCCACTGCATTCTGGATCACATTCATTACTGCCCGAAACATTGGATCATAGACAATCATTACCTTTTTATCACTTTGCTTTGCCTTCCAATCTATTTTCTGGTGATAGATTTCTGCCAGCCCAAGTGCCTGCTCCTTTATATCTGTAAAAAAATCTTCTAACATCACCGTTGTATAGGTAACATCACTGCAATTCCATGATTTTGTGACATCTATCAACTGCTGGACATAACTTTGTATCTGTGTTGTACCGTTTAAAACATAGGTAATATTATTTTTCTGTTCCGTGGTCAGTTCAGTCTCTGAAAGTAGTTCTGCATTTCCCCTTACAATCGTAAGAGGTGTTTTAATATCATGCGCCAAAGCAGACATCTGCTGGTTCTTTTCCTGCTCTGTTTTCCATTGCTTTTCTAAGGATTCCCGCAATGCATCTCGCATATCATCGATTGCCGATAAACAATCATCAAACTCTTTGATACCGGAACCAGATGTCTCATAATCCAGGTTCTGATTCTTTATTTGATCGATGGCATCTAACACAGGCTGCATCTGCTTTTTGATTCTTTTTCCAAAACGTATGGACGGAATGATGATAATCGCTACCGCTCCAATCACAGCCATAATACTCATCACATTCTGTGGTCCTATAAAATGCTCCCTCAAAAAAGCTGAATGATATTGAGGTGTCAGGCGATATTGCAATACAACATATTCATTTTCCCTTACAATTACTTTATAAAAATATTTCCCGGATGCGTTTCCGTACTTTGCAACATTCCATGCTATCTGTTCGTATTGTTCTGGAAGATTTCCAC
This sequence comes from Ruminococcus sp. AF20-12LB, assembly GCF_003478985.1. Taxonomy (NCBI): domain Bacteria; kingdom Bacillati; phylum Bacillota; class Clostridia; order Eubacteriales; family Oscillospiraceae; genus Ruminococcus; species Ruminococcus sp. AF20-12LB. The sequence goes on along the minus strand of NZ_QUGH01000004.1, from coordinate 270,652 downwards.
CTATTTCCTCTCCCTTCTCTGAAAAAATGACATAATTACAAAGTGCAGGAATCATCTCAGCAGTCACTTTATCTGCATGCAAAATCGTATCATATGCTTCATTAATCTTTTGCTCTGCATAATTTGCCGGATAAATACAGCCCACACTAATCAAAAGGTACAGCAGCAGATAAGCAACAATCACCAAACCAACTAATGATCCAAGCATGACCAGTACATATCTCATAAAAATCCTGCTGAGTGCATTGCTTCTCTTTACTCTTCCCATTTATATCCAATCCCCCAGACTGTTTTTATCGGTATATAATCATAATCCGCAAATTTTGCTCTTATATTTTTGATATGCGTGATTATAGTACTGTCATTACTCTCATTGTCAAAGCCAAAGACCGCTTCCAATATCTGTTCCTTCGAGAAAACCTGTCCTCTGTTTTTAGCCAGAAATTCACAGATTTCGTACTCTGTTTTCGTAAACGGAAGTTCTTTATCATCCATCAACAGTTTCTTTTGAGATATTTGAATGCAGACTCTCCCCAAAACCATCCGGACAGAATGTTCCCTGTGCTCTCTTCTAAGATGTGCATTGATCCTTGCCCGAAGTTCCATCACTCCAAATGGCTTTGAAATATAATCATCTGCTCCCAACGAAAGCCCATTCACCAGACTGTTTTCCTCTGTTTTTGCCGTAAGAAACAAAATCGGACAATCCACAAGTGTCCTGATTTTTTTGCATAACTCGAAGCCATCAATTCCAGGCATCATAATGTCAAGTAAAATCAGGTCATAACGATGTAATTCTTCCATATTAAGTTTCAGTGGATTACTTACTTTGGTAACCAGATGTCCATCCTTATTCAAAATGCTTTCTATCATTTCCAGAATTGCCGGTTCATCATCAACTGCCAGTATTTTTGCCATAGTTTCCCTCGATTCTATTCCGATATTCTGTTTCCTTCCCAGTGGTTTACCCACCAAAAATAGTATACCATACTAATCCCTGTAAATATTAAACAACCTGGTATGAATGACAACCATTCACCTACACTAGTTTCTTCCAATACAGATTGCAGATAAGTATATGGTACTCTACCCGTCCAGCAGACAAATACATATTTCCACACATAATCTCCAAGTCCGGTAAGCATCAATGCACTAATTAGTCCTGATATAATCCCTGCTCCAATGGATACCCCTTTTCCAAACTGAAAAGCCAGAATCAGCTGCCACAGATAAAGTGGAACACTGCTTCCCCACAGCAGCAATGCTGCAAATATACATCCTTTCATGATTTCGATATCGCTTGATGCGATTCTTCCAAATCCAATTCCGAATATGATTGCTGTCAATAGGATAGAGCACAGACACAAAACCAGTAGCATCAACATTTTCGATAAAAATGCTGCAGGTTTATCCGGTAAAGACAACAGATTTTGAAAATCACCTGCATTTTGTTCCTGTTCCATCACACTTGCTGTAAAAATTCCAATAAGTACCGGAAGTCCTGCTCCTATTGCCTGATAAAATGCAATCACTTTCATATTTTCATTCCATGGTGAAAAAAAGTAATATATTAAAAATATAACGCTGGTTATAATCGGAATCAGTAAGTGTGCCAGAATCACAGATGTTCCTTTCATCTTTCGCAAGTCTGCATTAAGAGATCTTCCAATCATCTTATTTCACCTCTCTTCTCTCAAACCATTTCAAAAACAGAACCGTTACAAAAACAAACCAGATGATTGAGAGACACATTCCCGGAACAATGACTCCCGTATCCAAAAGAGGATTCCCTGCTTCTGCGGCAAGTCCATTTGGTAAAACATGAAGCAACGGGCACATCATTCGCATAGGGATTGCAGAAACAAGTACATACCAGATTCTGGTTTGTGATATTACCACACCGCTAACGGTAATAAACAGGCAGACGAACAGGTTTACAATCATTCCAAATCGTTCACTTAAAAATAAAGCTACCGGAATCTCCCATAACTCAGAAACCGTCAGAAACAATACTGCAATCAACGCTCCTCCAACTGGAACATATGTCGTTAGAAGAAAGCCTCCAAGCGTTGCTCCTGCAAACACAATCACATTAGAAAACAAAATCATGTACCCAATATAAATAATTTTCCCCAGCAACAATTTTCTTCTGTCTGTGGGAATAGTCATTAAATGATAGTATTTTATCTTTTTCTCCTGCGCCACAGAAAGATAACAAAATAGAGCAATCATCCCCGGCAGCAAAAGTGTATACCACCAGTTCCAAACACTTTCTGCATAAGCATTTGTCATCCCAAGAGTAAATATAAATGCCATGACAAATGTAAGAAGAGGAAATCCCCAGATAAACTTTTTTCGCATGGTTCTTTTGGCTTTTTGATGTTCTGCTTTTATAATATTAACCATGGATTTCACCTGCTTTCTGGTTTTTTCTTACCACATTCATAAACAAATCTTCAAGATTATCTCCCTGCTTTAATGCTCCTTCGTATCCTAAGATTCCACCTGAAATAATCCCGACTTTATCTGCAAGTAACTGTACCTCTGAGAGAATATGACTGGAGAGAATTACAGTGATTCCCTGTTCCGGAAAAGACCGGATCAGCTCTCGTAATTCCTCGATGCCTATTGGATCTAATCCATTCGTAGGTTCATCCAATATCAAAAGTTCCGGTTCTCCAAGCAATGCCATTGCAATGCCTAGTCTTTGCTTCATCCCCAAAGAAAACTGTCCTGCTTTCTTCTTTCCGGTGTTTGTAAGTGATACAATCTGCAAGACCTCATCAATTCTGTTTTCATCTGTATCAAGCAATAATTGTCTTACCTTCAAATTCTCTCTGGCGGAAAGATTTTCATAAATAGGCGGATTTTCAATTAACGCTCCTATTTTTGATAAATCTTTCCTATCCAAAAGTTTTCCATCAAAGTAAATCTTTCCTGCAGTTGGTTTCATCATACCGGTCAACATTTTCAATGTGGTAGATTTTCCCGCACCATTCGGTCCAAGCAGTCCATAAATCTGTCCCTTTTCGATATTAAGCGAAACATTATTTACCGCTTTCTGTTTTCTAAAATATTTACATAGATTTTGTGTCTGCAACATCATTTCCATCTTTACTATCCTTCCTTCTGTATTTCATTTCTTACTGAAATATAATCTATCAGGGAAAAATAAAGATTTGATGAAGATTTATTCCCGTATGGAATAAACCATCAATTGAATATCATTATCAGAACTCGGCTTTCCATTAAAATCAGCAAAGCTGTTACAAATACGAAGTCCTAATTTACCGAATATCTCCGTGATTTCATCCAAACTATATAACCTTATAGGATTCCCTTCTGCTATTTCAAGCTTATAAAGTGCTTCTCCATACATATAGTCTACCTGCCCATATATCAGCGTTTTTCTTTCCTTCTCCCATTCAAAAGCAGATAATGTAAGTCCCTTTTCTCCTGCATCCCATAACTTGCAAGGGAAATGTGTTTGGGCATAGCTTCCATTCATGATATCCATAAAGTGCTTTCCACCTTTTTCCAGGTATCATAATCTGCCATAAGAGTACTTTTCTCCGGAGATCTCTGAGCTGTTACCATAACGATATTATCAAATTCATAGCGGTATAACTGACCTGCGACCTTTAATACATCCATCCAGCTTTTATCTGTTCTTGTGATGTTACCTATCTCAGAGTCATATATCGCCTTGACCTTCATATCAACACTCATATCCTAATCCTCCTACTTAAACATTTCTGCAAATAACCCTTTAAAGAGCTTTAACTCCTCCTTGTCCAGCTCGACTGCTAACTCATTGTCAATTGCCTGCTTTTCGCATTTATCCTTTTTCTTTGCTATCTTACGCACCACACGAAGAAGTACATAACACTCCTTGGACTTTGCGATACTCTGCTTGAAAGTAAGCTCGTCCTCATCCAAAGACGTCTGTGATAAACTTCTCTATATCCGGCATGTCATTCACATTCAGATATCCACAATAATTCGGTGCTGCAACAGATAAATTCACTGTCACATCACCAAAAGGCTCTTCCTGTCCGTCCTCATTGCACATAAGTCCGATATACATTGACTTGTTATTCATATACTGCTGGATATCCAGTGTCACCAGTGTATCTCCTGTATAACTTGAGTTGTAAGTCACCTGTCTGTTTTCATTCTCCATGTTCCAGCCTCCCTTCTATAATCCAAATGCCTTGCTTGTAAGTGTCTGTGCACCTTTCACGCTTCCGACAGTCATCGCTATTGTGAATGTCATCTCACACAGATAAATAAGTGTCTGTGCCCAGTCTGCATAGCTTCCTGTAAATGATGGCAGTCCTGCATTAATAAATGCGTTACATACCACGATTGCCAGAGCCATTGTTACTGCTTCAAACACACACGACAGGAAATACTTGCAGTAAGTTGACATTGTATGACTCACCATTCTGTTTCCTGCCATCGTAGAACATGCAATCGCTCCAAGTGGCACAATAATCAGAATCTTTAGGAATCTAAAATACACTGTGTATATGATGAAAAAGCCACAGATAATAATGATGATTGCAAGCAATGCCGTAAGAATCAGCATCACAAGGCTTTCACCGAATCCTAGTCCTTTGATTACATCAGCCTGTGTACTGTCAATAGCAAGCTGTGTTGTGGTTCCTGCCGATATTAGCCCGACCATATTGCCTATGGAAGTAAAAAATGCTTTCATGTGTTCAGACACAGGAGCATTTACCTTCGGAAAACACACATACCGGAATAGAATAACCGGTATAAAAGTGCGCCCTTAGTTCCTAAGGGGAATTTATTTACCACCTGTTGCAGTAGATATTGATTGTTAGTTTCCATCTCTTACATCTTCCATTTTAATTTCAGAAACAAAAAAATCCATGGACTTGTACGCTGGGTCATGCGCCCTCTGAGTCCATAGACATAAAAATACCGCAGTGTTTTTATATTCACACTACGGTAATTTTGATATTGATATTATAAATCTTTTTTCATCTGTAGGAGCTCTTCCTTCTTCTCCAACAATTTTTCAATCGTTTGATCTATCTTTTCAATTGCTTCATCAATATCTTTTTTTAATTTTTTATCCTCAACAGCTTCAGTATGAACACCAAACACAAGATAATTTGTTGATACATTGAAAAACTCCGAAATTTCAAGCAGAAAATCAATAGATGGTCTGCGCAGCCCAGATTCAATCTTAGCGATTGTATTCTGACTGACATTTAACTTCTCAGCGAGCTGTTCCTGTGTAAGTTCTCGTTCTTTGCGAAGTTGCTGGATACGTTTTCCGCATTCTTTTAGATGGTGTCTCATGTATGTTTTCCTTCACAATTCAATTACTTAATTATATATTTCGTGCCTCTGCCTTTACCTTCAATTGCTATCACACCTTTTTCGCCCATATCCTTCAGCAACTTTGTTGTCTTTGATTTTCCAAAAGGTATATATGGTGCAATTTCACTTATTGGTTTTAACATAGTTTTACTTAAAAGTTTATAAATCACTTTTTCGTCTTCGGTTAAATTAGCATCCTTTTCAAATAAAGGAAGCACAATTTTTATAGCATTCTCTGAGACTTCAAAGTCCGGCTTCATCAGAGCTTCTGCATACAGTTGCTTTATTCTTGTAATTCCTGTTCCAAATATCTCGACAAATCCTAATCTATAAAACACATTGGCAAGATTTCTATTTCTTAAAACAGAAAGTTTACCTGACAAATATTCTTCTGCTGTTATTCCGGACGGCAATCCACCAGGAGACACAACTTCTATCCTGTCATCAAACATGGAAACTCTGATGTGCGAATCTACATCCCATACCCTATGGATCAGAGCATTTGCAATTGCTTCTCTGAATGCTGCTTCCGGTATCTTCTCCATCTTCTTTCTGTCAGCGCCCTGTATCACTTCATACTGATAATAGTCCTTGTATACAGCAAGTGCCTTTTCATACGCATCTAAAATGGATATGTTTTCAACAGTTGTTCTCTTTTGAATAATACTGATGTTTTCTCCGAACTTAACAATATCAATTCCCGGAAAATGATTTTTATCCGCCAAAAGTCCCGCTGCATTATTAAAACCATTTACATTGTCATACAAGGTCAATGTTCTCAATGTATCCTGATTAAACGTTTTAATCTGAATACTTTCTTTCAGCTTACGCTGTAAAACTTCAAAAGACAGATCCTGATCTTTACAAGGCAATTCTTCAAATCTAATATTTTTCCCATCTAATACAAGTCTTGAAAATCCCAGAGTATCTACCTCTATCGTCGCTGTATCATTTCGTTTGTATGCTTTTGATTTATACAAATACGGCTTCTGAAGGCCACTGGTTACAGTAAGTTTTATCGTCTGCTCATTATTCTGTATTTCAAGTGTATAGTTCGGTTGAGGAGAAATACTGTCATTGATTTTATTTTCAATATCCAGGCACGCCTGCTTTACATCCGACAATCCCTTTACATTTCCATCATCATCTACTCCAAAAAGTATTGTTCCACCATCGTAATTTGAAAAGGCACTGACCGTTTTTAAAAAGGTATTTGTAATCGTTTCCTTGAACTCTAATATTCTCGTTTCACGCATAATAATCGCATCCTTTCCAACTTTATTGATTATATTATATGCATAAATGCGCAAAAAATCAATCACAAAAATTTACGATTGATTTTTTGATTGGTTTTTAACCGTTTTTTCTATTTCGTCCGTTTTGACGATTAAACAGACCCCGATAACAGCAAATCTATGCTCAATTTAACCTTTATATTTCATTTTAACTTTTGAAAAGTTAAAACAAAATGTTTTGAGTTAAGACTGTTATAATTGTTTTGGTGGATTTTATATGTGAATACACGCACAAATTCGGCCGTAAATTTTTACGATTGCTCGAATTTCAATCGTAAAAATGGGCGCACTTGTCCCTACAATACTTCCAAGGTCGTCCATCCGTCACACCATATCCATTCCCTATTTTTGTGCAGATGCACACTTTTAGAGAATGGGATTTGGATTATACGCTTTTCTGGAAAGGATTTTTGCAACCTATAACAGTTTTCCGTTCTAAAGATACCGCTTTCGAAACTTTCAAAAATTTTCATTTTTGAAAGCGGTGGGTTTTTACTTGATTGAATAATCACGAACTCAGAACCATGCAATTACGAGCCTGTCAATGTTTCCTTATAAGACGCTGCGTAACATCTTTGTAATCTGTGGAGTGTTACTGTATGACTGGTGAGTATCTCACAGGTGATTACCATCAGAGACAATAAATACGGTCAGGAAATAAAGACAAGCCCGTAGACGTAGAAATGCCTCACCACTGGATTTAACTCCTGCAGCGAGGCGCTCTTTGTTACTTAAGGCTTAACCTTCGATAATTCCATCATTATCGTCTTCGTCTGAATCGATGGTTTCACCACAGTTGGTGCATTCCCATTCGTCATCCCAATACATGATACCACCACAATTAGGGCAATTCTTAAAGTATCTCTCCCCAGTGTCATCTTCTAATTCACCGGAGCAATAAGGGCATCTGCTATACTCGGATTCGTCGTAAACCTTGTCACAAAACGGGCACATCTGCATAATTTTTTCCTCCTTTACAAATCGTCGATATCATACCCACCGTAATACGCCAAAGCCTGAGCAATGAATAAACATCCTGCTTTCCCATAATTCCTCTCGTGCTGGATCGCTATATCTCCACCGAGGAAGAATGGAGCCGTGTACTTGGCAATAAACTGCGGAGTGATTTTTCCATCAAGTTCCGGTTCCGTGTTATGGCCCACAAGATACTCGTGCAACAGTTTAACAACTCTCTGCACTGTATCGCTGTCGTATCCAAGGTCCTTCATGTCAGAAATAACTTGATAGTAGCCATGAAGGGCGTATGTGTGCATCATTCCTTCAGCATCGAAATTTTCGAACATTTCAAGAATATGCTCCACATCATCAGGACCCCACTCTTGTGGGGCCTTTGAAATAAGCGTGTCTGCCATTTTCATAAACAGCGCTGAACGAGGGTCGTCATAAAAGTTCCAGTTCTCGTGAGCGTACTTCAGAAAATCGTCGAATTTCATACTGCCGATTTTCGATGTAGTAGGAACACGGCCCATAAATTTTATGCTTTTAGCAAACTCCAGATAAATTAGGTTCTCATCATGCTTGCATTATGAGAAGTTCGCTGATGGCTGCCGGAAAAGCGAAGTCTTCTGATCAAATTAAATCGGAACCGTTTGATGGCTGTTATCCTTGCTTTGGTGGTAACGGTATAAGAGGATATGTCGATGAATACAACCAAGAAGGAACATTCAGTATCGTAGGACGCCAAGGGGCTCTTTGTGGCAATATCAATATTGCCTCTGGTAAGTTCTATGCCACTGAACATGCTGTGGTTACAACTTTGTTTAATGGAATAGATTTCAACTGGAGCAATTATACTTTAGAAGCATTAAAGCTAAACGAATATGCAACAGGTGCAGCGCAGCCTGGATTATCCGTCGCTAATGTACTTAACGTATTTGTTCCAGTTCCTCCAATACAAGAACAAAAATATATCGGACATCAAATTTCCAAATCCATAAAAATCATAGAAAATATTACAGATGAAAAAGAAGATTTGCAAACCCTGATTTCTGCAGCAAAATCCAAAACCCTCGATCTTGCCATTCATGGTCAGCTTGTACCGCAGAATCCCGATGATGAACCTGCTTCTGTTCTTCTGGAGCGTATCCGAGCAGAGAAAAAAGAACTCATCAAGCAGGGCAAAATCAAACGTGATAAGAAGGAATCCGTCATCTTTAAAGGTGAGGATAACTCTTATTATGAGAAGATTGGTAAAAGTGTTTCTAAAATTGACGCCGAAATACCGTTTGCTCTCCCAGAAGGATGGGAATGGTGTAAACTTGGTAGCCTTTGTTCGTCAATTCAGTATGGATTAAGTAACTCTGCTGAAAGTAGCGGAACCCATAAACTTTTAAGAAGAATTACAGATATTCAAAACGGTTCTGTAAATTGGGATACTGTTCCGTATACAACAATAGAGGATCCAGAAACATTTTGCTGCAGAAATCAGGGTTTGCAAATCTTCTTTTTCATCTGTAATGAGAGTAATTGCATCGTTCATTACAATGTCAACATTTCCATAATCCAGTCGTAAACACTTTTTACATAACTATATTCGTCAACTGGAACACTATATGATTCTTTGGATAGTTTATTCTTAATTGCACTCAATCTAAGAATCCATTGTGTCTTAGCTTCTTTGCCTCCTGCAATCCTTGTTTCCTCCGGTCTAACTAACATCTCTTCAAAGAAAGAAGACCAGTTTTTTCCATTGGTTACAATCGAAACATAATCCGCTAATGAAACAAAATCCCAGACATTAACATCCTCTGCATCGTCACCGCTATTTAACTGAAGATCATATGCTTTCTCATCGGCCAGTTTCTTTGCCTTGGTATAGGTGTTTTTAGGAAGGCCTTTAACTAGCCAAGATGTACCAAAATATTCCTGAAGACTACCAGATATAATAGTTTTTAATTTGTTCTCAATCTCGCACAACAATTACCATATTCAAACAAAACTGACTCCGTTAGAAAAACGAAATCAGTTTGTTGCTTAAAATTTAATTATTCTACCATAGACCTGTTTTTTTGTGCTGTCTGCACAACTTGGGGCAGTTCAATTCGGGAGAGATTATCACTTTATGCTTATTTGACCTGTAAAGCCTGGTCTATGAGTTTTTCAAGTGTCTTTGCTTGATTTTTTTCAGTGATTGCACCAACGATTGGCTCGCCTACAATGTTGCCATTCTTGTCGACGACATATGTTGTTGGGTAAGAGAAAATGCCTGATGTGAACTTGCCTGCATCGCTGTTTGAATCAAACCAGATATTCTTGTATGTTACACCTTTCTTTGAAAGGATATCCTTTGCTTCTGAAATTGCTGTCTTGTCACCGTCAAGTGTAAAAGTGTTGATGCCGACAACCTGACCGCCTTTTTCTGCAAGCTTTTTGTTGAGTGCTTCCAATTCGGAAAGTTCGCCGACACAAGGCTTGCAAGTGCTGAACCAGTAGTTAACAACTGTTACATTGCTGTTTGCGAAAAGTTCACTGCTCTTTACATCGTTGCCGTCAAGGTCCTTGCCGTCAAATGACGGAAAACTTGTTGCGTCACTGCTGTTTGAAACAACGCCGTTACTGTCAGCCGGAACGCTGTCGCCGTTGCCCGGAGCCTTTGCACATTCAGGATATTTTTGTTCCAAGATTGTGAGCTTGCCCTCAATTTCCTTGATTTGTTCTGCACCGGCAACGAGTTTTTTGTATTCCTCATCTGTGAATTGGTCCTTTGCACTTTCGATTGTCTTGAGAAGAAAGTCGCCGTAGTTTGTGCCGTCCTCAATCATTGGGGTTTCCTTGTTTGAAGCCATAAATACTTTTTCCCAAAGGGCTTTGTCTGTTGACAAAATTTCGTTTTCTTTTTTCATAAGCTGATTGTAGAGCTTTAAAGCTTCATCAGCATCACTTGGCTCTGTTGCCATCAAGGTTGAAATGCTTGAATCTGTTGATTGTTTTTCGTCTTTGTTGTCCTTTGATGTTGAGCAAGCAATAAGGCTGATTGCCAACACAGAAACTAATAATACTACTGTTAAGATTTTTGAGAGTTTTGAAAACTTCATAATTATTCCTCCGTTATAATTCCTCTTTTGTTTCTTTTTTGTTTGTTTTGTTTTCGATTTTTGCGTTTTCGTCTACTGTTTTTCCAAGCATGCCAAAGCCGTATTGAAAGCTGACTGCGTCGGTAGGACAGGCACTTATGCACTTTCCGCATCGGATACATTCGGTGCTGTTAGGCGTTTTTGTAACATCAACATCCATTTTGCACACCTTTGCACATTTTCCGCACGAAACGCATTTGTGCTCGTCTACCTTCATCCCAAACAGCGAAACCTTGTTGAACAGTGCGTAGAATGCACCGAGTGGGCAAATCCATTTGCAGAACGGTCTGTAAAACAGCACGCTCAAAACGACTACCGAAATCAGCACAACAAGTTTCCACGAAAACAGTTTTCCCAATGCCGAACGGATACCTTCGTTGACTGCCGAAAGTGGCAACGCACCCTCAAGCACACCTTGCGGACATATATATTTGCAGAAATATGGGTCGCCCATCCCCAAATCATTTACTATGAGCACCGGTAATAAAACAACTGCCAACAGCAGTACTGCATATTTGATATATGTCAGTGGCTTGAGTTTTTTTGTTGAAAACTTTTTGGTCGGGACTTTGTGCAACAAATCCTGTAACCAACCAAACGGACACAAAAATCCGCAGATAAAGCGTCCGAGCAGAACTCCCAACAAAATGAGAAATCCTGTTATATAATAGGAAAACTTATATTTTGACGAGCCGACTACCGCCTGAAATGAGCCGATTGGGCAAGCACCCGATGCGGCAGGACAGGAATAGCAGTTCAGACCAGGCACACAAACGGCCTTGCCTTTGCCTTGATAAATTTCGCCTTTAAAAAAGTTTGGCAGATGAATATTTGTCAGCAGAGTTGCTCCTGCCTGAATCCATCCTCGGAATTTGGCTAATTGGTTAGATGCCGAATGTTTTTTCTTATTATGGTTTTTATTCTTTGTTTTCTTTTTATCCAATTCCTACACACTCCAAACAAAGCCTGATTGCCTTGCTCAAAACGGTTTCAACTTCGCCACGCATCGCACCGAAGCCGAGCATAATAGCTCCCGAAATAAGCAGTACTGCCTGTGATAAAGCCTTTTTTGCTCTGGTCAATTCAATCACTCCTTTCATTTTCTGGCGTCATTGTAGCACATCGGATATAAAATTTTCGTTAAGAACAGAAATTTAACACAGATTTTATGTTTTTGTGCTATAATCCTGTCTTTGACAGTTACTAAACAAAAAAATCGCTGTACCTCTTGAATTTACTGGGGTTCGGCGATTTTTTGTGCCGTTTTGGAATATAGTATTTTATTCCCGGCCTTTGCTTTTTTTCTGAATGTTTTTCATTTGCCTTTTGGTGATAAATTTATAATCCGTTCCAAAGCCGCAAACTGTGTGCAATGCATCGGTTAGCTTGTCTCGTGTGTAAAGTGGAATAAAACCCTGGTCTTGTTTCAAAATCAGTTTTCATTATACGGAAACATTCCTCGATTTCCCAACGACCTTCGCTGACTTTTAAGATATCTTTTACGTCATCGTCTAAGAGGTCTGTAGTTACTGCATACATCCCATCATATAAGGCTTCCTGTTCGATCTTTTCTGTGTCCAGATAATTGTAGATCTTTGCAGTTTCTCCATCTTCAGTTACTGCGACTTTCCCTATGAATCGAGCAGAATCATTCGGATTTCCACGTTCCTTCTTTATCGTACCAGCGCTCCTTAAATCCCTCGCAATTATGAAACTGCACCTCACTTATTAGATAGTATACCATACTGTCTAACAAATGAGGTGCAGTTCCTCTTTCTTAATACTTATTCAAATCAATATTTCCCATTTTCCATATCTTTTTCCGTTCACTCTACGGATATATTCCTTTTTCTGCAAGGACTCCATAATTCGTTTTACGGTGCTGAGCGATTTTCCGGTCTCAGCAACAAGATCCTTCTGCTTAATTGACGGATTCTTGTAAATCAGCTCCAAGAACGCCAGCTCCTCTAAAGTACATTCCAAAGTGTCAAATTGAGACTTTGGAGCTTTTGGAGTGACACTTTGGGAATTATCATCCACATAGCCCACGTGCATATCTCTGTTTTTCAGCTCATATTCCGTTCCCAAAATTAAATTGCTGAAGAACATTTCCAAAAACTTTGTTGTGGCATGAACGCTGTTTTGCAGATCGTTATAATTTGCTCTTACCAAAGCGTTGCGGAAATACCAAGAAAGAAAATACAACTACAGCCATGAGCACCTGTTGTACCAGACGCAAAACAATTCAGCCTCATATCCTGTCAGTGTAAAGGGAAAATAGACATCCTTTTCTTTTACAAGTTTACAAAGCAGCCTTCCTTACCTGTTTCTCAGCATTCCACTGCTACTTTAATCACGCCATCTCTCTTATTTTCGAACAATTCATATGCCTCTTCAATCCTGTTTAACGGATATGTATGCGTAATCAGCGGTTCCGTGTTGATCTTACCTTCTGATATCAGCTTCAGAGTTTCTTCGCAATCGCAGCCATCCACTCCACCTGTTTTAAAAGTGAGATTTTTACCATACATATCTGGGAGTGGCAACATCTGTGCTTTATCGTAAAGCGCAACCACTGTCACGATTGCATTTGGTCGGGCACATTCCCACGCCAGTTTAAATGTCGATTCTGCTCCGGCAACTTCAAGGACTGCATCAGCTCCACCATGCTCACTATTAGTCTTAACAAACTCTTTACAGTCTTCCGGTGAAACAGTAAGAGTCTCCGGATAATGCTCCTTAATAAAGCGAATACGTGTTTCGTCCTTTTCACATATAATGATCTTCGCTGGATTTTTCAGCATAACACTAAGTAAAGTACATATTCCTGTTGGACCGGCTCCAATGATCAGTACAGTATCTTCCTCTGTGATTTCAGAAATACGTGCTGCCCAATAACCAGTAGCAAGAACATCTCCTACCAGTAAAGCCTGTCTGTCCGTAACACCTTCCGGGATTTTATTCAATCCCTGATCTGCAAAAGGAACCCGGACATATTCTGCCTGTCCCCCATCGATACGACAGCCAAGTGCCCAGCCACCATTCTTGTCGGTACAATTGTTTACATATCCTTTCTTACAGAAAAAACACTCTCCGCAAAAAGTTTCTACATTTACAGTCACCCGGTCTCCCGGTTTTACATGCGTCACCTTAGAACCGACTGCCTCAACAATACCTACCATCTCATGGCCAACTGTAATTCCCGGGACTGCACGCGGTACACTTCCGTGTTTAATATGCAGGTCACTGGAACAGATGCTGGCCAGTGTCACCTTTACAATGGCATCTCGTTCATGCATGAGCACTGGTTTCGGTTTTTCCATTAGTTCAAATTTTCCCTTTGAAACATATGTATAAGTCAGCATTATTTTGCCCCCATCTATTAGAATATATGCTAATAAAATATCCGGTACGGAACACTTCTGTTCTTATACCGGATATTTCTGATTCTATCTTGTATACACTGTTTTACCTCTTGCTATTACCTCAACAAGCTGCAGGTCCTGATCCAGGATACAAAGATCCGCATCATAGCCCTCTTCAATCTTTCCTTTTCCATTAAGGCGAAGGATTTCTGCCGGATTGGATGTTATTGTTGAAAGTGCAATTTCCAGCGGGATATCCGCTTTAAACACACACTCTTTTACTTCCTTCAGAAGGCAGCTGGACTGTCCAACACCCATTCCAAGGAATTCGCCATCACTGCTGTACATCGGAAGGCTTCCCTGTCCATCAGAAGAAATTGTCATGCGGTCAGGATTTACTCCTGCATCTAACATCCGTTTGATACCATTACATACACGTACCTCATCACAGATAGTTTCCCAATAGTCAATATCTTCATTTCCGGTAAAATCTACTGCTCCGCCCTTCAGCGCATATTCAACTGACTTACAGAAAAGCATCTCATTTCGATTGATATGTGTTGGCAGTATTTGAGAAGTCGGTATCTCTGTCTCATCTACCACTCGTTCAATAAGATCTAAGCATCTCGGACTGTCACCAAGATGAACATTTACAATGCCAGCTTTCCCGGAAAGAACACCACCAAGTCTTGTATCCGCAACGACACGTGCAAATTCCTCAAAAGTCGGCTGTGAAGACCGATGATCAGAAATCGCGATTTCTCCAGTTCCAATGATTTCCTGAATCATCATGATATCTTTCACAATACTGTCAGTCAACGTACGAACCGGAATATGATAACTGCCTGTATAACAGTATGCAGACATTCCCTGCTCATTCAATCCTTTTGTCTTTGCAACCAATGCACATATATCACGACCGATTCCATCTGTTCCAAGGCAGCCAACAACTGTTGTTACTCCAAACTTCGTAAGTCCTTCCATAGTTGCTTCCGGAGTACGATTGGCGAATCCACCTTCGCCACCGCCTCCTAGTACATGAACATGACTATCAATGAATCCCGGAGTTAAAAGTAACCCCTCTCCATTGATCATTTCTGACTCCGCAAGAAATCCATCTGCAGATATAGAACCTGAATCTTTAATCTTAACAATCTTATCATTGATTATAAGTACGTCTTTTTTCCCCAGATGCTGTGGAGCATAAATATCAATATTCTGAATTAATTTCATCATAAATCACTCCAAATTATATAATGCATGTTTTAGAATCCAATTCCAACTGCAATAAGAACTGTAATGATTGCACCAATCATTAAGACGCCAAGGAATTTCCACATGAATTTAATCCAGTTAGACCACTCAATCTTTGCAATTGCAAGAGATCCGATCAGACATCCAGATGTAGGAACAATCAGGTTTGTAAATGCATCACCAAGCTGGAATGCAACTACAGCTGTCTGTCGTGAAACACCTAACAGGTCTGACAGTGGAGCCATAATCGGCATTGTGATCGCAGCCTGTCCTGTTCCGGATACAACAAAGAAGTTGAATACAGACTGGAACAGATACATAAGTACTGCTGCAACTGCTCCGGAAACTCCAGACAATGCATTTGAAATATTATACATAATTGTATTGATAACTGTAGGTGTTGTCGGATCAGATCCACCAAGAACCTGCATGATACCCTGTGCCATAGCAACAACAAGTGCAGCACCAATCAGATCTTTTGCTCCATCTTTGAATGATATTGCGATATCATTCAGTTTCATATCATTCAGTTTAAAGATAACTCCGATCACACCGGAAACAATTCCCATAATAAAGAACTGTGTAGCAATCTCTGGCATGTAGTATCCTTGAATCATAACGCCCCAAACTACCCATACTACTGTAGCAGCCAGTGTCAGAAGAACTAAAATGTGTCCAAGACCAAATGAATGTCCTTCGTCAATTCCTGTTTTTTCATTCTGCTCACGGAAATATGAATCAGTCTTATATGCGATTGAGATTGTCGGAGTCTTTTTGATCTTTGATGCATAGAACATAGTCATTCCACAGCCGAGTGCTGTAAATACTACCCACATTACCATACGGAATCCTGCTCCGGAGAATACGTCAATACCTGCAATACCCTGTGCGATACCTACAGAAAATGGATTCATCCAGGATGAACCAAAACCAATCTGTGTTGCAACATAAGTAACAAGAACTGCAATAACTGAATCATATCCAACTGCTACAAACAACGGACAAAGAATCATAGTAAACGGAAGCGCTTCTTCTCCCATCCCGAAAACTGCTCCACCAAGAGAAAACAGTACGAAAAGTACCGGAATCAATAGTTTTTCTGCTCCCTTTGACTTGCGGATCAATCCGATCAATCCAGATTCAATCGCACCTGTACGGATCATGATACCAAATGCACCACCTACTACCATAAGAAATGCAATAATCTCGATTGCAGAACTATTTACAATTCCGTTATACATATAGTTGAAAAATCCTGTTCCACCATCTCCACTAAAGAGTGCTACTCCTTCTGTTACTACATTTCCCGTATCATCTGTCAGATACTGGAAACTTCCGTCTTTGATTACCGTACGGGTTTTCTCAACACCATTGATCATATATGAAATATCCTGTGTTTCGTAAAATCCCTTTGGTACAAGAAATGTCATAAGTGCTGCGACAACAACTACTAAAAAGATGATAATGTAGGTATCAGGCACTTGGAACCCCTTGTTAAAAGACTTTAACCCTTTTCCTTCGTTTTTGCTCATTTTTGAATCTCCCTCCCATTTTTGATATACTATATCAGTGTACCACAAAATGCTTAAAATCCAACTAAAACTTTACATATTTTATCAAATTTATTTGTTTTATAAGAACCTGTCAAATTATCTTAACCAAATGCAGATCCACACCTTTTTGAAACATGAAATAACCCCAGTATTTCCTGTATTTATAACACCAATAGCCACATCCTGTCAGATTTTCAAAAAAACTGCTCTTATTTCCTGCAGCGTCCAAGTCTGCCTTTAAAATCTTCATACCCAAAATCAGTAAGACGTTCCATGGTTTTATCGCCATGTCTCAGCCATATATCAGGCAAAGGCATTCCATTAAAGGTATTGTTTTTGCAGGTTGTATAAATGGCCATATCACCAAACATGAGGATATCTCCGTACTTCAACGGCTCTGAAAAGCTGTAATCTCCTATGATATCTCCTGACAGGCAGGTTGGTCCTCCGAGTCGGATTGTGACTGCATTTTCTCCCGGTTCATCTGCTCCAAGAAGAGGAGGACGATAAGGCATTTCCAGAACATCCGGCATATGACAGGCAGCACTTCCATCCAAAATCGCAAGCCGGGTATCACCATTTTGCAGCACATCCAGAACAGTTGTCAAAAAGAATCCTGCATTTAAGGCCCATGCCTCTCCAGGCTCCAGATAAACATCTACCTTCCATTCTTCCTTTGCGGCCCTAATGCACTTCTCAAGCCGTGCAATATCATAGCCTGGTCTTGTAATATGATGTCCTCCTCCCAGGTTCAGCCATTTCATCTTAGAAATCAGATCTCCGAATTTCGTCTTTACTGCTGTAAGAGTAGTTTCCAGATCAGAAGAGTCCTGCTCACAAAGGGTGTGAAAATGAATACCATCCAATAATCTGATCAGCTCCGGATACTTTCTCACCGCAGTTTCCCACTGCGCCCTTGTGGTACCCATTCGGCTGCCTGGAGCACAAGGATCATAAATAGCATGTCCCTCCTGGGTAGAGCATTCCGGATTGATCCGAAGCCCTGCACTTTTCCCGGCCTCCTTCACTCTTTTCCCAAAACGAAGAAGCTGAGAAGGTGAGTTAAACACTATATGATCTGCAAAGCTAAGCAGCTCCTCAAATTCATCCTCACGATATCCGGCGCAAAATACATGTACCTCTTTCCCAGGCATCTCCTGGGCACCAAGCCTAGCTTCGTACAGTCCGCTTGCTTCTGTTCCTGTCAGATAAGGTTCCAAAAGATGATAGCAGTCATAATTACTGAAAGCCTTCTGTGCCAGCAGCATTTTGCAGCCAGTTCTTTTGGCAATATTTCCCATTAATTCTGCATTTTTTATAAGCGCCGCTTCGTCGAGAACATAACAAGGTGTTTTGATCTTCCGCAACTCCGGCGGAATAACTCCGCCGGACGCTGCAAAGGGTGGTCTTGTATCTATTCTTTCCATTAATCCACCAGCTCCGGATCATGATTTTCGCTGCGTGGAAGTCCATATTTGTCAAGTGCTTCCAGGAACGGATCCGGATCAAATTCTTCTACTGTGTACACTCCCGGGCGGATCCATTTTCCGGTAAGCATCATTAATGCTCCGCACATAGCCGGAACGCCTGTCGTATAGCTGATCGCCTGACTTCCAACCTCTTTATAACATTCCTGGTGATCACAAACATTATAAATATAATAGGTTTTCTCTTTTCCATCCTTTACTCCGGTGAAAATGCAGCCAATATTAGTTTTTCCCTTAGTACGTGGACCCAGGCTGGCCGGATCCGGGAGAAGAGCCTTCAAAAACTGGATAGGAACGATTTCCTGTCCGTTATAGTTGATCGGAGTAGTAGAAAGCATTCCCACATCCTCCAGACAGCGCATGTGATCCAGATAGCTCTGTCCGAAGGTCATAAAGAAACGGATTCTCTTTACTCCCGGAATTGTCTGGGCAAGGGACTCAATCTCCTCGTGATGCAGAAGATACATATCTTTATCGCCGACCTGATCAAAATCATATTCCCTCTTGATTGCCATCGGAGGAATTTCCACCCAGTGTCCATTCTCCCAGTAGCTTCCGGGCGCACTTACCTCACGAAGATTGATTTCCGGATTAAAGTTGGTTGCAAATGCATATCCGTGGTCTCCTCCATTGCAGTCCAGAATATCAATGGTATCGATCTGGTCAAACTCATGCTTTAATGCATATGCACAATATGCCTGGGTAACACCCGGATCAAAGCCGCAGCCAAGAAGTGCTGTAAGTCCTGCCTCTTCAAATTTCTTCCGGTATGCCCACTGCCAGGAATAATCAAAATATGCGGAAAATCCCTCTTCCTTACAGCGTTTTTCGTAAATAGCACGCCATTTGGGATCATCCGTATCCTCCGGCTCATAGTTTGCCGTATCCATATAGTTTACACCACATGCCAGACATGCATCCATGATGGTCAGATCTTGGTACGGAAGCGCAATGTTCATTACCAGATCCGGTTTGTAACTATTGATCAGCTGGATCAGCTGGTTTACATCATCTGCATCCACCTTTGCGGTGGTAATAACTGTTTTTGTTTTTCCTTCCAGTTTCCGGGCAAGTGCATCACATTTTTCTTTTGTCCTGCTTGCTATACACAGTTCTGTAAATACAGTATCTGCCTGACAACACTTCTGAATTGCTACACTGGCTACTCCACCGCAGCCGATTACAAGTACTCTGCTCATGTTTTTTGTCTCCTTTTTTATACTCAATTCTCGTAACTGTTTTTATTTTGCCAACGCCAGCAGCAGTTCCCTGACCACCTTACATGCTGTAGCTGTGGAAACACCGCTTGGATCCAGCATAGGTGCCAGCTCATTGACATCTGCTCCCACAATATTTAATTCTGATACCTTCCGGATAGCATCGAGCAATTCAAGGAAGCTTACGCCTCCTGCCTCCGGTGTACCGGTTCCCGGAAATACAGATGGATCCAGACAGTCCAGATCAATGGTAAAATATACCGGAACCTGCTTCCTGGCCAATTCCTGTACGGTTTCTTCCAGGCATTCAAAGGTAAAGGGATGAAAATCTGTATGCTCTTTTGCAAACCGGAATTCTTCTCTTTCCCCGCTTCGGATACAAAACTGATGTATCCGTCCATCTCCCAGAATATCATAGCATCTGCGGATAACACACGCATGACTTAAATGGGCACCAAGATAATCGTCTCTTAAATCTGCATGCGCATCAAAATGAATAATATGAAGTTCCGGATATCTCCCGGCGACAGCTCTCACAGCAGCCAGTGTCACCAAATGCTCTCCCCCCAGGAGCAGCGGCATTTTTCCCTCCTTCAGGATTTCCTCTGCACGATCCTGTATGTCAGCAAGCGCCTTTTCACTGCTGCCGAAGCAAAGCTCCAGATCTCCACTGTCAAATACCTGGATATCCATAAGGTCACGATCCTGATAAGGGCTGTAGGTTTCCAGTCCAAAGCTTTCATGACGAATGGCAGAAGGACCGAACCTGGCTCCCGGACGAAAGCTTGTGGTCGAATCAAAGGGAGCTCCGTAAAGAACAATTTCTGCTTCCTCAAAACTGCTGTCACAACCGATAAAATTTTCAATATTTGGTAAGATCATAAATCAGTCCTCCACCTCCTGAAGCATTTCCTCAAGAAAAGCCGGAAGATAAAATGCACCTTTGTGAAGCCTTGTAGTATAGTAACGGGTGCGAAGATTCAGTGAATTCCATGCCTTCGGATCCAGGTCATCCACCGGATGATATTTCTTACTTGCAAAGCCAAACAGCCAGTAACCGGCAGCAAAGGTAGGAATGTGAGCCTGGTAAACACGGCTGATCTGGAAAGTACTGGCAATTCTTTTGTGACTGCGCTGCATGGCATGCGCATCTTCGGAATAAAAAGGACTTCCCTGCTGATTAACCATAATTCCATCCGCCTTCAGCGCATTATAGCAGTTTCCGTAAAATTCACGGGTAAATAATCCCTCCGATGGGCCAAAGGGATCCGAGGAATCTACAATAATAAGATCATATTTATTTTCGCAGCGGCGTATATATTTCAACGCATTTTCATAATGAAGATGCACTCTCCTGTCATCCAGCCTGCAGGCATTTCCCGGAAGATATGCGCGACAGGCTTCTACTACCATAGGATCCATCTCCACCAGATCAATATGGCTGACACGATCATACCTGGTCAGTTCACGTACAACTCCTCCGTCTCCTGCTCCGATCACAAGAATATCCTTAGCTTCTTTGTGAACAGCCATAGGTACATGAGTGATCATTTCGTCATAAATAAATTCGTCACGCTCTGTGAGCATTACATTACCGTCCAGTGTGAGCACCCTGCCAAATTCCGGTGTCTCAAAAATATCAATTCTCTGATAGTCACTCTGCTTTGAGTAAAGCTGACGGTTTACCCGGATACTATGCTTCACATCCGGTGTATGAAATTCCGAAAACCACATTTCCATTTTCTTTACCTCCCTGCCAGCACGTTCAAACGCAATATATCCGGATCTTCAGGGCCTGTCATATTGCATCCTTTTGCCTTGGCATATTCAATATAATCCAGGATTTCCGGAGTGATTCGTTCCCCCGGAGCCAAAATCGGGATTCCCGGAGGATAACACATTACAAACTCGCTGCATACTTTGCCTTCGGTTTCTCTGAGAGGAAGGCTGCATTTTTCTGCATAAAAAGCTTCCTGAGGACTTGTCACTACCTGAGGATCGATATATTCCTGATCCAGCAATCCTGATTTATCCTTCTGGAATCGCCTGCGGATCTCCGCAAGAGCACTTACCAGCCGCTCTATTTCCTGGGCACGATCTCCGATTGACAGATAAGCCAGAATATTTCCAATATCACCAAATTCGATCTGAATATCATATTCATCTCTCAATATATCGTAAACCTCGATTCCTGCAAGTCCGATGTCCAGGGTATGTACACTTAATTTCGTAATATCAAAATCAAAAACCGAATCTCCATTCACCAGTTCTTTTCCAAATGCGTAATAGCCGCCAATAGCATTGATCTCTTCCCTTGCATACTCTGCCATATCTGCTACCTGGTGAAAAATCTGGCGTCCTCGCTGTGCAAGATTCCGGCGCGAAATATCAAGACTTGACATCAGAAGATAGCTGCCTGAAGTAGTCTGAGTCAGATTGATGATCTGACGGACATAACCGGCATGAACACCCTGTCCTGTAAGAAGAAGGCTGGACTGGGTCAGGCTTCCGCCGCTTTTATGCATGGATACAGATGCCATATCTGCACCGGCTGCCATTGCCGAAACCGGCAGACCTCCGCCAAAATAAAAATGGGTTCCATGTGCCTCATCTGCCAGACACAGCATTCCTGCTTCATGAGCCATACGTACAATTGCGCGAAGATCACTGCAGATTCCATAATAGGTGGGATTATTCACCAGCACAGCCACCGCATTTGGGTGCTCCTTAATTGCCTTTGCCACCTGTTCACGTCGCATTCCAAGAGAAATTCCAAGTCTCTGATCCACCTCCGGATTCACATAGACCGGGATTGCTCCGCACAGAACCAGCGCATTCAGCACACTTCTGTGGACATTTCGGGGAAGAATGATCTCATCTCCCCTCTTACAAGCAGTTAGCACCATAGTCTGCACTGAGCTTGTAGTTCCTCCAACCATAAGAAATGCATGAGCTGCTCCAAAGGCATCTGCTGCCAGCTCTTCCGCCTCCCGGATCACAGATACGGGATGACAGAGATTATCAAGCGGCTTCATGCTGTTTACATCCACACCTACACATTTTTGTCCCAGAAATTCAGTAAGCTCCGGATTTCCTCTTCCTCTTTTATGTCCCGGCACATCGAAAGGTACTACTCTCATACGCAGGAATTTTTCCAGAGCTTCATGAATTGGAGCATGATTCTGGTCCAGTTTAAAACGACTTCTGTTCATTGCTTCTCCATTTCCAGTTCCTTTATCCGCACAAAAAAAAGCAGGCCGATACAAAACCGTAAACCTGCTTAGATCATTCTTCCAAATTTTATTTTCATCGCATATAAATATGAGAATCCTCATATTTACATGAGATCAAAATCCGGATGATATATGTCAGAGTCTATATAGCAATCATACTTTTACTACTCTTATTGACCGTTTCACAAGTCTGCGCAACAGGCGCATGACGGTTATCAAAGGAACCAACTTATAAAATTTGAGCTTCTAACTCAATCAATAAGGCAACCAAAGTTACCATCAGCGGCAGTGGACCCGGCTGTCCGTATGGCCTTGACTCCAAAATGGAGTGGTCCAAAATAATTGCTTTGAAAAGACTCTTTCTTGTCCTTCAAAATCTTCATAAGCATAGCATATCTGAAAATTCATGTCAACTATCAAAATCGTTTAAATATTTTTAGTATGAACCATTTATAATAATGTCAGAAGGATATTCTTCTCTTGAATCCCTCATATGTCTTTTTTATTGTTATTTATAGATCCGGTAGCCATTCCTTCCGGAGCGTTTTACCTGATAAAGAGCAAGATCTGCTTTTTGATACAGTTCCATAAAGGTATCTCCATCCTGTGGTGCAAAAGCAATTCCTGCACTAAAAGTGAATGTATGCTCTCCCATTCCTTCCATTCGGATCTCCCTGAGATTTTCATGAAGATTTTTTATTCTGCTCTCCATATTTTCCCTGGAACCGATATTACAGAGCAGGATCACAAACTCATCCCCGCCGATACGTCCGATCACATCCTGTTCCCGGAACTGCTCTTTAAGAAAACCTCCCAGCATCCTTAAGACATTATCTCCCATGACATGTCCGTAAACATCATTCACTTCTTTAAAATGATCCATATCCAGGATCAGAAAGCCATGAAAGCCTTCCGGAGCTTTTTCTCTCAGAATAGCATCGATCATCTTCTGCGTATTCTCTCTGTTATAAACGCCTGTAAGTGCATCATGCTGGACAGAACGTACCAATTCCGCTTTCTCCTGATTATTTCTTACAACAATGTACAGAAGCAGGATCAATACCAGAATACAGAAGCTTCCCATAAATATAATTTCATAACCGGAAATAAATTCATACGCCTGCTGTGCATTTTTTACAGGAATTGCGTAACAGATCATCCAGTCATTGTACCCAAGAGGCATATATGCCAGATATCGGTCCTCTTCTTTTCTCTCTTTGAGGCTAAGCTTCACCAGACCTCTTTCGCCAACTTTAAAATCTTCCTGAATATCCTGAAGAGCATGCTTCCCTTTAAGATTTTTTTCTCCGTAATATTTAAAAAGATTGATTCCATATGTGATCTCCGTACCGGACGCCGAACCAATGTCAAAGGCAATGAGCTCTCCATCACTTGTGGTCAGAAAACTGTTTCCCGTTCCGTCAAAAAGATCATTAAAAAGCATATGACTCAGCGCTGTAACATTACAGGATCCGCCCAGAACACCGATCACTTTATGATCTTTGTATATCGGCACGCCTAAAACCACCCTCACTTCATGGTCCACACTGCTCTCCAGGGGATCGCTGATGGTCTGCTCTCCGCTGATGGCCTCCTGAAAATATCTGCGATGAGAAACATTCTTGGTTACTCCATTGTCGTAGTATGCATCTCCATTCTTATCAATAAGAGCAGCCCTCTCCAGGTCTGTTTTTTCATAAATGGATACCAGTCGTTCTTTATTTTCTTCTGAAAAAAGTTCTTCTGATCTTCCCATTGCAGAGGCAATCTCATTCAGATATTGATAATTAATATCCAGTATGGTCCGCAAGTGTTCACTTTGTCTCTGCACATTTATCTTCAAAGTATTCTGAGAATTCACCTGTACAGATCTCTGCACACACTCGAAAAAAATAAGAATCCCTGCTACAACCGCCAAAATAAAAACACCGGTTGCCATAACATAATTTTTTAATTCAAAGTGATTCTTTTTCATATGTTTTCTCCTGATTTAACCTTTTGTGCCATGCATTCTTATTTTACCATAATTTTTGTTTTTTCTCTATAACAAAAAATCTGCAGATTCCAATCATAAGATTGAAAAATGCAGATTTTTTACAACGATATCTGATTATTATGCCTTATTATGCCGCCTTCCGCGACTCACGTCCGGCTTATCTTGCTGCAATAAGAACAACGTTATTTATTTTTCTTTGTGCTTATGATCAGCGGAACAATTTCTCCTTTTTTTACATCCACCAGTCCCTTATCGGTCAGCTTCAGCGCCGGACTTACCGGTAATCCAAGTGTTCCCACTGACATGATCGGATTATTATGCACATATCCCAGATCTGTAAGGCTTTTTCTCACCGCCTTCAATGCAAGGCCATTCTCCCTGATCGATTTTTCGGATAAAAGCCCACATACCGGAAGTGCAAGCTCAGAAAGGATCCTTCCATCTTTTACTGTCAGAAATCCCCCCTGCAGTTCCCGGATCCTGTTTACAGCAAATAACATATCATCCGGAGAGCTTCCTGCTACAAAGAGATTATGATGATCATGAAAATATGTTGTTGCCACAGTTCCCTTTTTCAAGCAGGAGCCTGTAAGAAATCCATAGCCGATATTTCCGTTCTTCCCATGACGTTCCACCACCATAGCCAGAAGACATCCGCTGTTTTCCCAGCAGATCTTTCCGTCTTTCACCGGCATTTCCACCAGTTTTTCAGTAGTATGGGTACGATCCGGATTGACTTCCATCACACGAACCGTTGCATATCCTTCCTGAAAAGGAACATTCACCTGAAAATCCTTCAGAAAAATCTCCGGAAGCTGTACACTCCGGTAAAAATCTGCCGGAAATTCATATGAGGAAGCAGACAGCGGCAACTGCGGTTCATCCTTTACATAAATCGAAACACCATTTTTGAATACAGCTTCCGGTTTAAGAACGGACGGATCTTTAAGCAGCATAAAGTCCGCAAGTTTTCCCGGTGCGATAGCTCCTCTGTCATAAAAATGCATCCGCTGACATGGTGTATATGTGGCACAGTAGATCGCCTGTTCCATCGGAAATCCCATATCGATAGCTTTCTGTACCACTGCATTCAGCGGCCCCTGCTCATACAAAGCATCCGCCATGGTATCATCTGTTACAAAAGAACAATACTCGTAGAGCTGGTTCTGGCAGATATACTCTAGGATTTCCGGTTTCAACATTTTATCCTGGATCTCAAAAAACATTCCGTTTTCGATCCGCTGCTTTACTTCCTCCAGAGTATGTTCCGTGTGATCACCATTGATACCCAGATAAAGAAATTTTGCAAGATCCAGGTCCAGCAATGACGGACAATGTCCCTCGATCACATATCCCGGATGCTCTTTTTTCAGATATTCCAGAAACCGGCTGATCTCCAGATCATTTTCCCGGATGATCTGCCGGTAATTCATGATTTCGCCTACACATACCACATCTTTTTCTTCCAGCAGATGCTTCATTGCATTGTAGTCAATGATTCCACCTGTTGTTTCCAGCTTTTCACTGGTTGACGGAACGCTGCTTGGAATCCCGTAAAAAATATCGATAGGTGCATTCTTTGCCGCAGAGATCATTTCCAGAATCCCTCGGATCCCTTTGACATTGGCCATTTCGTGAGGCTCTGAAACCACCGTCGTCACACCATTTTCTCCTGCACATTTTCCAAAAAAAGCCGGTGTGGTCATAGAACTTTCGATATGCATATGAATATCTGTCAGGCCTGGAATCATGTATGATCCCTTTGCATCGATCACATTGTCAGTCTGAAAATCCGTATCCTGTTTTCTGTCTATGTAATAAAATTTTCCATCTTTCACCGCAACATTGGCAGATATGAATTTCTTAAGATAGGAATTAAATACCTTTGCGTTTTTGATCAGCAGATGAACCTGCTCCATACCATTTCACCATCCTTAGATAATTGAATAAAAATACAACAGACAGACTGCTACCAATACATACATGACCGGTTCAATCTTTTTGATCTTTCCTGCTGCGATCTTCATAACGAGATAAGCCGGAAGCGCCACGCAGATACCATTTGCGATATTATTTGCAAAAATCGTAAAGGTTACACATAAAAATGCCGGAATATACTCTGTAATATCCGAATAATCAATATTTCTCATAGCACCAAGCATATTGATGCCGATATAGATCAGCACCGGACCGGTTGCCGCAGATGGGATCACAAGAGCCAGTGGTGCCAGAAACAGCGAAAGTCCGAAGAAAATGCTTGTAAAAATAACCGTAAGTCCCGTTTTTCCCCCTGCTTCTACGCCTGCAGATGACTCCAGATAAGTAGTAAGACTCGGCATTCCAAACAATGCTCCAAAGCTTGTTGCAATTGCATCTACCTTAAAGCATTTATCAATACCCGGAAGATTTCCATCCTTATCCAGATAGCCTGCCTTTGCTCCCACTCCCAGAACTGTTCCGAATGTAGAAAAGAAATCCGGCACAAACAGAGCGATCAGAAATGGAATATAAGCAAAATTCAGTGCTCCCAGAAAATCAACTTTCAGGAACTGATGGCCGATACCTGCCGGAAATGCAAAAATGGATTCCGGAGCATGTGTAACACCGAAAGGAATTCCTGCCAGAGTAGTCAGCAGGATCGCAAGGATCATACCTCCCGGAATGTTTCGTACCTTGATCACCAGAAGGATCAGAAATCCGATCACTGCTACAATCACAGATGGAGATGCAAGATTTCCGAAGGAAAGACAGTTTTTTGCATCATTTGCCACGATCAGTCCACAGTTTTTTGCACCAAGAAGTGCGATAAACAGACCAATACCTGCACTAACCGCATGTTTCAGGCTTACCGGGATCACACGTACCACTGCTTCTCTCAGACCAAAGAATGAAATTATGATAAAAAGAACACCACTCCAGAATATCACACCTGCTGCGATCGGCATACTTACGCCTTCATTAGTGATCATAGACGCGATGATTCCCACACTTCCGAGTCCCGGTGCCAAAGCAAACGGACGATTAGTGACCAAAGCCATTGCACAGCTAGTCAAAATGATCAGAAGGATCATAGCTGTCAGAGTCGTATGTTTGTCATAACCGGCACCTGCCAGAATATTTGGAATCGTGGCCAGCACATATGCCATAGTTACAAAGGTTGTCAGTCCTGCCAGAAGTTCTGTTTTTATATTTGTATTGAACTCAGACAGTCTGAACTGTTTTTCCAACCAGTTTTTCATTTGTTTTCCCCCTTGATATGATGATAGGAAGTATTGTAAAATACACATATTAGGAAGTCAAATTCATATTATACATAAAAATTATGCCAAAATGGAATAGTTGGAGGAAAACATGAACTATCATGAACTGAAGTACATTCTCTGCATTGCTAAATATCAGAATCTTACAAAAGCCGCACAGGAGCTTTATATTTCCCAGCCAACCCTAACCAAGCATCTCCAGAAGCTGGAACGGGAAATGGGGACCAAGCTATTCAGCCGCAGCGGAAACAGCTATACACCTACCTTTGCAGGCCGCAAATATATGCAGTATGCCCGAAAGATCCTGCAGATACGACAGGACTGGGAAAAAGAGCTGAAAGATCTTACAGAAAATAATGAAGGAGAACTGAACGTTGCTTTCCCACTGATGAGGAGTACCTGTATGGTTCCTCAGATCATGACCTCTTTTTTTCAAAAATATCCTAAAGTAAAGGTCAATATCTTGGAAGAGGCATATTCCATCCAAGAAAAACTTCTTCTCAATGATCAGCTTGATTTTGGCATTTTCAATGAAGTACATAAACACCCTAAGCTGGAATACGAACTGCTGAAAAAGGAAGAGATCCTTCTGATCATGCATCCGGAGCACCCATTGGCTGCTGCCGGCAGTGTATCCACTCACAGCATATACCCGAAGCTTGATCTCTCACTTCTGGCAGAAGAGCCTTTTATCCTGCATTTTCCGGAACAGACTACCGGACAGCTTTCGCTGGAAGCATTGAAAGCTGCCCATATCAAGCCTTATGTGCCAATTCAGAGCCGCAACACAGAAACCTGCGTCAAGCTCTGCATGCAAGGACTTGGTATGTGTTTCACCCCGGAAACTTATGTCCAAAATATGGACCTCCCTGTAAAACCAGCCTGTTTTTCCATTGGTGAAGATGGGGTTTTCAGCACACTGACAATTGCGTACCGAAGAGGTACCTATCTTCCACAGTACGCCCGGGATTTTATATGTACTGCGAGGAATGTCCTGTAGGGTTTTGATCTACATATGTTGAAGCAAAAGATCTTCTGTTCAGAAGGAATGTTTTTGTTGCATTATTCTGAATATTCCTGTAAAATCAGCACAATAATCAAAACTTAAGAGCGTAACGTACAAGGGCGTACAGCACATGTTTCCTATGTCGGTACTGCCATTGCTCTTGGTGATCCCGGTACATTCCTTGGATGGGCATATTATGGCGAGCGATGCGTGGAGTATTTTTCCGGTAAAAAGGGACTCATCCCTTATCGTGTGCTGTTTATAATACATCCTGCGCTTTCATCTCTTCGGACACAGCAATATATTCTTTGCTGTTTTCCACGATGCCAAGCTTCTCTTCCCAGGTAAGGTTTCGTTTGATCCTGGCCGGACTTCCCATTACCAGAGAGCCATCCGGGATCACCGTATTCTTAGTCACAAGGCTTCCGGCTCCTATGATACAGTCATTTCCGATTCTTGCACCATCCAGGATCACGGATCCCATTCCAATCAGTGTCCGGTCTCCGATAGTACATCCATGGAGCACCGCATTATGCCCTACAGTAACATTGTTTCCGATATGGACCGGCATGTTGTGGCTCACATGAATAGTACAATTTTCCTGGATATTGGTTTCTTCTCCGATTACTATCGGAGCATCATCTCCGCGGAGCACCGCATAATATAATACACAGCTGTCACGGCCGATCGTTACATTTCCAAGGATCACAGACTGCTTTGCGATCCTGGCACCTTCTGCGATCTTTACATTTTTATAATTCATTTTACCTCCTGAATCTGCTTTCCCTGTACAGGATTCTGCCATATGATATTTCTGATCATGGGTTCTATACGCAACAGCAATTCCTTTTTATCCCATATTATATTTTGTCCGGATCACAATATCTGTATACTGATATTCCTTTTCCGGTGCCTTGCTGTCAAAGAGAAGCTGGAACAAAATAGTCACCGGGGAATGTCCCTGTACAGCTGCATCCTGACCGATAAGGAAATTGATCGTCCCCTCTTTCAGCCATTTCAGATTTTCTTCCAGGAAATCATTGGCGATCACATGCATGGTTTTATCCTTTCCAAGCTTCTGCAAGGTCTGGCAGACACCCTTTACACCATGACCTGTAATATAGATACCGGTCAGCTCCGGATAAAGTTCCAGAAGTTCTTCCACGATCTTGGATGCCACCCATTCGTCATCATAGGAATACCTTATATCCACGATCTCAGTTCCCGGAAAGCTTTCTTTGATTTCTGTTGAAAATCCCTTCTGCCTGCTGATCAGGCCAGGATTGGCAACCTGTCCGGAAATTATGGCAACCTGCCCGGTTCCGCCTGTCATCTCTCCCATCAGGCCTGCTGCCGTACGACCGGCCTGAAAGGTATCCTGTCCCACAAAGCATAACCTCTTTGTATCTTCCAGATCTGCATTAAAGGTAACTACCGGAATTCCATACTCTTCCTGATACTGATCGATCCTCGCTCTCAAAAGCTGATCCTCTGATGGAGTCAGCGCAATTCCATTAAAGCCCTTTTCCCGGAGCTCTTCCATTGCAGCCATTACTTTTTCCGGTTCCACGCCTTCGATCTCATAGATCTTTACTGTTCCGCCAAAACTCTCCACTTCTTCTTTTGCTTCCAGGACCCCCTTTAAAACCTGCTGCATAAAAGGAGTCTCCATATACTGAAGAATCACACCGATACGGATCTTCCTCTTTGCCATGGCAAGGGCACGACCGGCACGGCTGGGCTGATATCCCATCTCCCGGGCGATCCTTTTGATCCTTTCCTCTACTTCCGGACGGATACGGCCTCTGTTATTCAGTGCTCTGTCCACAGTGCCCCTCGAAACTCCTGCTGCTTCCGCAATCTGTTGTAATGTTACTGCCATATTTTACCCTCCAAAACCTCTCCTGTGTGATTTGTGTTCACGAGCACGCTCTTTTATCTCATTATACACATTTACACTTTCTCAGGCAATCCCTGATTTCATTATTTTTATAATTTCCCTTTACGATCAGACATGCCCGGCATAACCAGGTGCATTACCTCAGCCAAAAATGCTTCCGAAAAAATCTCCGGAAGCATTTTTATCATTGCAAAACGGATCCCTTTGTCAGTCCAGAAGCTCCTGTACCATCTCAGGGGTAAAGGTTACAGCCTTCACATGATCTACCTCGATCTGATACAGGGCATTGGCTGCAATATGCTCCGCAGCCTGCTCCAGATCACGGATTCCTGTGGTATCTTCAAATTTCTTAATTACTGCGTCCAGCGCCTCATCCGTTACGATACATTCTTCCTGTTTCAGGCTCATACGTTTCAAAACCTTGGGAAGCGCAAATCTAGAAAAGATGATCTTCTTTTCCTCCGGTGTGTAATCCGGAATATCGATCACTGCAAAACGTGACATCAGAGGTGCGCTGATCTGTGCCTTATCATTGGCTGTGGCAATGGGATAGACACCAACTGTCGGAACCATACATTCCATATAGTTATCTGTAAAACCAAGGTTATCCAGCAATGTCAGAAGCACGTCTGCCGGATTTCCGTTTCCTTTACCTGATGCAGCCTTGTCAAGCTCATTGATGATAAATACCAGATTGGATTCTCCTGCCATGGAAAAAGCCTCCATGATGATTCCCGGCTTGGCATTTGCATAGACACGAGAGCTTCCGGTAAGCTGTTCCGGATCATTGATAGAACTCATATCCAGGGTTGTCCACGGCATTTTCAGGATTCTTGCAACTGCATAAGCGATCTGAGATTTACCGGTACCTGCCGGTCCTACAAGAAGCAGTCCGTAAGCAGGAAGTGTATGGGTACGGTTGATCTGAATGATCGTCTCAATGATCCTCTGTTTTACACGCTCCATTCCATAAAGCTCCTCATCCAGGATACGGCGTGCTTCCTTCGGATCAATAGACTCAAAATAATTATGCTTCCACTGAATATTCATCATGATGGAAAGTGCTCTCTGGGCATGGCGTCTTTCCTCCTGAGAAACCTCATGAGAACGGGCAACTGCCAGATTTCTTCTTGCCCAGAGACGGATATTATCAGGCATAGTCTTTCCGGCACAGTTCATAAAGTCGGTGATACTCTGAATACTGGTAAGCTTCATATCGTCACCGTCTTCTTCCTCCTCATCGTTCTCATTTTCTTCTGCCGGCGCACTGCTTGCAAACAGACGCTCGATCATAAACTGAAGAAATCCGTCCTCAGCAGAAAGCTTGGTGCCTCCGCCAAAAGCGATCTCTCGGATTTTGTAAACGGCATATCCTTCTTCTGTATTCTGTCCGGAAAGACGGATGTTGATATGATTTTCTCCGAGCCATTTGATCAGGCTTGTAAAACGTGAATCGATCTTCAGGATGTCTGCCGGGAAAACACCGTCCTCTTCCTTAAACTCAAATGCAGTCCGCTTCGCAGGATTGGAAAAATATCCACAGGAATGATGTTTCCACTCTCTTTTGCTGTTGTCCAGGATCAGCACCGGTTTCTCCGGCGTGGCTTTTGTTTCATTGGAACGAAACGTTATATATGTGCACTGGCGTTTTGTCTCTTTTTTATCTGCCGGTGCTGCGCTGAAATCAAAAACTGGCATACTTTTTACTCCTCTTTCTCTGAAAAATATCTCCATTCAGTTTATCATGGATTGGAAATCTCAACAACCGCTGATACAATTTTTTACACATTTTTGTATTCGTCATTTTTCCGTAAGTTGTTTAAACAATTTTGCAGTTTGCCGATTGACACTGCCTGTAAACTATGTTATCGTGCAATCATGTCTGCTTTCATTTTTTACAAAAGCTGACACAGTTACCATATATGTGATTTACCGTTTTTCACATCATTGTAATTGTATTTTTTTGGAGGAGGAAATGAGGAATCAACTTTCACAGCGGGATGATTTTTATCCACAGATCGTTAAGCTTGTCATCCCCATCATCATTCAGAACCTATTAAGTGCAGCGGTCAATTCTGCCGACGTTATCATGCTGAACTTTGTAGGTCAGTCGTCCATCTCCGCAGTATCCCTGGCAGCAAATTATTCCAATATCCTGTTTATGGTATATTACGGTCTTGGTACGGGAGCAACCCTGCTTTGTGCCCAGTATTATGGAAAGGGAGATTACAAAGCCATTCAGATCATCGAGGGAATCGCTCTTCGTTTTTCCATGATCATCTCTGTTCTCGTGGCGCTCGTTGCATTTACCATGCCACAGATGATGATGAAACTATTCACCAATGATCCGGAGCTTCTGGCCATCGGTTCTTCCTATATCCGCATTATGGGTATCACCTATATCTGCTGGGGTATGACAGAGGTTTATCTGGCTGTTCTTCGAAGCATTGGCCGGGTAACTACCAGCATGGCGATGAATATGCTGGCATTTGGACTGAATATCCTTTTGAATGCGACTTTTATCTTCGGATTGTTCGGAGCACCCAAGCTTGGTGCTACCGGTGTGGCTATCGCTACTGCACTTTCCAGAATGATCGAGCTGTTCGCCTGTTTTATTGTTTCTGCTTTCAGCAAAAATGTCCGACTGGATCTTCGATGTATGTTCATAAAAAACAAACTTCTGTTCAGTGATTTCGTGCGGCTTTCCCTGCCGGCTCTTGGTAATGATATTTCCTGGAGTATTGGTTTTTCCATGTACTCTGTGATCCTGGGGCATCTTGGTACGGATGCGGTTGCTGCCAATTCTCTGGTTGTAGTAGTCCGTAATATCGGCTCTGTTTTCTGTTTCGGTATTGCCAGTGCAGGAGGTATTCTTCTTGGCAATGTTATGGGGCAGGGTGATCTGGAACGTTCCAGGCGTTATGCTTCCAAAACACTGAAGCTTACTGTTATTGCAGGTTTTTTTGGCGGACTTATCGTTCTTGCCATCACACCGTTCGTAATGAGATTTGCGTCCCTGACACCCACTGCCATGCATTATCTGAAATATATGCTTCTGATCAACAGCTACTATATTATGGGGTCTGCCGTAAATACAACCCTGATCGCCGGTGTGTTCCGGGCAGGTGGTGATACAAAGTTTGGTCTGATCTGTGATACTATTGATATGTGGGTATATGCAGTACCCCTTGGATTTTTCGCTGCTTTTGTACTGAAGCTGCCGGTTATGTGGGTGTATTTTCTGCTCTGTACGGATGAATTTGTGAAGTGGCCATGGGTGATCAAAAGGTATCTTAGTGGGAAATGGGCTAAAAATATTACCCGTGAGAACATATTTGAAAATAAATAGAATATGATTGCCTTTTAGACGGCTGGAACCTGTGTTATTTTTCAAAAATTCGCTGTTTGAGCGAAGAAAGTCTCCGGACTTTTGAAAAGTAGCTTTAGCAGATTCCAGCCGTTCCTCAACTACATCTGCAGTCCTTCTATCACCTTCTCTGTCAGACACACAACACTTTCCTGTACCTCCCGGATCTCCTTCTCTGAAATACCCTCCTTATGAAATCCCCCGGTGCAAACCACTCTCTTTCCCAGCTCTTTCGAAACCTTCTCCGCCATCCACCGGCAGATCACCTCGTCCTTATGTCCCGGAAAATTCAAAACTGAAGAAGTCGCGCTCACAGAACCATCTCCTGTCAGAGACACTCTCGGTTCCGTCTGCACCACACATCCCAGATGAGGCTTTTCTCCTCCTTTCAGGCAGATAAGCACATCCTCTCCGACAAATGCAGCACTGACCTCCAGCTCACAGTCTGCAGTCTCCACACACTCCATTACAATCCATTCCATCTGCGATACTCCTTTGCTTCAATTCCAAACGGTTCCAAAAGCTTTGCCGCCATATGATATACCATATCATCAATATTTTCCGGTTTATGATAAAACGTCAGCATCGGTGGAATGATACGCACTCCCGGAAGCATAGAAAGCTCATAAAGATTTCGGAGATGAATCCCGCTTAACGGTGTTTCTCTGGCTGCCAGCACCAGTGTTCTCTGTTCCTTGACCGTCACATCTGCCGCACGCAGAATAAGATTATCCGCATAGCCACTGTGGATCCCCGCGACCGTCTTCATGCTGCAGGGCACGATCAGCATCCCCTCTGTTTTGAAAGAACCACTGGCCGGTTTTGCCCCGATCTCTCCCGGTGCACATACATGATCTGCCAACCGTTTCACATCCTCCGGTTCCAGCTCCGTCTCCTGGCGAAGAGTCAGCTCTGCACTGGAACTCATGATCAGATACGACTCAAAATCCGAATTCTCCCGGATGATCTCCAGACATTTTACAAGAAGCGGCAGGCCGCTTGCACCTGTCGCACCAACTATAATTCTCTTTTTCATTTTTTCAGCCATTTCTCCGGATCCAGTTCCATAAAACGGGCTCTGTGAAAATCTTCCTTCAGATCATAAGGCACCGTACAGTCAAAAATAGTCTTGCATGCAATCCCATGATCACGGATACTTGGAGAAAATGCAGGATCATTGGACGGATCAAGAGGATGACAACGGACACCCGGAATGGTGATCACATCCACATCTCCCTGGAATCTTGTATTCATCGCCCAAAGTACGTCATTCATATCAAAGCAGTCCACATCTTCATCTACCAGAAATACATTTTTCAACTCACTGAAGGCGGAAAATGCAAGAAGTGCAGCCTGACGCTGTCTTCCCTCATCACTTTGAGAAAGCTTTTTAAACTGAAGGACAGCCATATACTTTCCACCGCCGGCACTGCTGCAGTATACGTTTTGAAGTCTTCCAGGCATTGCTTTTTCCACCATACCATAGATGCTGGCCTCTGTAGGGATTCCCGCCATGGATACGTGCTCCTCACTTGGCCCGATACAGGTCTGCATGATCGGATTTTCACGATGTGTCACTGCTGTAACCTTGATCAGCCAGCACTGATCACTTGCAGGCCCTGTATATCCCGGAAACTCCGGCATGGCGTATCCGGTATTGCTGTTCTGATCTTCCTTTACACGCACACCTGGGATTACTTCTCCCTCGATCACGTATTCCGCATTGGCGATGGCACGCTCGTTAACGGTTAAACATTTACAGAGTTCCACCGGCTCTTTGCGCAGTGCACCGGCTACAGACAGCTCATCATACCCCAGTGGTGTTGTAGGCGGCTCAAAACAGGAACCGATCTCAATAGCAGGATCAACTCCGATACTGATAGAAATCGGCAGCCTTTGTCCCAGCTCCTCAGCACGCTCTGCCATTGCTCCGATATGTCTGGCACCAGGTGTAAAGAAAATGGAAAGCTCATCTTTTCCCTGAATGCATAGACGGTGAATGGTCACATCGTGAACTCCTGTATCCGGATGTGTGGCGTAGCACATGCCAAGTGTGATATACGGGCCCGCATCATCTGGCGTATTCGTTGGCGCAGGAACCAATTTATAAAGGTCAAAATCCGGATCTGCAGCCTTATGCACCACCTGCTGACACGGTGCATCTCCTTCAATATCTACCGGTGGAATTGGATTCTCCACGCTTTTGCAGAGCATCTTTCCAAGATTTTCCGGCTGAGTGTCAAGTAAAGCAGCAACTCTTTTTCTGCTTGCCAGAAGACCGATAGCGACCCTTGCATCCGGGTGTCCTTTTATACGATTAAAGATCATGGCAGGCCCTTCCTTTGTAGGACGCTTCACCGTTCCACCGGCTCCTACATAACGATATACCCCTGCAAGCTCTGCCATCGGATCAACTTCCACCTCTGTTTCGATCAGCTGGTTCGGCATCTGCTCCAGAAGTGCCAGGGCACTTCTCAGATCTCTTACTTTTTCTGCCATAAAAACCTCCTGCATTATCTTTATTTTTTCATATTATTTTATCTCTTTTTAATATGGTGAATCAATTCTTTCTATGATATAATTGTTTCCAATATGGAATGATTCGTCACTATTTTCTAAAAGGCAGGTGTTACCATGACTCTTGAACAGATCGACTATTTTATCTGTACAGCTCAATCCCGGACTTTTTTTGATG
Organism: Ruminococcus sp. AF20-12LB; assembly: GCF_003478985.1. NCBI lineage: Bacteria > Bacillati > Bacillota > Clostridia > Eubacteriales > Oscillospiraceae > Ruminococcus > Ruminococcus sp. AF20-12LB. The sequence goes on along the minus strand of NZ_QUGH01000004.1, from coordinate 233,575 downwards.
CTGCAGAAGCTATGCATATCTCCCAGTCCTCCCTTTCCAAGCAGATCATGAAACTGGAAAAAGAACTGGAGCTTACCTTATGGGACCGCAGCAAGCGTACTGCTGTGCTTACTCCTGAGGGAGAGTTTTTTTACAAAGAAGCACTTAAGATTTCCAGACAGTATCATCGTTCTCTGGAAGCAGTGTACCATTTTAAGGATAGTAAGCTCCAGGCACTTCATATTGGAACACTTCCTTTTCTTTCTCAGTACCATCTTACTTCTGTGATACACAGTTTTTGTGATACACACCCGGAGCTTTCCTTTTCTCTGAAGGAGGTGGAAGACGAAGAACTTCTCTCCGGTCTTGAAAAAGACATTTTTAATCTGATCTTTGTACGAAAACATATGATAGACCCGGAGCTCTATACTTTTCACGCTCTCACAGAAGACCGTCTGGTTGCTGTTTTTCCTGAAGCTCATCCTTCTGCGTCCAAAAAATCGGTCACTCTTTCTGAACTGAAAAAAGAGACTTTTATCCTGATGCCTCCGCACACTTCCATTTACCGTTTCTGTATGCAAAGTTTTCATAATGCAGGGATCCACCCTCAGCTTCTGCGTACTGCCCGTGCAGAATCTATTGTCAGCGCAGTGGAAATTGGCGAAGGGATCAGTCTCCTTACAGAAAGCAGCTTTCAGTTCTTTCGTCAGCCTTCACTTGTTGCTGTCCCGATTAATGGACTGGAAAAGCTATCCGTTGGAATTGCCCATAAAAAAAATATGGCTCTCACAACCTCTGCAGAATGTTTTCTGCAGTTTGTGAAAAGCCATATGTAAGATATTTTTTCTATAATCCAAGCATCATTCCCACACCATGTACCGCAAATGCAACGATCCATGCAGTGGCACACTGTACTGCTACAATACCAGCGGCAGCTCTTACAGTTCCCATCTCCCGCCGCACAGTTGCAATAGCTGCAACACAGGGTGTATAGAGCAAGGTAAAGATCAAAAATACGTAAGCAGTAAACGGCGTAAACAAATCCTGAAGCAATGCCGTATTTCCGCCCAGAAGAACTGTCAGCGTAGACACAACACTCTCTTTTGCCATAAAGCCAGTGATCAATGCAGTGGATACTCTCCAGTCACCAAAGCCCAGCGGTGCAAAAAGTGGTGCCACGATGCTTCCGATCTGTGCCAGAAGGCTCTGATCTGTGCTGGCAACAAGGTTAAGACCTGCATCAAAATTCTGCAGGAACCACACGATCAGCGTTGCCGCAAAAATAATTGTAAACGCTTTCTGGATAAAGTCCTTCGCCTTTTCCCATATCAGCTGTCCTACACTTTTTGCAGAAGGAAGCCGGTAATTGGGAAGCTCCATTACAAACGGAACCGGCTCTCCCCTGTATTTCGTCTTTTTCAGGACCAGAGCATACAGGATCCCACAGAGAATTCCTGCAAAATAAAGGCTGATCATCACAACTCCTCTCCACTGCTTCGGAAAAAATGCACTGGTGAGAAGTCCGTAGATCGGAAGCTTGGCACTGCAGCTCATAAACGGCGTAAGCAGGATCGTCATTTTCCGATCACGTTCACTGGATAATGTTCTGGTTGCCATAATAGCCGGCACCGAACAGCCGAATCCGATCAGCATCGGCACAAAGCTTCTTCCGGAAAGTCCGATCTTTCGAAGAAGCTTGTCCATAACAAAGGCTACACGAGCCATATATCCGGTATCTTCCAGGATTGACAGAAAGAAAAACAAAGTAACGATCGTGGGAAGAAATCCGATCACGCTTCCGATACCGCTTAAAATTCCATCCACAACCAATGACTGCAGTACTGAGCTGACACCCGCTGTCTCCAGTCCCCTGCCAATAAGTGCAATTACCCAGTTCACGACCATGCTCATTCCGTCTGAAAGCCAGGCTCCCAGATAATTGAACGTCATCACAAATACAATGGCCATAATTCCCACAAAACAGGGAATTGCTGTATATTTTCCGGTAAGGATATGATCTATGGCGACACTTCGTTTATGTTCACGGCTTTCTGCCGGTTTTACCACAGTTTTCTCGCAAAGCTTTTCGATAAAATTGAAGCGCATGTTCGCAAGAGCTGCCTCACGGTCCAGACCGCCATCCTTCTCCATAACATGTACCAGACCATCAAGAACCTTTTTTTCACCTTCAGGCAAAGCCAGACGTTTTTCGATCAGAGAATCTTTCTCTACGATCTTCGTAGCTGCAAAGCGTACAGGAAGTCCTGCTTTTTTTGCATAGGGTTCGATCAGATGAACGGCTGCATGGATACATCTGTGAAGTGCACCTACCGGATCCTTCGGTGACTGATTGTCAGTACAGAAATCAATTCTTCCCGGTGCTTCTCTGTATCTTGCAACATGGACTGCATGATCGATCAGCTCATCAATTCCTTCATTCTTCGCTGCTGAAATAGGTACAACCGGAATTCCTAAAATCTCCTCCAGTTCATTGATCCGAACAGAGCCTCCATTTGCCCTTACCTCATCCATCATATTTAAGGCCAGCACCATTGGGATTCCAAGCTCCATTAGCTGCATGGTAAGATAAAGATTTCTCTCAATATTGGAAGCATCTACAATATTAATGATTCCTGTCGGCTTCTCATTCAGCAGAAAATCTCTTGTTACGATCTCCTCGCTGGAATACGGGGAAAGTGAATAGATTCCAGGAAGATCCGTTACCGTTGCCTCCGGATGCCTCCGGATGCTTCCTTCTTTCTTGTCAACAGTTACACCCGGAAAGTTACCAACATGCTGATTGGAACCTGTCAACTGGTTAAAAAGAGTTGTCTTTCCACAATTCTGATTACCTGCCAGTGCAAACGTGATCGGTTCCCCCTTGGGAATCGTATCACCGATCCGGTTCTTACGATAATCTCGAGCCTTTCCAAGTTCTCCCACACCAGGATGAGCAATCGGCTGATGCCGTTCATTTTCTTTCTTCGTCTCCGTCATGGATTCGATTGATACGATCTCAATCTTTGCAGCTTCCGCCAACCGCAATGTCAGCTCATATCCGCGCAGCACAAGCTGTACCGGATCTCCCATAGGAGCTGTTTTACGAAGAGACACTTCTGTCCCCGGTGTAAGCCCCATATCCAGAAGATGATGTCTCAGCTCCCCCTCGCCACGAACACTGATGATTCTGCCACATTCTCCAGTCTTTAATTTGTCCAGTGTCATATTGTCACCTCATCATAAGTACAATTTACATGGTCAATACATACATCTGTATTATCCACTGGTATAAATGTAACACAATTTAAGTTGTTTGACAATAACTGATTAATCTGATAAGTTTCGTATAAATAATGTTAATTCAAAAGTTATTTATCATTAACTTTTAATTATTTTCTCATTTTAGTGCAATTCGTATTTGATAAACAAGCACCTTCATCTTTTCTTGCAGACATACGATAACATGCATGTATATTCTCGTACTCAAAAAAGCACAGACGACATATTATTGTCGTCTGTGCTTTTTTATTGCTTTGAACCGCTTCGGTGAATCCTTACTCACCAATTAACCAATTGTACATTTCCTCATACTGACGTGCGGAATTATTCCAGGAAAAATCTGCAGCCATCGCGCGGTCTACCATTTTATTCCATTCACGTTTCTTGTCATAATATACACTCTCTGCATAACGGATCGTAGCAAGCATTTCATGTGCATTATAATTTACGAAGGAGAATCCTGTTCCGGTTCCCTCGAATTCATTGTACGGGACAACTGTATCCTTCAGACCACCGGTCTCTCTGACGATCGGAAGGGTTCCATAACGAAGGCTCATCAACTGGCTCAAGCCACATGGTTCGAACAGTGATGGCATCAGAAATGCGTCAGATGCTGCATAAATTCTGTGAGACATTGCTTCATCATAATAGATCTGTGCGGAAACCTTACCATGATACTTCCAGTCAAAATGACGGAACATATTCTCATAACGTTCCTCACCGGTACCAAGCGCAACGATCTGTACCGCATCCTGACACAGTTCATCCATGATATAAGCAATCAGATCAAATCCCTTCTGGTCTGTCAGACGGGATACAATGCCGATCATCATAGCTTTCGGATCCTGCTCAAGTCCAAGATCTTTCTGAAGCTGTATCTTATTCTTGATCTTCTCTTTGCGGAAGTTCTTTGCATTGTAGTTTCTGGTGATATTCGGATCTGTCTCCGGATTGAATTCATTGTAATCAATACCATTTACAATACCGCGCAGGCTGTTGGCTCTCGCATTGAGAAGTCCGTCCAGCTTCTCACCATAAAACGGTGTCTTGATTTCTTCTGCATAGGTATTACTTACTGTGGTAATGGCATCTGCAAATACCATACCGCCCTTCAGGAAGTTTGCGTCCTTGTATGCTTCCAGTTTATCCGGTGCAAAGTAGTAATCGGAAAGGCCTGTGATATCCTTAACAGTCTTAACATCCCATACACCCTGAAATTTCAGGTTATGTATTGTCATAACAGTCTTGATTCCACGGAAGAATTCATTCTCCTGGAAAGAATCGTGAAGGTAAACCGGAACAAGTCCTGTCTGCCAGTCATGACAGTGAATGATATCCGGTCTGAATCCGATCACTGGAAGAACCGATAACACAGCTTTGGAAAAGAAAGCAAATTTCTCAAGATCCCATGGTGCACTGTCATATGGTTTCGGACCGCTGAAATAATATTCATTGTCGATGAAGTAAAACTGGATGCCGTCATACTGCATCTGCATAATACCTACATAGCAGTTCTTAAATCCCAGATCCATATAAAAATGGGTCACATACTCCATTTTGTCTTTCCATTCCTGTTTCATGCAGGCATATTTAGGTAAGATCACGCGGATATCAAAATATTTTTTGTCAAAGCACTTAGGCAGTGAGCCGGCAACATCAGCGAGTCCTCCTGTTTTGATAAAAGGTACTGCTTCTGATGTAGCAAACAGAATTTTTTTCATCTGTATTCCCCTCCCTGGGTACACCCGTTTTTATTTATGATTATACTCCAAAATTCATCTAATTTAAAGACCGATTTTTATATTCCAGTCTGATTTTATCTGCGATCAGTGCTATAAATTCAGAATTCGTGGGTTTCCCTTTTCCGGTGCTTACAGTATATCCAAACAATTCATCAATGGTATCCATCTTTCCCCGGCTCCATGCCACCTCGATCGCATGTCGGATCGCCCGCTCCACTCTGCTCGGTGTTGTCTGATGGCGTTTCGCAATGGTTGGATATAATACCTTGGTAATGGAATTGAGCATTTCTATGTCATTGACAGACAAAATGATCGCATCCCTTAAATACTGATACCCTTTGATGTGTGCCGGAACTCCGATCTCATGAATGATATTCGTCACATCGGTTTCCAGATTCCTCTCCGGCTGAGGCTTTTTGGTTTCTGTGATACCTGGCCTTGCAATCTCCCGCACTCTTCTGTCCCCGATCTTCCGAATATGTTTGATCCGGTTTAAAAGTGTAGTGTTGTCAAAAGGCTTCAAAACATAATAGTCTGCTCCAAGACTGAATGCATCCTCTGTAATCCTCTCCTGTCCAATTGCAGATAATACGATAAACACTGGAACTTTTTTGACATTTGCGTTATGGGAAAATTTCTCCATAACGGAAAGACCGTCCATCTTCGGCATAATGATGTCGAGAATTACCACATCCGGCTCCTTATCTTTGATTATGTTACAGATTTCTTCTCCGTTGTGTGCTTTTCCGACCAGTTCAAGGTCTTTATCTTCTTCGATCATCTGACCGAGCATGTCTGTCATTTTCGCGTTATCATCAGCAATTGCAACATTTAATTTGTCCATGAGGACCCTCCTAACTTCTATCTCCTTGGGTTTCCAGACATCCCCCCCGTCACCACGGCAGTAACCGACACTGTTAGCTGCCTGCGCTTTCCCCTTGCTGGCGACAAAATTATTATAGTAGAAATCCCGTAGTAAAATCAAGATAAAAGTAGTTATTTTATCACACTTTCGTACGATATTTTTCGACATTTTTTCTCTTATATATCACAAAATTCACCAAAATGCAGGTATTTCAATCTGTATCCGGCATTTTTCCCCATATAAAAAAGAGGCACTTTTCCCGGACTTTTTCCATGTTTTTTGTGCCTCTTTCCTCAACTGCAGATTATGCATTGCCTGTCATATTTTCAATAAAAATCCCATATCCGCCGGTAGAATCCTGCACGAATACATGAGTCACGGCACCAAAGAGTTTTCCATTCTGGAGCACAGGACTTCCAGACATTCCCTGAACGATCCCACCTGTTTTTTCCAGGAGTTCCTTATCTGTGATCTGGATCACGAAGCTTTTATTAGAATCCTCATGGTTCATATCGATCCTGGTGATCTCTGCGGCATATTCTTTTACTTCGCCGTCTGTGCAGCAGAGAACAGATGCGGGTCCAATTTTCAGATCCTGTTTGTAACCTACAGGAAGCTTCTTCAGATCCAGATTTTTCACCTGGTCAGCATCCACAGTTCCAAAAATACCGTTTTTACTGTTTTTGGAAATCTCACCCAGAATATTACCGGCTTCGTATCGGATCAGACCGGATAGTTCTCCGGGATTTCCCTTTTCTCCTTTCCGAATCCCCAGGATCTGGGCATTGTAAAGATTTCCATCTGCGATGCTTAAAAGTTCGCCGGTATCCACATCGCTGATCCCGTGACCAAGAGCACCGAACTCTCCATTTTCATCCACATAAGTCAGAGTTCCGATTCCCTGTGTATCGTCCCTCACCCAGATCCCAAGCTTGTATTTTCCTTTCTCATCTTTCACCGGAGTCAGGGACAGGGGAATCGTCTCTTTTCCCCGGCGGACTTTCAGCGTCACAGATCCTCCGCAAAGATCTGCCATATCCTCCAGAAGATCCTGCTTACACTGGATCCGGTTCTGATCAAAAGCCACAATATAATCTCCCGGCTTTACAATGTCCCGGGCCGGTTCTTCCATCTCGCCACTTTCCGAAAGGATCTCGCCTGTATCAATGATCAGAACTCCTTTCGTCTGCATATAAATGCCTACTGCATCTCCGCTTGCATATACTTCTTTCGCAGTTATATTTTTCACTTTCACATCCTTAAAAGGAATCACTCCCAGGAGTCTGCAGTGTAACTTATAGCTGTCTTTCCCTGAAACTGTAATAGCATCATCAAAGCTGATAAAAGGGCGCTTAAGAATACTAGCTACTTCCCGGCTGTCCTCATGATCCACCAGGATCTGATCCGGGATCTTCCTGTCCAGAAGCCGGTATCCCAGCCATCCCATCAGAATCAGATCTAGCGCAAGAAATACAAGTAGCAAACATCGGTATTTTCTTTTTCTGTTCATCTTACGTCACATCCTTTGTAATTTTCTGATACAAGCAAATCCCCTCCCACTGCTTATTGCTTTTCGCAATTGAAGCAGGGGACTGACTTGATTCGGTTAAAAAAGAGGACTGACCTTTCGGCCGTCCTCTCTTAGTATGTAACGTATAAATTATTTCAGTCTTGTATTTTTTTGTTGCTGTGCCAATTCCTTCATCTCTCTTGCATTTCCAAGAACAGCTGGAGTGATCTGGGCACCGCCCAGAAGTCTGGCAAGCTCACGGACAGATTTCTCTCCTTCCAGAGGATGGATCTGGGTGATGGTTTCAGTTCCCTCTACATGTTTCTCGATCTCAAAATGGGTATCTGCCATTGCGGCGATCTGTGGAAGATGTGTGATACAAAGCACCTGCCTGTGCTGTCCGATCACTGCCATTTTTTCAGAAACCTTCTGTGCAGTACGCCCACTGATCCCTGTATCGATCTCATCGAAGATCAGTGTATCAATCTGATCTTTATCTGCAAGGATTGCTTTGATGGCAAGCATGATTCTGGAAAGCTCACCACCGGATACGATCTGTCCCAGCGGTTTTCTGCTCTCACCTGGATTTGTGGAAATCTCATATTCCACCGAATCATAACCATTATCTGTATAATTTTTTCTGCGGTCAAAACGGATAGAAAAATCCACATCCTCAAAATTCAGTTCCTTCAATCCTTCGATAATCTTTTCATCCAGCTGTTTACTGTATTTTTTCCGGATTTCTGAAAGTTCATACGAAGCTTCCTCAAGAATCTTTTCTGCCTGCATAAGTTTTTCTTTCAGTAACCGGAAATTTTCTTCGAATCTTTGAAGTTTTTCTAATTTTTTCTGCTGTTCCTTCTGATAAGACAAAATTTCCTGGATCGTCTGTCCATACTTTGCCTTCAGATTATTGACCAGATCCAGTCTTTTTTCTGTTTCAAAAAAAGTTTCTTCGTCAAAAGTAAGACTATCCATATAAGAGGACAGATCACGGCAGAAGTCACCGAGAAGTGAATCGATTTCCACAAGAGCTTCCTGTAAAGGTGCAAGATCCTTATCGTAATCTGCAATTCTTGAAAACTCTTTCAAGGCATTTCCGGTCATATCTGCGGCGCCCTGTTCATATCCGGTCATCCCACGGACCATTTGTGCTGTTTCCATGATCCTTCTGGCATTGCTCAGCTTCCGGTAGCGGTCCTCCAGTGTTTCGTCCTCTCCCGGAATAAGAGCTGCCTCCTCGATCTCATTGATCTCAAATTCCAGAAAGGCTTTTTCACGGTTGCGCTGTTCCTCATCCATATCCAGTGCTTTCAGCTGATCCACACAGTCCCGATACTCCTGATAAGCTTTCCGGACCTTCTCTCTGGCAGGAAGGATCTGTTCTTTTCCGTATACATCCAAAATAGCCAGCTGGCGGTCTCCATAAAGAAGTGACTGATGCTCATGCTGTCCGTGAATGTCCAGAAGACAGGCTGCTGCGGCTTTCATCTGGCTGACAGTACTTGTCTCTCCGTTGATCTTGTTGATACTTCTGCCGTCCATGATCTTACGGGACATCAGCACCTGTCCGTCTTCCGGATAGATGTCAAGCGCCGCAAGGGACTCTCTGGCTTTCGTGTTTTCAACCTGAAACAGCAACTCTACCAGGGCATAGGAAGCATTTTCACGAATCATGCTTCTGGAAGTTTTTCCACCCAGGATGAGCTGTATGGATCCTAACAGAATGGATTTTCCGGCTCCGGTCTCACCGGTTAAGATATTTAAGCCCGGTCCGAATTCCACCTCTGATTCCTCTATCAGTGCAAGGTTTTTTACATGCAGATGTACTAACATTGATTTCCTTTCTGGTATAAAGCATTTACATATTCTGTCATTTTATTTTCCTCTGGATAAGATCCCACCAAGCTTCTGAACTACACCCGGTGCCTGTTCAGAAGTTTTCACCACACACATAATGGTATCATCTCCGGCAATACATCCCAGGATTTCCGGCCATTTCATGGCATCAAGAGCTGCTGCTGCCGCCATGGCCATTCCCGGAATTGTTTTTACTACTACGATATTCTGTCCAATGTTCATAGCGATCACTGCATCTTTCAGAACTCTGGAATATTTATCACTTAACACATCCGGTGTATGTTCTTCCAGAATCGCATATCTGGACTTTCCGTTGCTGCCTGCAACCTTTGTCATTTTCAGAGCCCGGATATCTCTGGATACGGTAGCCTGCGTAACCTTAAAACCGGCCTCATTCAGTCTTGCCGCAAGCTCTTCCTGTGTATCGATCTCGTACTGACGGATCAGTTCGATAATTTTTTCATGTCTTGCTACTTTCAAAATTGAACCTCCTGCATCAGCTGTTACTCATTTTCTGTCTCAGAACCTCCACAAAGCTCAGATGATTCAGCTTGAGGATTTTTGTCCTGACTGTGGCTTTCCGGATCACGATCCGGTCACCGGTGACCATGGATATCTGGGTATCCCCGTCAAAAGAGGCCACTGCTTTCTCAATGGTATTATGCCTTCCCTCACCGATCTCTACTGTAACTGCCTCTTCCCCGGAAAGAATGATACTTCGGGTGTTCATGGTATGGGGAGCGATGGGGGTCATGATCATCATACTGGCACTGGGAGAAACCACGGGGCCTCCCGCTGACAGACTATATCCGGTAGAACCGGTCGGCGTGGAAATGATGATACCATCTGCATTGTACGAATTCATATATGCATCATTAACATAATTCTTGAAACGGATCACACGGAGATGTCCTTCTCTTCCGATCACAATGTCATTTAATGCGATATCTTTTCCAATAAGTTCTTCTCCCCGATAGATCTTTCCTTCCAGCATCATCCGATCTTCCAGCTCATAGTCATCTGACAGAAGCCGATCCAGAGCCGGATACACGGAATTTTTGTCCACCTCGGCAAGAAATCCCAGAGTTCCCAGATTGATTCCAAGAAGTGGGATATCCAGATGCACCACATCCCTTGCAGCCTGCAGAAGTGTTCCGTCTCCCCCCAGTACAATAATGCACTGTGTATCCTGCGGAATCCCTTCCGGATCTGTATAATGATACGGTCCTTCCATTTTTTCGGTGATCTTCTGCACATGACATCTGGCACCATGCTTCTCCAGATAGGCAATGATCCTATTAGAAAATGTCAGTTCCGGATCCTTGGCACTGTTTGGAATTATATAAAATCTGTCCATATTGCTTCAGTCCTTTCCAAACATCAGTCCAGCTGTCCGTGGGCTTCCTTTACCACATTCTCTACGGATACGTCAAGACTCACAGGTACTTCTGTTCCTTCCGGATGTTTTTTCAGATGAAGGAGATATTCAATATTTCCCTCAGGTCCCTTGATGGGAGAAAAGGAAAGATGACAGGGCTCCATAGAAATACTCATGGCATAATCTCTGACTTTCTCAATAACTTCTTCATGGACCTTCGGATCACGGACAACACCTTTTTTTCCGACTTTTTCTCTGCCGGCCTCAAACTGAGGTTTGATGAGACATACGACCTCTCCGTCTTCTGTGAGAAGGTTTCTTACAGGAAGAAGTACTTTTGTAAGGGAGATAAAAGAAACATCGATCGAAGAAAATGCTGCCGGGCCTTCCAGATCTTCCGGTACTACATAACGGATGTTTGTCTTTTCCATACACACAACTCTCGGATCATTTCTGAGTTTCCAGTCCAGCTGTCCATATCCTACATCAATGGAATAGACTTTGACCGCTCCGTTCTGAAGCATACAGTCCGTAAAGCCGCCGGTGGATGCGCCTACATCCATGCACACCTTATCCTTCAGCGTCACACCGAAATTTTTCATGGCTTTTTCGAGTTTCAGACCGCCTCTGCTGACATAGGGAAGGGTTTTTCCTCTTACCTCCAGCTTGGCAGTCTCAGCAAACATGGAACCGGCCTTGTCTTCCTTCTGACCGTTAACATATACTTCCCCGGCCATAATATATGCTTTTGCTTTTTCACGTGACGGTGCAAGTCCCTGTTCCACCATCATGATATCCAGTCTTTTTTTCATATTATCCTCCAACAGCCCGGCTCTTTATGTGCCGGGCTGTAAAATGCCTCACAGCTTCGTATTCTTCTGCAAAGGCTATGTCCTTTATTTTCTGTTATTCACAAGATCTTCCCAGCTCTGTTCTACCGCATCCAGGATTCCCTGTACATTTAAACCTGTTTTCATCCGCTGACGATCCACCGTTCCATGCTCAATAAAATGATCCGGTATTGCCAGTGGAAGAACTCTTACTTCCGGATGACATGCTTCCATATAAGCAGATACATGTTCTCCGAATCCACCGCTTTTTACGTTCTCCTCCACAGTAACCAAAAGACTGTGGTTCTGCGAAAGCCGGTCAAGAAGACCTGTGTCCAGCGGCTTTACAAAACGTACATTGACAAACGTAGCTCTTGCTATTCTGTGATCTCTTATTTCCTCACAGATCTTCTGACAGACAGAAACCATGCTGCCAACCCCAAGAACTGCAATCTCACTGCCCGGAGTGATCACTTCACTTCTGCCCTTCTTAAGTGGCTCATGACATTCTTCCATATCGGTACATGCCGGTCCTTTCGGGTATCGGATCGCACAGGGACCATCCAGCTCTTCTACTGCAAATTTCAGCATCTCCTCAAGCTCTTTTCCATTCTTGGGAGCCATAACTGTCATATTGGGGATCATGGACAAATAAGAAAGGTCAAAGCATCCATGATGTGTTTCTCCATCTGCTCCGACAAATCCTGCCCTGTCAATAGCAAAGATCACATGCAGATCCTGCATACATACGTCGTGGAGGATCTGATCGATCCCTCTCTGAAGGAACGAAGAATATACCGCAAAAACCGGGATCATTCCCCCGAGTGCCAGGCCTGCTGCAAAGGTTACTGCATGTTCTTCCGCAATACCCACATCAAAAAAACGCTCCGGGAATTTCTTCCGGAATTGGTTCAATCCGGTTCCATCTGGCATAGCAGCTGTAATAGCAACTATCTTTCGGTTCTTCTCTGCCAAAGAACATATTGCGCCGGAAAAATGATTCGTATATGTCGGCGCTGTTTTTGCTGCAAGGGGTCTGCCACTCTGAATGTCAAAAGGACCTGTTCCGTGAAAACGCTCCGGATGGGAAGATGCCGGTCCATAGCCTCTGCCTTTTTCTGTAAGGACATGGACAACAACCGGTCCCTCCACTCTCTTTGCCTCATTAAAAAGCTTCATCATCTGGCGCATATTATGGCCATCTACCGGTCCCAGATAAGTCAGCCCCATGTTTTCAAAAAGCATTCCGGGAATGATCAGCTGCTTGATGCTGCTCTTGGTCTTTCGGACCGTATCTACCACGGCGGTTCCAACATGGGGAATCTTTTTGAGTGTTTTTGTCACGCCGATCTTCATTCCTGTATAAGTCTCAGCTGTACGCAGAGCGCTTAAATAGGTGGACATTCCTCCTACATTCTTGGAAATAGACATGTTATTGTCATTGATGATAATAATAAAATTAGTCTTCAGCTCAGCCGCATTGTTCAATGCTTCATAAGCCATCCCACCGGTAAGCGCACCATCCCCGATCACGGAAACCACATGATATTTCTCTCCCATCAGGTCTCTGGCACGAACATAGCCAAGTCCTGCGGAAATGGAATTGGAGCTGTGTCCGGTATCAAACGAATCACAGTCACTTTCATTCCTTTTTGGAAAACCGCTTAAGCCTCCTTCTTTACGAAGATCCTTAAAACCGTCTTTTCTTCCTGTAAGGATCTTATGTGTATAAGCCTGATGTCCCACATCCCAGATCAGCTTATCCTGTGGAAGATCAAGCACATTATGCAGAGCAAGAGTCAGCTCCACCACACCCAGATTGGATGCCAGATGGCCACCTGTCTCACTTACACTCTGGATCAAAAAGCTCCTGATTTCCTCGGCAAGGCGCGGAAAATCCTCCAATGAAACTTTATGAATATCATTTGGCTTTTTAATTTTTTCCAGAATCATTCGTACCCTTCCTTTGTTCCTTCTATTTCCTGCGGCTGACAAGACTTTCCACAAGAAGATCCAGAAATCCGTTCTTCCTGTCAAGGCCTTCTAAAAGTTCTACCGCATGGTCAGAAAGTTCTTTAACCCTGCTGGCTGCTGCCGGGGTTCCAACAAGACTTACATAGGTAACCTTGTTATTCTTTTCATCACTGTGGATCGGTTTTCCCAGTTCCTCCTGGGTGCTGGTCACATCAAGGATATCATCCTGGATCTGAAAAGCCAGCCCGATGTTTTCTGCAGCCTGTTCCACAACCTCAAGTTCTTTCTCAGATGCCCCTGCCAGCACAGCACCGGTCATCATGGAAGCCTCGATCAATGCGGAGGTCTTGTTTTTGTAAATATAATCCAGCATCTCGTGTTCCAGAGGTTTACCATCATTTTCCACATCCACACTCTGTCCACCTAGCATACCGTTGATGCCGGTCTTATCTGCAATGATCCGCATGGCGGCTATCACACGGTCTTTATCCCCGGTCAGGTCAAAAGCGGAAAGCATCACTTCGTAAGCTCTGTTAAGGAGTGCCACGCCGCTTAAAACTCCCATGGCCTCTCCGTATACTTTATGCGTAGTCAGCCTTCCTCTCCGGTAATCATCGTTATCCAGTGCAGGGAGATCATCATGGATCAACGAATGTGTATGGATCATCTCCATAGCCGCCATAAAAGGCTCACAAAGCTTATCCTTTCCTCCAAACAGCTCGTAGGTTTCCCTGATCAGGATCGGGCGGAGTCTCTTTCCGCCTGCCGTCATACTGTAATTCATGGCCTCTGCCATGGTTTTTGCAAAACCGGATTCTTCCGGAAGATATTCCCGGATCACATGTTCTGCTTCTTCTGTTCTTCTTTTCAGTTCTTCTTTAAAATTCACGAAATGTCCCATCCTCATTCATCTGAAGCATCTTTTTTTCTACAGTATCCAGTCTTCCGTTCAGATTCTTAAGGAGCTCCATTCCCTGTCTGTAGAGACGGAAAGACTCCTCAAGAGGTGTTTCTTTATCCTCCAGCTTCCGGGCAAGCAGATCAAGCTCCCCAAAAGTATCTTCTATGGATTTCTCTTCTTTCTTTGCTTCTGTCTCTGCCATTATCGCTCTTCCTTCCTGATGCGATCCGCAACTGCTTCTATGACTCCATCGGTTACTGCAATGGAGATCCTGTCGCCTTTTTTTATCTGACTGATCTCTGTCACCGCATGTCCGTCTGAATCGGACACAAATGCATATCCTCCATTTAGCTTTCTTAATGGAGAAAGTCCCTCAAACCGCTGGATCCATATTGCCAGTTCATGTCTTTTCTCTGTAAGCTTTTGTTCCATGGAAGAACGCAGGCATTCCTCCAACTCCGATGCATACTGACGTTTTTCACGTAACACGGACTCCGGGCTCAGATACTGGAATCTATTCTCATAGGCCTTAAGTTTTGCGGCAAAAAGTTCTGTCTTACTATTCATAGCACGCTGCAGACGGTCTCCGTACATATGAAAGCTCTCCAGAACACTGCGAAAATCATCCACTGCCAGCTCTGCTGCAGCAGATGGTGTAGGTGCCCGCAGGTCTGCCACAAAATCCGCAATGGTAAAATCCGTCTCATGTCCCACTGCCGAGATCACCGGTGTCCTGCACTCAAAAATAGCACGGGCAACGCTCTCCTCGTTAAAGGCCCAGAGATCTTCAATAGAGCCACCTCCACGGCCGACGATGATCACGTCCACCCCTGCTTCATCCAGCTTCCGGATTCCCTTTACGATACTCTGCGCCGCTCCCTCTCCCTGCACAAGTGCCGGATAAAGGATCACCTGCAGATATGGATTCCTTCTGCCTGCAATATTGCGGATATCCTGTACTGCTGCCCCAGTAGGTGCTGTCACCACGCCAAGGGTATGAATAAAATGAGGAATGGGCTGCTTATATTCCTGGGCAAACATCCCCATATCCTCCAGTTCCTGTTTCAGTGCCAGATACCGCTCATAGAGGGCACCAGCACCCTCCAGTGTGATCTCTTTTGCATAAAGCTGATAACGCCCGTCTCTCTCATATACGTCTACAATTCCGCCTGCGACTACCTTATCCCCGTCCTTCATACGAAAAGCAAGACCCCTACGGTGTCCCGCAAACATCACACAGCTTAATGTGCCTGTTTCATCCTTCAGAGAAAAATAAATATGTCCGCTGGTATGGTATTTACAGTTGGATACTTCTCCCTTTACATAGACTTTCCGGAGAAAGTAATCCTGGGTAAACATATTTTTGACATAATGGTTTACCTGACCGACAGAATAGACGTTTCTCATGCGTTTTCTTCCGGGGCTCCTGCTGACTTCTCTTCTGTATCAGCAGTCTTCTCCTCGTTTTTCTTCTCATCCTTCTCAGATGCGATCTTACCCAGTACTCCATTTACAAAAGAACCGGAAGCATCTCCGCCAAATCTTTTGGCGAGTTCTACCGCTTCATTGATAGCTACTCCTGTCGGTACGTCTGCATCATATTCCATCTCATATACTGCCAGACGAAGTGCCGCAAGATCCACACGGCTCATACGCTTTGTCTTCCATCCACGGCTTGCATTGTTCAGCTGTGCATCAATCTCTTCCAGATGTTCTTTCACATGTGCGTACTTCTTTTTCATATATTCCTGGTCCTGTTCTGAAAGTTCTCCAAGACCTTCAAAATAAAGAGAGAGCTGTTCTGTCATCTCTTCTTCTGAATTAAACTCTGTCATAAACATAAGTTTAAATACATGTTCTCTCTGTTCTCTTCTTCTCATAATTTCCTCCTAAGACGGAAAAAAGGAAAGGTTTACTTTCCTTTTTCGTTCTCCATATCCACGCTGGCAATATGAATGTTTACATCTGCAACCTCAAGTCCTGTCATATTCTCAATAGCGGATTTAACCTTCTCCTGAACCTTCTTGCTTGTCTCAAGAATGTTTCTGCCATACTCGATATTCAGTGACAGATCCACGGTAACGACTCCTTCCAGAATGGTTACTCTCACACCCTTGGACAGATTCTTCTTTCCAAGTTTACTTACCAGCTCATTAGTGATATTTCCTGCCATGGAAGCAACTCCATCCACATCTGTTGCTGCAAGTCCTGCAACGATTGCAACAACTTCATCTGCAATGTGAACTTCACCGATTCCACCCAGATCCTGTATCTTATATGTTGTTCTTTTTTCTGCCATGGGAAACCCTCCTACGGATATAATATTTTTGTTCGTAATTTTATACTATTATATCAAAAAAAGTTATGAAATAAAAGGGCTTATTTACTGAATTCTGTCAGTACCAGCTCAGGGTTTCTATCCTCAACCATGCCAACACTCCATGCATTGACAAAAAGCAGTAACGGATTTCCTTTAAGGTCTGTGACTTTCTTCATATCAGAAGTTCCCACGATCTTGTCTACTTTTACAGTCTCCTTGTTGGCGATCCAGCGGATATGCTCATATGGAAGTGTTTCCAGACGGATATCTACATTGTACTCATTCTCCAGACGGTATTTCAGGACATCAAACTGCAGAATACCTACAACACCCACAATGATCTCTTCCATACCGGTGTTAAACTCCTGGAATATCTGGATCGCACCCTCCTGGGCGATCTGGTTGATACCTTTTACGAACTGTTTTCTCTTCATGGTATCGATCTGGCGCACACGTGCAAAATGCTCCGGCGCGAAGGTCGGGATTCCCTCAAAAGCAAATTTCTTTCCAGGTGCGCAGATAGTATCCCCAATAGAAAAAATACCCGGGTCAAAGACACCGATGATATCACCTGCATAAGCCTCCTCCACAACATGACGGGATTCTGCCATCATCTGCTGCGGCTGAAGAAGTCGCATCTTCTTGTCTCCCTGCACATGATAAACCTCTTTTGTCGCATCAAACTTACCTGAACAGATCCTCATAAATGCGATACGGTCTCTGTGAGCCTTGTTCATATTCGCCTGGATCTTAAATACAAAGGCTGAAAAATCATCACTCATAGGATCTACCAGTCCGCAGTCTGCAGTTCTCGGAAGTGGAGAAGTGGTCATCTTCAGGAAATGCTCCAGAAATGTTTCCACACCAAAGTTGGTAAGAGCAGAACCGAAAAATACCGGTGTCAGCTGTCCTTTGCTGACCTCTTCCTGAGAAAACTCCGCACTTGCGCCATCCAGAAGCTCGATTTCTTCCATCAGCTGCTCTTTCTGCTCAGGATCCATGATCTCATCTGCACGGGGATCATTAATATCAATCTCCTCTATCACACCTTCCTTGGTGCCCTTCTGTGTATCGGAGAAGGTAAGGATCTTCTTTGTATTACGATCAAACACGCCCCGGAATTTCTTACCGGAGCCGATTGGCCAGTTGATCGGACAGGTTGCAATACCAAGCTCTTTTTCGATCTCATCCAGAAGATCAAAAGTATCGTTGGCATCTCTGTCCATCTTATTGATAAAAGTAAAGATCGGAATGTGTCTCATAACACAGACCTTGAAAAGCTTACGGGTCTGTGCCTCAACACCCTTGGATCCATCAATGACCATAACTGCTGAATCCGCAGCCATCAATGTACGGTAGGTATCCTCGGAGAAATCCTGATGTCCAGGTGTATCCAGAATGTTTATACAATATCCGTCATAATGGAACTGAAGAACGGATGAAGTTACGGAAATACCTCTTTCCTTCTCGATTTCCATCCAGTCTGATACTGCATGGCGGGCCGTAGCCTTACCCTTTACACTTCCGGCCAAATTGATGGCCCCGCCATACAGCAGAAATTTTTCTGTTAATGTTGTTTTACCGGCATCCGGATGAGAGATGATGGCAAATGTTCTTCTTTTTTCTATTTCTTTCGTATACTTCGACACGTGAGCCTCCTGTATATTCTCTGATATCTCTATTTTACTATAACCTTTCCTATTCTAGTATAGACAAGGCTTTGCTGTCAAGGCAATTCAGTCGTAAATTCCCTCTGTATCAATAGTCTGATCGTTCTGGATATCTGCAGCCGTCTCTGCGTCCTCAGATGTTTGATCCGTCGGATCGCTTTCCACAGATGCAGCGGTATCCTGCACCTCATCACCTGTACTTTCCGCATTATCCTCTGCACCTCCCGTATTTTTTTCAGCTTCATCTGCAGTATTTATAACATCCGATGCATTTTTACTTTGACTCAGAGGCGTGATCACAATGCTCTCTGCTGCCACACCGGTTTTCCTTTTTACAATATCCTCGATCTGTGCACGTTTTGCATCCTCCAGATCTGCATCCGGCACCACAACATCCGCAGTTTCGCCCGTCAGATTTACGATCACATTTTCAAAGCCCTTCGCCTCCAGAAGAAGCTCTGCAGCCGCCTCTTTTTCTGTAAAATCTGTCATGGAAACCATTGTGTTAATGGCATTCTGTTTTTCCTCATCGCTGATGTCTTTATTACTGATGATCGCCTGCAGGTCCGCTTTGTTCTGGGAACGCACCTGCTCCCTGCTGACTTTTGCCTGTGCTGCAAAATCCGAAGCACCGGTAAGTACGGCCTCGCCCGGGGATGCGGTATCCATCACCTCCGACTGGGTTGTGCCATCTGCCCCGTTCTCATCCAGAAGGGCTGTTTCATCGGTCAGGTCATAATTCACATCGTCCAGGATACTGCTGCTGTCCGTACTCGTCTCCTTATCCTTAAATCCCAGATCCACATCTGCGAAATTCAGATATCCGGCCACAGCAATGAGAATGGCCAGCGAGGTGATGATTACCTGATTTTTCTTCATGATCTTTTTCACTTCTACTCTCCTCATTTCATTTTCATTATTCTAATTTTATTAGCGTCGATCTGAAATAATGCCATAATTGCCTGCTGAATATTCTGGACTGTCACTGCGCTGCCTGCTCCCTGGGCCGCCACCAGCACACCGGTAACTTCATTATTGCCGCTTATGGAAAAGTTTTCCGTATTTCCCTCATCCCCGGTCATAATGATCACTTCCACTTCTCCTACTCCTTCCACATTGGAAAGCAGTTCCTCAAGACGGCTCTCCAGGCGGGTTTTCTCCGCATTCTGATCCTCTGCTGTTTTACTGTTCTTTCGGGTTACCGGAAGTCCTGCCACCAGAAGAAGGATTCCCAGAAGAAGGAAAACTCCCCACTCCTTCCATCCCATCCTCAGAAGCCAGGATCTGATACTGTCCTTTCCTGAGTCCGCAGATTCTTTCGAGCTCATTTTTCACCGCCTCCCTCTGTTTTTCTGTGACTGTTCCATAAAGTGTTATGGTCAGCTGAAGCTCTTTTTCCATATCTACTTCTGTTTTTGCCGAAAAAATCCCTTCTTTCCTGAGGATACCCTGAACCTGATTCTTCAGCTCCTGTTCATATGCGCCTTTAAGAAATGTTTCCCTTATTCCTTCTGCTTCTGTCTCCATACGTACCTGTTCTTCTCTCCCATAATTATTGCTGAATCCGGACAGAAGTTCCTCACTTTTTCCCACTACGGCAAATATAGGTGTACAGATCAAAAGCACTAACAGAAACCCCATAAACAGCCGTATATACTGCTCATAACGCTTGTCAGGCAGAATATGCAGAAGCGCTGTAGTAAGTACATGAAAAAAAGCCAGGCTTTTCATCCACTGATAAAGTTCTGTTCTCATCCCAATCCTCCTCCTGCCATCAGGATCAGAAATGTGAGCATACATAAAATTTCCGCAGTAAACAGGATTCTCATCAGAAGTGCACATCCCTCTGCCATGGTGCCAAACGCTTCTACCAGCCGTTTGTCTGATACAGGCTGCGCCGCAGCCGCCAAAAAGCGATAGGTCAGTGACAAAAGTCCATATCGGACCAATGGTCCCGCCCCCACTGCCAGGATCACCAGCAAAAGCGCAATACCCAGACTGTTTCTTACAAGAACAGCTGTGGTAAGGACTAGTTCCGTAACTGCATTTACCGCGCCCCCGATCCCAGGAAGAGCACCGGCAGTTTTTCCCACAGCACTCCGCTTCAGAGAATCCATTACCGGAGCTACAAGACCACGCACCACCTGCAGTCCTGCTGCCACTCCAAGTAATGTCCGAAGCCCCCAGGAGATCACAGTCTCGATCAGTTCAGCCATTTTTCCCAGCATTTCTTCCCTGGAAAGATGATTCACGAATCTCAGAAGAATATATAAACTCACTCCGGGAAGCAGTACTCGTTCCAGGATCCATTGAAAAAGCCACACCAGAAGCAGTACTCCCTGATAAAAAGCAGCTGCACTGGATGCACCTGACGCTGCTGCCACTGCCATAAAATACACCGGTGAGAGTTCTTTCATAAATTCCGTGATCCACGCAAGCATTGAAAGCAATGATGCACTCAAACCGGAAAAGCTGTTCATCAGAAGAGTAAAAACAAGAAGATACACCACATAAAAACTGATTTCTCCCACCTGTCCGTTATCAAAGGCACCGGCAAACCCGGAAAAAACGGCAGCAAACAACAGCAGAAGCAACAACTTCACGATCAGCTCTTTTTCTCTTTCAATACCATAAAAAAGGAGACTGTGCAAAAATTCCCGCACACTCTCCTCCGAAAGCACCTCTTCCCCTGACAACAGTCTGTGAAACGCTTCTGTAACAGAAAATGTTTTTTCTCCAAGCATCTCATCTACCATGGACTGCAGATCGGTAAGCTCCATCTGATCTGTGATCTGGTTTTCCGCCGAAGAAGCATAAACGATCACTCCGCCAAAACAGCTTATAACTACAGCCAGAAGCAGAGCTACACAAATCTCTGACCCATATCTTTTCATGCAAGAAATCCCTGTATGGTATCCAGCAGTGCCAAAAGAACCGGCATACTTAAAACCATTACAGATAACCGGCAGAACAGTTCGATCTGTGCACCAGTGGATGAATATCCTGCATCTCTGCATATCCCGGATGAAAATTGTCCGATATAGGTGATCCCGATCATTTTCAGCAAAGTAGTGATATAGCTTCCATCAATAGGAAGACTCTGTTTCAGTCTCTCCAGAGACTGGAACAGGTAGCTGATCTTCCCTACAGCTAATCCCAGTATCACAAGACCTATTCCCATCGTAACAAGGCTTACATACTCCGGTGCGCGGTCTTTCAGGAGAATCCCAAGAAGAACCCCCGCCGTTCCCAGAACAGAAATCTTCAGAATATCCACGGTTCTTTCCCTCCCCTACAGTACAAAAAGCTGCTGGATATTTTTAAAAAGTTCATAAATATACGGCACGATCCAGAACAGTACTAAAAGAAGTCCTGAAAAACTCACCAGAAAAGCCTGTTCCTCCCTTCCGCTATGTTTCAGAATCTGAGAAAGAACAGAGACCAGGATCCCTACTGCACCGATCTTAAATATGATACTGACCTCCAAATGATCCCTCCTTTTCTTCTGAACGCCTGTCCTTCTTACTACTGTCTGATAAACAATGCTATACCAGAAGGACCGCAAGCAGCAGGCCTCCAAGAATCCCAATTCCCTGGTACAGTTTTTTCTTTCCGGAAACCTCCGCTTTCCGCTTCAAAATCTCTGCTTCCAGATTATTTTCATACAGGGAAAGCTGTCGCATCTGCATTTCCAGATCCATATAGCCCAGATATTCTCCGAAAGAAAAAAAAGCGTCCTTTTCCCCATGGGTAAGGCAGCTTTTTTTCAGGGCGCTTTCCGCACATTCCCTGCATATCTGTGAAAGTTTTTCTCCTGTCCCCGCTTTCATCCTGTCCGCGGCACTGATGAGAAACTCTCTGTATTTTCCATTCATTCTTCCTGCTGCTCCATAAAAAGCATCCGGCAGTGATGCATTCCCGCAGCGGATCTCGCCTTTCAGGCAGATCACCATCTGAAGCAGTTTTTCCAGTATGCGGATCTGCTCCGAAAGTCTCATACTTCCGGAAAATCCCATACCAGCTCCTGCCGCCACTACCAGAATACATCCTACAATCCGGTACATAGGCATTTCCCATTTTCATCATAGATTCCTTCCACGATTCCTGCACGTTCATGCTTTCCCAGAAAAATATATCTCTGGAAAACCCGCGCTTCCCACAATTTCCGAAAAAACGGCTGGGATAATGTCTCTTCCATGGAAGCTCCATGTGCAGTTGCGATCAGACGACATCCACAGTGGATAACTGATTCCACGGCCTTGAAATCTTCTTCTTTTCCAAGTTCATCCACAGCAACCACAACCGGCGACATTGACCGGATCAGCATCTGCATCCCTTCTGCTTTCGGACATCCGTCCAGGATATCCGTACGCATTCCAAGGTCATTCTGAGGGATCCCCTGATAGCATCCAGCCAGCTCACTGCGCTCATCGACTACTCCTACCGTTACACCGGAAATATTTCCCCATCCATTACTCATCTGCCGGATGATATCCCGAAGAAGCGTGGTCTTCCCACATCTGGGCGGAGAAACGATCAGGGTATGCATGATCTGCTCTCTTGTCTGGATATATGGCAGCACTTCTTCTGCACATCCCTGGATCTCATGTGCCAGACGGACATTGATACAGGAAATATATTTCATCCCACGAATACGATTTCCGTCCAGGATCACCTTTCCGGTAACTCCTACACGGTGCCCGCCCTGTACACTCAAAAACCCCTGGCGGATCTCATCTTCATAAGCATACAGGGAATAGCCGCTGACATACTCCAGTGTTTCCTTAAGATCTTCCCGCGTAACCAGATAAGGTTCTGTATCTTTTTGCCGGAGGAAACATTCTCCCCCATCATAAGTGAGGAACAGAGGTCTTCCCACGCGGAGACGTATCTCATATAATTTATCATAATCAAGGTCTGCATCCACCAGAAGCTGGCGGACATTACTGGCAAACAGGTTCTGGATCTGGTTTGCGTCCATGTTTTCACCTCTTACACTTAAATATATTGCGGACATGCCGGATTTAGTACCTGTTGTCTTTTTTGATGTTCTCTCGTTTTTTCTTTATTCCGACAGAAAAAAAAGGCTTTCTTCTTCGTCATAGGTCTCCATCTTCGAAAGATTCAGCTTCAGAACCCGATCCACAATATTTACGGAGGACGCACGGTATGCATAGGCGCAGGATTCAAACATCACATAAAGGCTGTCACCCTCCACCACGATCTGTTCCAGTCGTTCCGGAAAACGATAAGTTCTGGCAGAATTCTCGTTTACATACAAACGCTTATCGGATTGTTCATAAAACACCAGCCTGGATGGCAGAATTCCAAAAGAATGAGAGATCAAAAGCTTATCATTATAAAAAGCAATTCCCTGAACCTGCTCCGATATGGTGGAATAATCCAATGGAACTGCCATTTCAAAATCCATGCCCAGTTTCTCGTCCATGGTATTGATCAGTTTTCCCTCTTCGTCAACTCCGTATCGTGCAATTACACTTTCGTTATATTTTTCAAAGCAGCCTACATACAGACACCCCTCATAAAAGGTCATAAAAGAATCTCTCACGATCCCATAAAGACTGACTATCTGGAAAGTCTCCACCGGCAGATGGCTGTCATCATAATCATAGGCTTCTATTGTATCCATCTTTATACTCACTGCCTGGGCGATCCCGTTGATATTGGAGGAATACCATAATAACTTATGCTTCGGGTCATAGGCAAGTCCTCCCACATGAGGCTGTCCAGGCAGTATCACTTCTTTAATAAAATTATGTTTTTCCTTATCGATCACATAGATGACCGAACTATGTTTCTGTGTGCTGCAGTAAGCGCTGATCAGCACATAATCCTCTGTAACCGCCAGTCCCTGAGGCGTCATGGACGTACACATGGCAGGAGTGGCACCTTTTTCTGTGAGCAGCGTCCTGGTATTCTTCAGCCCGGGAATGACATATGTTCCATATTCCTTCTCTTTTTCTCTCCCATCAAAGGCAAAATAAGAAAAATCCTCTTTCTGGGAAAGCATCTGTTTCTGTCCCCGCAGTGTATACACTGCAGCACCTCGGTTTGTCACCACAGCTTTTGTGGGCAGCTCAGTTTTTGCACGGTAAACAAATGCATATAAAAAATAACATATGCACAGCACAAAAACAACTGCCAGGATCTTCAGAATGAAAATCCTGAAGCTGCGTTTCATCTCTTTGTTCATTTCATCGTCTCTATTTGCTATCTCAAAATGATGTCTTCGTATTCAAATCGTAATTCCAGGCTGTCTCTGGACCAGATCGCACCACTGTATCCCGGTTCCAGTTCCAGCATTATGTAATTTCCCTTGTCCATGGAAATCGTACGCAGATCCCTGGACAGTCCCTCTCCGGTCCATTTGATATATGCCTCTCTCAAAACCCACTGGGTAAAAAAAGCTTTCTCCATATCATCTGCATCCAGGATTTCCCGTATCATATCTGCCGGTACCATTCTTTCAAGGATCCGTTCGTAATTCACCTTCTTGTGGATCTGCACATCAATGCCCACCTCTTCTCCGGCAAACAGACACATCACATATTTTCCGGAATGTGTGATATTATAATGAATTCTTGGAAGCAGGGTAAAAAACGGTTTCCCATGTTCCCCCTTTGACCGAGGCTCAAAAGCAAGCTTCCGTCCAAATTCCCGCTCAAGTCCGATTTCCAGAAGCTTTTCCCCGATCATATGCTCCATGTTCTTGCTGTTATATTCATCTCTGATCTTCGTATAATAAATGATCCCGTTCATAATCCGGCCTCCTCAAGAAAACGGGACGGTTCCCGTTCCTTCTCATACTGCTGTCTTACATAATACAGGCAGAGTTTCTTCTTTGCCCGTGTCATACCAACGTAGAAAAGCCTCCGTTCTTCCTCCAGATGTGCCTCCAGGACTGCCTTCCGATAAGGCATGCTGCCTTCATTTACATTCATGATATATACATTGTCATATTCCAGACCTTTGACCGCATGAAGAGTGGATATCACCACTCCTTCCCGTTTCACATCCTGTTTCTTCGCCTGTTCTTCCAGCTTTCTGGTATACTCATCCATATAGGCCAGCCATTCTTCCAATGTTTTCATTCCTCTGGCACTTTCATGGATCCGGTTCAGGGTTTCCATAAGCTCTTCCGGTTTTATTTTACGATACCTTGCATATTCCTGCAAGTATTCTTCGTATCCCATGCCGTTCCGGATAAAATTAATGGCTGCATAAGGGGCCATAGTCTTTAAGATCCGAAGATGTGTCTCCATCGTTGTGATCCTGTCACACATCCAGTCCTTGTCTTTGTAAAACTCTCCCAGTGCTTTAAAATCAATGTTTTTTTCTGTCAGAGCGTCTCTGGCTATGTATCGGTTTGGCCGGTTCATGATCTCCAGAAATGTACTGCGGCTCCGGTCTCCTTCTGCCATCTTCAAATAAGCGATCATATTCCGGCAGATCCAATGTCGGAACAGGTTGGGCAGTTTTTCCTTCATAGTAAAAGGAACCCCATACTCCATCAACGCGGCGACCAGTCCTTCGGTTTCCTGATTAGTCCTGAAAAGCAGCGCTGTATCTTCAATATTATCCCCTTCTTCCATACGGTTCCGCAGCAGGCCTGCAACTGCCATATATTCGTCTCTGGGATTTCGGAATTCTTTTATCTGCACCGGCTCTCCCGGTTCATTTGGTGTGGAAAGTTTTTTTGCATAACGGTTTTCATTGCAGTTGATCACCTTCATAGCTGTATCCAGGATATTTCCACTGCACCGGTAATTGATATTCAGGATCACCGTCTCCGCATTTTTAAAATCTTCCGGAAAATTCAACATGATCTCCGGGCGAGCGCCGCGGAAATGATAGATAGACTGATCATCGTCTCCCACCACAAACAGATTGTTCTCCGGTGCTGCCAGCATCTTCACGATATCATACTGAAGATGATTGATATCCTGAAACTCATCCACCAGAATATAGTGAAACTTCTTCTGCCATGCAGACAGGATATCTTTTCGCTTTTTCAGAAGTTCGTAACAGCTTAACAGCATATCATCAAAGTCAAGTTTTCTTCTTTCATTCAGGACTTTTCGATATCCCTGAAAGATCTGTCGGAATACTTCATCCGGGCAGCAGGAAGAATAATAATGTTCCAGAGAGATCCTTCCACCTTTTACAACACTGATCTCCTTGGCAATATCTTCCACAAAATCCCCTTCCTGGGACTGTTCCGCAGCACAATTTACCACCAATTCTCTTAAGATCGCATATTTTTCTTCTTCGGACAGGATATTTCCTCCATTCAGACCATAAGCCTGTTTGAGGATCCCGTAAAACACTCCGTGAAAAGTCCCGAAAGTAACGCCGGTTCGCTGAACACCGGTAAATTTCAGAAACCGTTCTTTCATTTCCACTGCTGCTGCCCTGGAAAAAGTCACAACAAGAACAGAGGAAGCCGGTATCTTCCCTTCCTGGATCATATGTGCTGTTCTTTCTACTATGACGGAAGTTTTCCCCGAACCGGGGCCTGCCAGAACCATCATAGGTCCTGACAGGTGGGCGATCGCCCTTTTCTGAGATGGATTTCGTTTCATAACTGGATTATCAATCACACACTTATTTATTTTCAAGCTTTTCGATTGCTGCATGTACACGTTTCAGTGTCTCTTCCTTGCCAATAATCTCCATGATCTCTGTTGCACCGGCCGGTGTCATCTGCTTGCCGGATACTGCTGTACGAAGCGGCCACATAACATAACCATTCTTATATCCGTGCTCCTTTACAAAGGCACTTAAAGATGCATACAGCGGATCATTGGTATACTCCTCCTGTGCTTCCAGTACCGGAAGCACTTCTTTGAGAACTGCAAGAGAAGTTTCCTCTGTTGTCTTCATTTTTTTGTGGCAATACATCGCACTGTCATACTCCGGAACTGCCTCAAAGAAATCTACAAGCTCCGGAATATCCGGGAATACTTCAATTCTGGTCTGAACCATTCCTGCGATCTTCTTAAAATCAAAGTCTTTTTTCAGAACTTCTTTCAGATACGGAAGTGCTCTCTCATAGAATGCCTCCTGATCCATCTTCTTGATATACTCACCATTCATCCATTTCAGCTTGGCAATATCAAAAACTGCCGGTGATTTGTTGATATGATGATAATCAAACGTCTCCACAAGCTCCGGAAGAGAAAAGATCTCACGGTTGTCTGCCGGGCTCCATCCAAGGAGTGCAACATAGTTGATCACTGCCTCTGTCACAAATCCCTGATCGATCAGATCTTCATAGGAAGAATGTCCACATCTCTTTGAAAGCTTCTGATGTGTTTCGTCTGTGATCAACGGACAATGAACATAGGTCGGGATTTCCCATCCGAACGCCTCATAAATACGATTATATTTCGGTGAAGAGGAAAGGTATTCGTTACCTCTTACAACATGTGTGATTCCCATAAGGTGATCATCAATTACGTTTGCGAAGTTGTAGGTCGGATAACCGTCAGATTTGATCAGGATCAGATCCTCCATCTCCTCATTGTTAACAGTGATATCTCCGTAAATAACATCATGAAATGTGGTTGTTCCCTCTGTTGGCATATTAAAGCGGATAACATGTGGCTCACCTGCATCCAGACGGCGCTGAACTTCTTCCTTGGAAAGATGGAGACATCTCTTGTCATAAATAGAGATCTCCTTACCTGCAACAGTACGTTTCATGCTTTCCAGTTCTTCCTTACCGCAGAAACAGTAATATGCATCTCCCTGCTCAATAAGCTGTTTGGCATATTTCAAATACATGCCTGTTGCCTGACGCTCACTCTGTACATACGGACCAAATCCACCATCTTTGTCCGGTCCCTCATCATGAAGAAGTCCTGTTTTCTCAAGAGTACGGTAGATGATATCTACAGCTCCCTCCACATAACGTTCCTGGTCTGTATCTTCAATACGGAGGATAAAATCTCCGCCTTCATGTTTTGTGATCAAATAAGCATAAAGAGCTGTTCTTAAATTACCCACATGCATTCTTCCTGTAGGGCTCGGTGCAAATCTTGTTCTGATCTTTGTCATTTCTTTTCTCCTCGTTTTTGTTGTTTCTCTTTATAGGTGCTATTATATACCCAAATCCTTCAAAATGTCCATAGGTTTTCCGGCGGAATCCCCTGCCATACCGCTCCTGTATCTTCATGTATACAGAAAAAATCCCCTGAGACACTGTCGTCTCAGAGGATCATTAATTCCTGTTTATGCTTCTACGCCTTTGTTCTTAAGATAATCGATCACATCTCCAACCGTGTTCAGATCTGTAAGCTCCTCTGCCGGGATCTCAACATTGTACTCATCCTCAAGAGCCATAACCAGCTCAAACAGATCAAGAGAATCTGCTCCAAGATCATCCTTGAAAGATGTCTCCGGTGTGATTGTAGATGCCTCACAATTTAACTGCTCTGCAAGCATTTCTTTCATTTTTTCTAACATGTCTTTTTCTCCTTTAATCATTACAGATCGAATCTGTTTCCTCTTTTTGAGCAAAGTATATAGTCTGCAAAAACAGTTGTCAAGAGGATTTTCTCAAAAAATGGCTCCAGAGCAAAAATATTTTGATTTTAAAACTATTTTACTCTTGAAATTTTATCTGACGAGCCACACTGAGAGCTATTGCCATCTCCAGCATCAGGAACAAAATGGATGTTCCTCCGTAACTGATAAAGGGCAATGTGACACCTGTATTGGGCATCAGATTCAGTACAACGGCAATGTTAAGGATCACCTGCAGCGCAATATGTATAAAAATCCCGGTAACAATCAGTGAACCAAACAGATCCGGTGCATTCTGCGCAATAAAAAACAACCTGTACAAAAGATATCCGAACAGGATCAGTACAAAAATCCCTCCGAAAATTCCAAGCTCCTCACAGATAATAGAAAAGATCATATCATTTTGTGCTTCCGGAACACTTCCAAGCTTCTGGATACTATTTCCAAGCCCGCGGCCGAAAAGCCCTCCGGATCCGATGGCATACAATGCCTGCAGCGTCTGATAACCGCCTTCATCCGAATACTTCTCCGGCTGAAGCCATACAAGCACTCGCATAACACGGAAGCTGTCACTGTCCTTGGTCGTCACAACCAGGAAAAGTACTCCGATCACAATAAGGATCACTCCTGCCACTGCCACAACAATAAACGGACGCATATCCGGATGTGCCACAAATACCATTCCAACTGTTATTCCCAGAATGATCATGGCTGTACTCAGATTATCCGTAAGTATATAAGCCGCAAGCGCAAGTCCTGCCCCCGGAAGTCCCAGGATCATACAGCTCTTTAAAGTCTTCACCTTTCGTCCCATTTTTCCGATCATGTAAGCCATCATGATAATAACCGCGATCTTTGCCAGCTCGGCAGGCTGAAAGTTGATCGGTCCGATATACAGCCATCTGGTAGCACCATGAGAGGAATGTCCCAGCGGAGTCCGCACAAGTCCCATAAGGATCAGTGAAGCCACATACAGCGCAGTTGTAAGAGGAAGAAGGATATGATAATCCAGTATTTTTGAAATAAACAATGCTCCGATCAGACATGCCGAACTGATCAGTGCCTGTTTCTTAAAATAAAACATATCGTTGCCATAATTCACTTCTGCCATATATGAACTGGTGCTATAAAGCATGACCAGTCCAAAGCACACCAGCAGTACAATAACAGCTACCAGATTATAATCATAATAATCAGATTTCTTATTCTGCTTTTTTCTGTTAAGCAGAGTTTTTTTCATTCTATCACCATCGCTTTCTGTATCTGCGAAGAATTTCCTGATATCCACGAGTAATAACGAAAGTAAAAAAAATTCCCGGAAAGCCGCATAAATGCTGTCTTTCCGGGACGTTCCATAAATGGACCTGAGGGGAATCGAACCCCTGTCCGAAAGCCTATCCCTTAAGGCATCTCCCATCACAGTCGCTGATTTAACATTCCCTCAGCAGTACGCCCACCGACAGGCTTACTGCTTCAGTAGCTTCATGATACATCTACCGGGGCAAAGCTTACCCGGCAAGGTTTCTCACATGGTCGACGCCAGATTCCCGATGTGTGAGTGCAACGGGGCTGACGAGCAGCTTAGGCTGCTAACGCTAACTTTTCGTCTGCGTTTATATTTAGTTCCCGGTTGGTACGCAGTCCAGGAGTCTGCGGATGGCTTCCCTAACTTCAAAGCCCCCGTCGAAACCAGTACAAGCCCTTAAAAGACTTCTATGGGCGGATCATTTCCGGTCATCTCTGGTGGACAGACGAACTTCTTAGTCAGTTTTTTGACTGGGTTTAATTATACCAGAATGATTTTTCGTGTCAAGGATATTTCAAAAAAAGTCCAGACTGTACAGTTTTTTCGTTACCTGTGCAGTCTGGAATATAATTTCCTAACAGATCAGCCTTTTACTGCACCGGCTGTCATACCTGCGATCACCCACTTCTGTGCAAAAATGTATACCAGGATCACCGGCAGGGAAACCAGTACAACATCGGCACATACAAGATTCCAGCTTCTGCTGAACTGTCCGTAAAAATTGTATACAGAAAGAGGTAATGTCCATTTGGATGAAGAATTCAGAAGGTACATCGGAATCTGAAGTTCATTCCATACCCACATAAAATTCAGAACACCTGTTGTCGCAAGGACCGGCTTCAAAAGTGGCAGGATCACTGTGCAGAAAAGCCTTCCACCCACTGCTCCATCCATAACCGCTGCCTCGTCCAACTCTTTCGGGATTCCTTTGATAAATCCACTGAACATCATCGTTGTAAATGGCATATACAGAGAAGAATACACAAAACAGAGACCAATTCTCGATCCGTAAATCCCCATTTTCTGCATCAGCTGAATAGTAGGAAGTGCTGCAAAGGGTGCAATAATTCCAAGCGTAATGATCTTATATCCGATCCTGCATCCTTTTGTATCTCTTCTTACAATAATAAAACTTAAAAATGCAGAAAGAGAAACGATCAGCGCCACAGATATAAATGTAATGAACACACTGTTCCCAAGTGAGCGCATAAAATCTTTTTCCAGAACTGCTATATAATTTTCCGGATGCCACTCACTGGGCAGACTGATATTCATATAAGCAGCTTCTCCTTTGTTCTTAAAGGAAGTGAGAAGCACCATCAGCATCGGATAAATCGTCACGATACTCACAAGCCAGAGTATGATCTCCAGCAGCAGATTGATTCTAGTTTTTTTCTTATTCATACTATAACACCGTCTCCCATCTTGATGAAAACTTCTGATAAACAACTGAAACGATCACCAAAAGCACTGTAAATACAAGGTTGACAGCTACAGACTGCGCATAACGTCCTGCTGACATTTCATTCATCATCAAAGTACCAAAGCTCTCCGTTGCATTTCCGGGGCCGCCGCCTGTCATAACATAGATCAGGTCGAACATTTTAAGGCCATAGATCAGGCTGAACAGGATGTTTACATTTACGGTAGGCATGATCAGCGGCAATGTGATATGGCGGAAAAGCTGCCACTCAGATGCTCCGTCAAGCTTACCTGCTTCCAGGTAATCCGAAGATACTGACTGAAGGCCTGCCAATGTGATGATGATCGCATAACCTACGTTTCTCCATACCTCAGCTACACAAATAGCAAAAACAGCAGTTCCTCTCTGTCCTAACCACTGTATATTTGCAATTCCCATAAGATTCAGGATATTGTTGATGGTACCATGGCGAGTCTGGAATACAGCGCTGAAAATAAGTCCTACAACAAGGCAGGAAAAAATGGACGGAATAAAATAAACCGTTCTCAGAGCAGTACGGGTTTTGATCTCACGGTTGAGAATATAAGCAAAAACAAAGCCCAGAAGTGTTACGGTAACAGTTTTTACGCCTGCATAGATCAGCGTATTTACAAAAGCCACCGGAACTTTTGTACTACTGAGAACAGACATGATATTGTCAAATCCTACAAATTTCAGATTCGTTGTTCTGGCTGCACTCCAGTTTGTAAATGCATAATAATATCCAACTGTGGATGGTACAATAAAAAAGATAAAAAATACCACAGCCGGGATCAGTGCCAGGTACAGTGGATATATTTTTTTTCGATTCATAATTTCCTCCTTAAACAGTTTCAGGTTTGAAGTTTTATCCCCAAACCTGAAACCATCTTTAAAACGGATGTTTATTTACTGGGCAAAAGATTCAAGTGTTGCTACTCTGTCGTCATCGATCAGCTTCACACATTCTTCTACACTAATGTCTCCATTCATAAGCTGAAGCAGTGCTTTACCACCTTCCTGCTGGTTGAATCCTACGATCTTAGGCTGGGCGGAAGATGCACGAATCAGCTTATCTACGCTGTCTTTATTTCCGTCATACTGAGAAGAATTCACATTGGTTGTCTCCTGTTTGAAAACTGCTGCTGTAGAAACACCATCAAATGCCTGATTATAATTCTCAGGATCTGCCATAAAGTTTACGAAATCACTGGCAGCCTCTACATTATCACCATTTTTATTTACAAGCATCAGGTTTACGTTACCACCCTCATAAGTTCCTTCATCACAGGTTCCCATAAATACCGGCATGATTCCAAAATCATCGCCTACATAATCGTAGGATTCACTGTCATAATCTGTATCAAACCAGGTATCCCAGCAAAAGAGCATTGCTGCTTCACCGGTTCCGAGAACCTCACTTGTATAATCCCATGTATCAGATGCAAAGTTCTTTCCAAAGTATCCTTTATCTGCCGCTTCTTTAAACCAGGTACACATATCTGTGAATTCCGGGATATCTGCATAGGACATTTCTCCTGCATTCAGCTTCTCGATATATTCCGGATGCTCCTCAAGTACCGGATCCAGTGCGAACTGGTAGAGGATCGGCCATGCATCTGCTGCCGCAAGGTAGATCGGCTGCACACCATTCTCCAGAAGAGTATCACAAGCTGCATTGAATTCTTCCTGTGTCGTCGGCTGCTTGATTCCCAGCTCCTCAAAGATCTTTGTGTTATAGAAACAGCCTGAATTAGATGCTTCCCAGAACGGAAGTCCGATCACTTTATCATTATAAGTTGCCTGAGGAAGAACAGAATCCTGAATATCGGACACCCAGTCAGCATCTGACCAGTCTACAAAATTCTCTTCCGGATTGAAGTTTTTCAGATTGCTGTTTCCAAAATGAATATAAAGATCCGGGATATCACCTGTTGTAAATTTTGTCAGCGCGATAGTCTCTGCATTGTCTGTATCAAGACCCTGCTGATCGATCTTGTTTCCGGATGACTCTTCCCACAGAGAAATGATCTTCTGCATATACGGTTTTGCAAGGTCATCTGCATTTCCGTAAAGTGTCAGTGTCACTCCATCTGCTGCGCTGACTGTTGCCACGCTTCCGAATACGGATACTGTCATGCACGCTGCCATAAGTGCTGCAAACATTTTTTTCTTCATTGTACAAATCCTCCCTTTGTATAACTTTTTCTTTCGTTCTTAATATGTTCACATTATACAAATACATTTTCAGAAATACCATGGATATTTGTTTAATTCAACATGTACTTTTTTCCATCTTTACATTAATTCATCTATTTGCACAATCTTACTTGTTTCTTTCACGCACTTCATATAAAATAGATACAACACTTTCCCGGAGGTCCGACTATGAAATTTCATGAATTTCCTTTTCAGAAAAAGCTCTTTATATCCTGTATCATACTGAACTCTCTGCTGCTTGCCGGATTTTCATTGTTTTTCTATTATTATTCAGCAAACTCTCTGCGCGAAAATATGCGCAGTACCTTAAGTGGCAGCGCAGCCATGATACAGACTAATCTGGACACATTCCTGAACGATGCTGATAACACTCTGAAAGAATTACAGTTAAATACCACGCTTCTTGATACCGCCAGAAATATTCCAGAGGGAGAAAACAATTACCTGCCTACCCATATTACAGCAAGATTCGCTTTTCAGGACCGGTTTCGTACTGCTTTGATATCTTCAGATCTGGATATCTCTCTTAACTACGTAAGCAAATATTACGATCACCTGGGGATTTTTTCCCCAAACGGTACCCGCTACACAGAAAAATCCGTTCTGGAAAATAACGCCAATCTTACCAGTGTTATGGATAACATTAACTATTTTTTCTATATCCCGCCCCATAAGGATTACTGGGGATACAATCGTACCGTAATTTCGGTTGTACGTTCCATGCGTGATATTTATCATCAATATGGACTTCTCGTTGCCGATTTTGATATGGATACCCTGACCAGTCAGCTCCTTTCTGACTTTGACACTCCGGAAGATTATGATATCACCATTCTGGACGGCAATCATAACCTTGTCTATACAAGCGGAACTTCAATGGATCGCAGGACTTTTCTGGACAGCTGGCACACTGCTGCTCAGGCTTCTCCTGACAGCGGGAGCTTTTCCAATGGAAATCTATCTGTTTCCAGCTATCATCTTTCTCCGCAGACCGGATGGACTGTGATCCTCAGCGAAAACTCATCCATATTTGCCGCGTCCATAAAACGGCTTCTTATGATCAGCACCTTGCTTTTTGTAATTATGTTTGCAGTTATGTCCGCCTTCCTTATGGGTCTGACACAAAATCTTACACAGCCGCTCCGTCAGCTAACGGATAAGCTGATCAGGCTCGAACCAGGTGAAAATATTCCTGCTCTCCCCGGAAGCGTCGACAATGAAATCATCTTTCTCACCAATGCGATCCAGGGATATCTTTCTGAAATTTATGACCAGAACCAGCGTCTTACAGAAGAACGGCACCGAACATTGATTGCCCATTATGATGCTATGGAAGCGCAGCTGAACCCGCATTTTCTTTATAATACCCTTTCTGTTATAGGAATGACCGGGTTAGCCTCCGGAAATACGGATGTCTCCGATATGTGCACAGAATTGTCTCAGCTTCTCCGCTACTCCCTTTCCTATACAGGGCAGTCTGTTCTTCTGTCCCAGGAGATCGACAATGCGAGACATTATCTCTATATTATGAAGATCCGCTACGAAGATGATCTGAAGTATGAATGGCAGCTGGATGATTCCCTAAACGATATCACTGTCCCGAAGCTGATTCTCCAGCCTCTGATTGAGAATTGCTTTCAGCATGGTTTTCATCAGGCCGGCACGGAAATCCTTCCCCCATGGAAAATACAGATCCGTTCTCACCACGACAAAAACAGATGGTATCTTTCCATTGCCAATAACGGAGCGCCTTTCCAGAAAGAAAAGCTTTCCAATTTACGCCGCAAGATTGCCGGCTTTACTTTTACCGGAAATCAGGATATGGATCACGAGTCCATTTTCCGACATCAAGGATATGGTCTGGAAAATACCATTCTCCGCCTTCATATCTACTATCACGGTGAAGAATATTTCCATGTTTCCGGAAATGAAAATGAACAGACCACCGTAACTATTGGCGGCCCGTTAAAACCAGAAAAATCCTTCAGCCGGAATTCCCTATGATACAAACCGAATAACTGCTCCGCAGTTTCGGTCAAAACATATGTAAAATTTTGCTGATCTGCAAAGGAGGATTTATGATACGCGTACTTATTGTTGAAGATGAACCAGCACTTGCCAGAGGACTTTCTCTTCTCATCACAAAAAATTATACTGACTTTGAGGTTCTTGGCATCTGCAAAAATGGCAGAGATGGACTTCAGAATATCCTGGAGCTGGAGCCTGAACTGGTATTTACGGATATTACCATGCCTGTAATGAATGGTCTTGATATGATCGAGGAAGTACAGAAAGCTCATTTTCACACCCGTTTTGTGATTCTTACCGGATATGCTGATTTCGAATATGCCAGAAAAGCAATCCATCTCGGTGTTTCTGATTATCTTCTCAAGCCTATTGTGCCTAAAACATTGGAGGATATCCTGCATTCCTGCCTGGAACAGCAAAAAGCAAAGATACATCTGCTTCAGAAAGAATATCTGCAATGTGCCCTGCGCAGCAATAATCCTGTGGAACCTGCCCCTGATTTTATGGACAGTACATCCTGTTCTTTTATTTTTGTTTTTCAGGGGCCACTGCGTCCCAGTATATACAGCGAGACCATTTCTGATTCGGATTTTGCACCGATTTCTCCTGAATATATGACCACGCTGGAAAATGAATTTCAAGTTTCCCTCATTCTTCTTCATGGAAGACATTTTAACGAACAGGTATATGCCGTCACTTACCCATCTTCCAGGCATCCGGATATAGAAGGACTTGCTGGCAAGATCCATAGCAGCCTTGATCTGTCAGCCCAGCATCCGGAATCATGGATCAACACAGTACTGTCACCGCGATCACCAGATTCCGGATCTGTTTCTGACATTATTAAAGACACTTATCTTTTTGCATTGTTCAAAAACGGATTCGGATCCAGCTCTTTACAGACATGTAGTATTTTATCTAACCAAAAGATGATCGTTTCTCCGGATGTCCAGCAGCTTTGTGCAGGGATCACCGCTCTTTCTGACCAGGAAAGCCTGTACCATATGATCCATTCTCTGATCATCATGCAGGATCAGAAAGAACTTTCCCAGTTCCAGCTAACTGCCAACCTGAGATATTTCTTCTCCGCCGTGATCCAGAACAGTCACAAAGATATCATTTATCCGGATGTATCTGAGATTGTTTCTACCAGCCATTCCTATGATGAACTGGAACGGGAACTTCAATACGAAGCTTCCAAAATCTGCGGTTTCCAAAATCCTGCTTTCGGAGAAGAACTTCCTTCTCTGGCCCGTCAGGTGCGCAATTATCTGGACAGAAATTTTACCCAACAGATCACCACGAAATCTTTTCAGGATATTTTTGGCTATAATGAGAAATATATTTCCACACTTTTCAAATCAGAATTCGGTATCTCTCCCAGTAAATATATCAGTGAACTTCGCCTGAAAATGGCTAAGACATTATTACAAAACAACCCTGATATTCTTACCAAGGATGTCGCAGAAATGATAGGCTTTTCTGATGCCTTTTACTTCAGCCGGGTGTTTAAAGCTCATGAGGGGATGTCTCCCAGCCAATATCTGAAGCAGTTAAAAAAATGATCTTTCTATTTTATGACACAAAAAAACCCGCTTACGCGGGTTTTTTTGTTGCATTATACACGTGAGAGATACTCACCTGTTCTTGTATCGATCTTCAGTTTGTCGCCCTGGTTTACGAACAGAGGAACCTGAACCTGTGCACCTGTCTCAACAGTTGCCGGTTTGGTAGCACCCTGTGCTGTATTTCCTGCAAATCCTGGCTCTGTCTCAATAACCTCAAGCTCTACAAAAAGAGGCGGCTCGATTGCGAATACCTCGCCGTTATGAGAGCAAACCTTAACCATCTCATTATCCTTAACGAATTTCAGAGAATCGCCAACCTGATCCTCTGTAAGACCAACCTGATCATATGTCTCTGTATTCATGAAGTAATATAAACCACCATCCTGATACAGATACTGCATATCTACACGCTCAATACGTGCTGCCGGGAATTTCTCTGTAGGACGGAAGGATTTCTCTAATACAGAGCCTGTGATAACGTTCTTGTATTTTGTTCTTACAAAGGCTGCGCCTTTTCCTGGTTTTACATGCTGGAATTCAACGATCTGACATACGTTTCCATCAATTTCAAGTGTGATACCATTTTTGAAATCACCTGCTGAAATCATAAATATTTCCTCCTTAATATATGCGGTTCTTTTTCGCTATGGATTATTCTATAATACCTTTTGCCATTTTTCAACTGTTTTTTTGTTTAAGCCTTCAATTTTTCTTCAATTTCTGCGATCAGCTCATCAAAAGGCTTCACTCCTGTGACAACTTTAATGTCCGCAAACTTCTCATAAACCGGATCTCTCTGTTTCAGAAGTTTCTTGATCTTCTCTTCTTTATTCTCAGTTCCTTCCAGTGTAGGATTGTTGCTTCCTTCCAGACGTTTGATCAACGTTGCAGCAGAACCTTTCAGATAGATGATCGTTCCCATACTCTGGAGATATTTCTGGTTCTGCTCCTGAAGAGGCAATCCCGCACTTACAGAGATCACCTTGCGTTCACTGTCTGTGGACAGTTCCTTGACTGCCATAGTCTCCAACGCACGATAAAATGCTTCTCCAAAGCGTTCAAATACCTCCTTTACTGACATGTTCATTTTTTTCACGATCAGTCTGTCCACGTCAATAAACGGAAGCCCCAGGTCCTTCGCCAGTCTCTTTCCAACTCGTGTCTTTCCTGAACCCATAAAGCCGATGATTACAATATGGTTCATGAATTCTTTCCCTCCTCTTTTTGGTAAAAATGTAATACTATTTTTTCCAGATATCGCTTCAGCACGATCTGGATCTCCTCTTTTGGATGAATCGGTTTCACAAGGATCGTCCGGATCCCCGCCCTCTTTGCTCCATAAATATCCGTAAACAGCTGATCTCCTATAAAGATCGTCCTGTCAAGATCGATTCCAATCACCTGGCAGGCTTTCTTATAATTTTTTCCAGCCGGTTTATGGGCATTTTCTATAAAATCCCCCTCTACTGCTTTGGCAAAGGGTTCTACACGAGGTTTCTGGTTATTGGATACAAAACAGTATCGAAACCCGATAGCCCTTAGCTTTTCAAACAGTTTCTTTGCCCGGGCATCCGCCGGTGCCCCGTGGGGAACAATAGTATTATCGATATCAAAGAGAAGCCCTCTGTATCCTTCTCTGTAAAGCTTCTCATAATCGATACCATACGCAGAATCCAGATATTCATCCGGAAAAAAGCATCTGAACATCTATTCCACCTCAGTCCTTTCCTATCGCTCGCAAAGAGGAACATACTCTGCTTCCGGAAGGACATTCTTATATGCAGGACGGATAATCTTATCCACATTGATAAGCTCTTCCATACGATGTGCGCTCCAGCCTACAATACGTGCAATGGCAAACATCGGTGTATAAAGCTCCAGAGGCAGATCCAGCATGCTGTAAACAAATCCGCTGTAAAAATCCACATTGGCACTGACGCCCTTATAGATCTTACGTTCCTCTGCAATAACCTTTGGTGCAAGACGCTCTACTGTAGCATACAGCTGATAATCCTTCATTCTGCCCTTTTCTCTTGCAAGCTGTTCTACATAGCCTTTAAAGACTTCTGCACGTGGATCGGAAACAGAATAGATCGCATGTCCCATACCATAGATCAGTCCACGCTTATCAAAAGCCTCTTTATGAAGAAGCTTCTTAAGATATGCACTGATTTCCTCTTCATCACTGTAGTCATGTACATGTTTACGCATATCGTTAAACATTTTTACGACTTTGATGTTGGCACCGCCGTGTTTCGGGCCTTTCAAAGAGCCCAGTGCTGCCGCGATCGCAGAATACGTATCTGTCCCGGAAGAGGAAACCACATGTGTAGTAAAGGTAGAGTTATTACCACCACCATGCTCCATATGAAGGATCAGAGCAATATCAAGGATCTCTGCCTCCAATGCCGTATACTTCTTATCTGGTCTTAACAGACGCAGGATATTTTCAGCTGTGGAAAGCTCCTTTTTAGGCTGATGGATATAAAGACTCTTTCCTTTCTCATAGTGGTTATAGGCCTGATATGCATAAACAGATAACAATGGGAAAACGCTGATCAGGTTGATACACTGACGGAGCACATTCTCCAGTTCAATATTATCCGGGTCTTTATCATAGGAATAAAGCGTCAGCACGCTTCTTGACAGAGCGTTCATAATATCTCTGGACGGTGCCTTCATAATGACATCCCTTACAAAATTCCGCGGCAGCATACGCTGATTCGCAAGAATCCCGGAGAACTCATTCAGCTCTTCCTGATTCGGAAGCTTTCCGAAAAGAAGCAGATAGGTTACTTCCTCAAAGCCGAAGCGCCGGTCATTGATAAATCCATTTGTCAGATCCTTAATATCATACCCACGATAAGAAAGCTTACCTGCACAGGGAACCTCTTTTCCATCCACAATCTTTGTTGCCTGAACATTGGAAACCTGGGTCAGTCCTGCAAGGACACCCTTTCCATTCAGGTCACGCAAGCCTCGCTTGACATCGTATTTGCCATATAAAGACAGATCCAGTTTGTCATTCTCACGACAGATCTGGGTAAGTTTCTCAATCTCAGGTGTCACTTTCATGTTGAATTTGCTCATCAGTTATTTCCCCTTTCGATTTCTGTTTTATTGCTGTTCGATAACGGTCCCTCCTCATTCCCCTCTCAAGCAATTTTGGTCTTATTTGTATATCCCGGCATAGCTGGCCGGGATATTTCAGATATATTATAACATTTTTTTCTGTTCCGGTCTATGCCGAAAATATAACCGAATACCTGCTTTACAGTTTATCGGTTATGAACCGGCAGCGAATGTGGATCGCAAACCTCCTCTTATCTATCTGCGATCAGACCTGCTTATATGTAGCAAAAAACTCTTTCATCTTCTTCATTGCCTTGTCAAGCTGGCGTATATCCGGCAGATAAACAATGCGGAAGTGATCCGGCTGATTCCAGTTGAAGCCCTTGCCCGGAACAACAAGCACCTGTTTCTCATGAAGAAAATCCAAAGCAAACTGTTCATCATTGAAAATATTAAATTTCTCAGTATCGATCTTCGGGAATATATAAAATGCCGCATGTGGTTTTACAACGGAAATTCCCGGAATATCATTCAGTGCCTTGTAAATAAAGTCTCTCTGCTCATAAACACGTCCGCCCGGCTGAATATATTCATTGACACTCTGATATCCGCCAAGTGCGGTCTGTACAATGGACTGTGCCGGAACATTTGAACAGAGACGCATGGACGAGAGCATATTGATTCCCTCTATATAACCCTTTGCCTTACTTTTTGCACCACTTAAGATCATCCATCCGATGCGGAAACCTGCGATCATATGAGACTTGGACAATCCTGAAAACGTTACACAGAACACATCAGGTGCAAGGGATGCAATAGAAGTATGTTTATATCCATCCATAACAAGACGGTCATATATCTCATCAGAAAAGATGATCAGCTCATTTTCTCTTGCAATGTCTGCAATCTGTTCCAGGATCTCCTTCGGATATACTGCACCTGTAGGGTTATTGGGATTGATGATAACGATCGCCTTGGTCCTTGGTGTGATCTTGCTCTTGATATCCTCAATATCCGGATACCAGTCAGACTGTTCGTCACAGATATAATGAACTACATTTCCGCCTGCCAGTGTTGCAGTAGCTGTCCACAGCGGATAATCCGGAGCCGGGATCAGGATCTCATCCCCGTTATCAAGCAACGCCTGCATACAAAGGTTGATCAGTTCACTGACACCATTTCCCGTATAAATATCATTAATGGTAACTCCCGGGATCCCGCGAAGCTGTGCATACTGCATGATCGCTTTTCTTGCAGAAAAAATGCCCTTGGAGTCAGAATATCCCTGGGAAGTACGGACATTACTCAGCATATCCAGGATCACTTCCTGAGGTGCTGAAAACCCAAACGGATACGGATTACCAATATTCAGCTTCAGAATCTCCATTCCATCTTCTTCCATTCTGGCAGCTTCATCCACAACCGGTCCGCGCACATCGTACAGCACGTTGTCAAGCTTTGATGATTTCCCGAATGTTCTCATAAAAACCACTCCTCTTCTAATTTTCACTATTATTTAACCATTTTAATTTCATAGTCAAAAATATTTATTCTATATCATCTCACATTTAGGCTTTCAACGCAAGAAATAAAAATTTAAAAAAAATAAACTTAGCACTTCCCTTTTTTAGCATGTTAATGTATAATAGCACTCGAATTTAGTTTTCAACGCAATTTAATATGTGATGAGGAGGAAACAACTATGTCTTACACAGAAGAAGTTTATGAAAGAGTTGTAGCACAGAATCCTGGCGAGCCAGAATTCCATCAGGCAGTTAAGGAAGTTCTCGATTCCCTTAAAGTTGTAATTGACAAAAATGAGGAAGAATATCGTAAACTTTCCATCCTTGAGCGTCTTGTAGAGCCAGAGAGAATCATCTCCTTCAAAGTACCGTGGATCGATGACAACGGAACTGTACAGGTTAACAAAGGATATCGCGTTCAGTTCAACAGCGCCATCGGACCATACAAAGGTGGTTTAAGATTCCATCCTTCTGTAAATCAGGGTATCCTGAAATTCCTTGGTTTTGAGCAGATTTTCAAAAACTCTCTTACAGGCCTTCCGATCGGCGGTGGAAAAGGTGGCTCCAACTTCGATCCTAAGGGTAAATCTGACAGAGAGGTTATGGCATTCTGCCAGAGCTTTATGACCGAGCTTTGCAAATATATCGGCGCAGATACAGATGTTCCGGCCGGTGATATCGGTGTCGGCGGACGTGAGATCGGTTATCTCTTTGGACAGTACAAGAGAATCCGTGGCCTTTATGAGGGTGTCCTTACAGGAAAGGGTCTTTCCTTCGGAGGTTCCCTGATCCGTACAGAGGCTACCGGTTACGGTGTTGTATACATGCTCAACGAGATCGCCAAAGCTCACAATGATTCCGTAGAAGGAAAAACAATCGTTGTAACAGGTTCCGGTAATGTAGCTATCTATGCTGTTGAAAAGGCTACTCAGCTTGGTGCCAAGGTTGTTGCAATGAACGACTCCAACGGATACATCTACGATCCGAACGGAATCAACCTTGACGTCGTAAAGGATATCAAAGAAGTAAAACGTGGACGTATCAAAGAATATGCAGACCGTGTTGAGGGTGCTACCTACACAGAGGGACTTGGCATCTGGAACATCAAATGTGATATTTACCTTCCATGTGCTACTCAGAACGAACTTGGCCTTGACGGAGCTAAAACACTGGTTGCAAATGGCTGCAAATACGTCGTTGAAGGTGCAAACATGCCTACTACTCTTGATGCAACAACATACCTTCAGGAGAACGGTGTTCTCTTCATGCCTGGTAAAGCCGCAAACGCTGGCGGTGTTGCCACATCCGCGCTGGAGATGAGCCAGAACTCCATGAGACTTTCCTGGACAAGAGAAGAGGTTGATGAGAAGCTCCACAACATCATGATCGATATTTTCCACAAAGCTGATGACGCTGCTAAGCGTTACGGTATGGAAGACAACTATGTTGTAGGTGCAAACATCGCCGGCTTCGAAAAAGTTGTTGATGCTATGAAAGCTCAGGGTATTGTTTAATTAAGTTTTCTGAATCATTAACGTATATTTATAGCAGGGACCGCAGAGGATTTTTCCCAGGCGGTTCCTGTTTTTTATATCCACTTTTACGATCTTTGAAAAATCAAACATTCATGTTTCAAAAAAGGCCGACTGTCTTTTGACAATCGGCCTGGAATTTCCTGTACTTGCGGTCTGTTCATTTAATCTCTTAATTGATCAGTTTCTTCAGCTCATCCATAAAGGTACTGACATCTTTAAACTCTCTGTATACAGACGCAAAGCGTACATACGCTACCGCATCCAGATCCTTCAGATGTTCCATAACGATCTCTCCGATCTTGGTACTGCTGATCTCACGGTCTTCTGACCGGAAAATATCTCCTTCTATGGAATCGATCATCTCTTCCACTCTCTCAATGGGAATAGGGCGCTTATAACAGGCACGAAGAACACCATCCTGAATTTTGGAACGTTTATAGCTTTCCCGGTTCTGGTCCTTCTTGATCACAGTCAGTGGAATCGTTTCCACCTTCTCATAAGTTGTAAAACGCTTTCCGCAGGCATCACAGAGACGGCGGCGGCGAATGGAATTGGTATCCTCTACAGGTCTGGAATCTACAACCCTTGTATTATCCTGGTTACAGAACGGACATCTCACGGAACTCTCCCCCTTTCCGGATCAGTAAATCATTACTAAATTCGTTTTTATTATAAAATAAA
This sequence comes from Ruminococcus sp. AF20-12LB, assembly GCF_003478985.1. Classification (NCBI taxonomy): domain Bacteria; kingdom Bacillati; phylum Bacillota; class Clostridia; order Eubacteriales; family Oscillospiraceae; genus Ruminococcus; species Ruminococcus sp. AF20-12LB. The sequence continues at coordinate 189,345 of NZ_QUGH01000004.1, read as the reverse complement.
TGCATATAATGTGTCAATAATCGGACTTGCATAAATTTTACAGATTTTCCATAAAATCATACCAGGTGATGAATTTATGCGCATCTGTGAGCTGAAACAAAAAGAAGTGATCAATATCCATACCTGCCGTAGTCTTGGCTGCCCTCTTGATGTGGAATTCTGCTGTGAAACCGCACGCCTGAAATCCCTGATCATGCCAGAACCCGGGAAATTTTGCTGGTGTTTTTCCAAAGAAAATGAATATTCCATTCCATGGGACTGCATCCGCCAGATCGGCGAAGATATCATCCTTGTCGATTTTCGTAATGAAAGACTGCTATCCGGAGAATAAATGTTACTGTTCACTTCGTTCTCAGTAACACGCTTCGCGATGCACAGAATTTATGCTGATCGCATAAATTCGCGCGGTATGTCTCGGGTTTTCCGTGACCTTTGCTCACAAAAAACACCTCGCGGGATATCGCCAATGAACAGTAACGAATAAATATCTCCTTGTTGTCAAGGCCCTTTATTTTTTATATTTTTCCTGAAAAAGTATATTTCCATTGCCCTCTGAGAATCATCTTAATGTACCGACAAGACAAGGAGGATTCTAAGATGGCACTGAATAAAGTTGAAATCTGCGGAGTAAATACCTCAACCCTTCCCGTTCTCGATCAGGAAGAAAAGGTGGAGCTCTTTAAAAGGATCAAAGCTGGCGATGAAGAAGCCAGGGAATTGTACATCAAAGGCAATCTGCGGCTTGTTTTAAGCGTGATCCGGCGTTTTCAAAACAGCAGTGAAAATTCGGATGACCTTTTTCAGATCGGCTGCATCGGCCTGATCAAAGCAATCGATAATTTCGACACCACTCTTCAGGTAAAATTTTCCACCTATGCAGTTCCCATGATCATCGGAGAGATCCGAAGATATCTCCGTGATAACAACAGCATACGGGTCAGCCGTTCTCTGCGTGATATCGCTTACAAAACCATCTATACCCGGGAAAACTATATGCGACAACATCTCAAAGAACCTACCATTGCAGAAATCGCTGATGAGATCGGTATCGACAAGGAAATGATCGTCTATGCCATGGATGCGATCCAGAGCCCGGTAAGCCTTTTTGAGCCCGTGTATTCCGAAGGCGGAGATACCCTATATGTTATGGATCAGATCAGTGATAAAAAGAATCTGGAAGAGAACTGGGTAGAGGATATTTCTCTCCGAGATGCCATGAACCGGCTTGGAGAGCGGGAACGGCACATTATCGATCTCCGCTTCTACGAGGGAAAAACCCAAATGGAGGTAGCTGATGAAATCGGTATCTCCCAGGCTCAGGTCAGCCGACTTGAAAAACATGCTCTTCGCAGTATGCGAAATTATCTCAGAAATTGATCCACCTCTTTTCAGACAAAAAGCTGCAGCAGAATGTCTATTATCCTGCTGCAGCTTTTATCTCTTATTTCAGCGCTTTCTCAATTTCTTCGATCACGATCCGAAGCGCCTTCAGCCTTGCATATTTCTTATCTACGGATTCCAGAATGTGCCATGGTGCATAAGCAGTACTGGTTTTCTGAAGCATCTCATCTACTGCTGTTTCATACTCATCCCATTTTTCACGGTTTCTCCAGTCCTCATCCGTGATCTTCCACTGTTTTTCAGGATTACTCTGGCGGTCGTTGAACCTGGCAAGCTGGGTGTCCTTATCAATGTGGACCCAGAATTTCACGATCACAGCGCCCCAGTCAGAAAGCTCCTTCTCAAATTCATTGATCTCATTGTATGCACGTCTCCAGTCATTCTCGCTGCAGAAGCCCTCCAGACGTTCCACCATCACTCTTCCGTACCACGTCCGGTCAAAGATGGCAATGTGACCATCCTTGGGAAGCCTTGTCCAGAAACGCCACAGATAATGACGGGCTTTTTCATGAGGCTCCGGACTTGCGATAGGATGTACCTCAAATCCACGGGGATCAAGAGCCTCGGTGATTCTCTTGATATTTCCTCCCTTTCCGGCAGCATCCCAGCCTTCATAGGTGATGATCACAGGCACTCTTTTTCGGTAAAGACGGTTATGCAGGCTTCCAAGCTTTGCCTGCAGTTCCTTAAGCTCTGCCTTGTATTCTTCATCCCCCACTTCTTTTCCGTCCAGAGGAATCTCGCTCAATCTGGGCATCTCCACCAGAGGAAAAACATTCTGTAGGATCGGCACGGCATGTTTGCTGTTTTCCATGGCAACCTCTATATTGCTGATCATGGTCTCCAGCACCTGCAGCTCTGCCCACTTCCGGTCACCTGCATCGACAATATACCATGGAGCCGCAGATGTATTGGTATCCTGCATATACTGGCCAAAAATCTTTCTGCACTTCTTATAATGATCATTCTGCCAGAGATCATATTCATTGACTCTCCATCTGGTATCCTTACTTTCCAGAAGGATACCCATACGTTTTTCCTGTTCTTTCCGGTCAATCTGCATAAAAAATTTCAGGAGCACATATCCGTTATCCGTCAGCTGACGTTCAAATCTCCGGATACTGTCAATTCGTTTTGCATAATTGTCACCCTTCAGTTTTTTATCCATACGTTCTCGACAGGTCTGATCCATCCATCCTGAATCCAGAAATGTAAACTTGCCCGCTTCCGGGATTTCCCTGAAATACCGGTAAAGAAATGGTTTCCGAAGGTCTTCCTCTGTAGGCGCTGACATAGTCGCAACTTTGAAGAAACGAGGATCGATATTCTTGATCACCTTACTTATGGTACTTCCTTTTCCGGAAGCTCCCCAGCCTTCAAACAGCACGATCACCGGAATCTTATGCTCTTTCAGAGCCATCTGCAATTCATATAATCTGGTTCTTGCAGCGCTTAAACGCACTTTGATATCCTCTTTTTCCGGAATTTGTTCCGGGTTCCAGTTTTTCAACATCTGCATCGTCCTTCCTTAAATTTTTTGAATATTCATATTATACCACGGAAGATCCTGTTTTACGATAATTTTTACATAATTTTAACCTTTAGTCCTCACAAAAGCAAACAAATTGCACAACCAAAATCATTACTGTTCACTCCGTTCTCAGTAACACGCTTCGCGGAATATTGCCAGTGGACAGTAACTCAAAAGCATTCATAAGCATCGAAAATCTTTTTAACCTCTTGACATTTTTGTCATCGCTCCATACAATAGACGCTGATTGTTATTTTTTTAACTTCATAAAAAAGCAATACCTGAAAACTGTTGAAATAATAAAGATCAAGGAGCTGATCATGAAACTCACAGAAGAACTTCTGCAGAAAATGGAACAGAAAAAAGAACTCTACGGGGATGGTATTATTATGCCGGATGGGGATTACAGACTGATCCAGGATGGACACTTAAAAACGCTCATGTCCCTTCTGCCATATTCAGAAAATGAAATCTGGAAAATGATCCCTGATGATGATTCCGCACTTTTCTGGCTGGTAGAAAAAACAAACTGCGTACTGACTGATGTCAATTCCACTATCGGAATGAAGATGACCCCCGCACAGCAGAAAACCTACGAAGCACTTTCCAGTCGCGGGATCATCTCTGATGAATATTATGATCTTACCAGACAGCGGGAAAAAGTAAAAGCTGCCCGGGCTAATGCCTGAGCAGCTTTTATTTATATCTGTCAGTCCTCATACTCTTCCAGGAAAGAATGTTTCACACCATCTTTCTTGTATGCGATAACTGTATGAAGATTAACATTTTCCACACTTCGGAAAATATTACTTTCTATATGAGGATTTACTTTCTTAAGTTCTGCGATCAGATTCTTGATCTCCATTCTCTTGGAAACACTGGTACCATCTGTCCGGCAGGTAGTACAGGTATCGGTAAATTTACATGCACACTGGATAAAATGAAGGTCATTATAATCTCTCCAGTGTTTGATATCTGCCTCCCGGATCAGATACATGGGACGGATCAGCTGCATTCCTTCAAAGTTTGTACTGTGGAGCTTCGGCATCATAGTCTGTACCTGCGCTCCGTAAAGCATTCCCATCAGGATCGTCTCGATCACATCATCATAGTGATGTCCAAGAGCGATCTTGTTGCAGCCAAGCTCCTTTGCCTTGCTGTAAAGATAGCCCCTTCTCATACGAGCACAGAGATAACATGGGGATTTTTCTATATTATAAACCGCATCGAAGATCTCAGTCTCAAACACTGTGATCGGAATCCCGAGAAGCCTGGCATTGTGCTCGATCACCGCACGGTTTGCCTCATTATATCCCGGATCCATCACAAGAAACACCAGCTCAAAGGGAAACTTGTTATGACGCTTCAGTTCCTGGAACAGTTTGGCCATCAGCATGGAATCCTTACCACCGGAAATACAGACTGCTATCTTATCTCCCGGCTTCACCAGCTCATAATCGTTGATTCCCCTGGCAAATCTGGAAAACAACTGCTTATGGAACTTTTTGCGGATACTCAGCTCGATATCCTTCCTCCGCTGTTCCATTGCTTCATTTTCCTCTTCTTCACTGTTCTCTTTACCGGATTCTTTCTGCATCTGCTGAAAAAGCCATCCTGTATATCCGCCTTTCAGGCTCAGTGCGGGAATTCCTTTTTCCCGGAGCATCTCTGCACCTTCCTGGCTGAAAAGCCCTCTTGTACAGTAAAGGACCGGTATCTTATCCCCCTTCAGTTCTTCTGTCCGCTCTTCCAATTCCTGTTCCGGAACAGGGATTGCTCCCGGGATCATTCCATATTCTACAGTTACTTTATCACGGGTATCTACCAGGAGATATTTTTCCCGTTCCTTCTCTATTTCATCAAAAGAAATCTCCAATGTTTCTTCACTCATGCTGTTTTTATTCCTTTCCTTACAGCTCCTCCCTGATCGTGCCGTCACAGGCAATGGTCACTACCTGCCATGGAATCATCTTTCCGCTGCGCTCCATGGCGCGGATCACTGCATTTTCGATACCTCCGCAGCAGGGAACTTCCATACGGACAATACGGATACTCCGGATGGAATTATTCCGTATGATCTCTGTAAGCTTATCCGCGTAATCTCCCTCATCCAGTTTGGGGCAACCGATCAGCGTCACATGATCTTTCATGAATTTCTCGTGAAAATCTGCATAAGCGTAGGCCGTGCAGTCCGCTGCGATCAGAAGCTGTGCATTTTCAAAATACGGTGCATTGACAGGAACCAGTTTGATCTGTACCGGCCACTGGGCAAGACGGCTTATCTGTTCTCCTATATTCCGGGGAACTTCTTTCTTCTCTGCCTGCACCGGCGGTTCCTGTTTCTTTTTCAGACTTCTTGCCATACTTCCGGGACACACGTGTGGCATCCCTTCTGGCATCGAAACCTCTGTTTTCTTAAGCTTCATTCTTTTTTCCACTGCCTCCGCATCATAATCTGCGGCTTCCCGCTCTATAATACGGATCGCATCGGCAGGGCAGGCCGGAAGACAGTCTCCCAGTCCGTCACAGTAATCATCCCGTATCAGTTTCGCCTTGCCATCTATCATGGCAATAGCCCCTTCGTGGCAGGCAGCTGCACAGGCACCGCAGCCGTTGCATTTCTCTTCCTCAATGTGTACGATCTTTCTTATCATGATATCATCTCTCCCTGATTTTTATATTTCTGCAAATGTTTTTTTGTTTTCACTGACATCATACAAAAATCCCGGAGATTCTTCGGTAACATATGTTACCTTACAGATATAACTCCATTTTTTCCTGATCTTTCACAAGGATCTGACGCCTGTCAAGTTCCAGGATTCCTTCTTCCTGCATCTTTCCCAGCTCTCTGGAAAGAGACGGCCTGGTGATGTTTAAATGATCCGCCATCTCTTCTCTGGACAGGTTCATATGGATCTTCCCTTCACTGTCCTGGCATTCCACAAGAAAACGGACGATCCTCTCACGGAGACTGCCACTTCCCAGGATCCGAAGCTTCTGGTTCATATTGTAAGCCTTCCCGGCAAAAACCTCAAGAAGATTTTCCCGCAGTTTCCGGCTTAAACTATTTTCTTCCCTGTCCGTAAAGATCCTGCTGCTCATGATCAGGACAGAAGTCTGCGTCAGCGTCTCCACATACATATCATAGGAAGATTTTCCCATAAAGGCATAAACCTCCCCAAACAAAGCACCCGGATCTTCCAGTTGAGCCAGAAGGATCCTTTTTCCGGAAAATGTTTCTTTGGCAATGATCACACTTCCGCTAAGAAGCATATAAACCGAATCCGGCCGGTCTGTTTCCTGAAAGATCCGCTTCCCTCTGGAATAAGTCCGTACCGTTCCTTCCCGCTCCATGAGGCTTAGTAGCTCTGTTTCTTCCAGATTTCTGCAGAGCCGGCTTTTTCTTAAAACTGCCATCCACTCTTCTCTTTTTTTTTCTTCCACTTTTTCACCTCATCTCTGTACAGGTTTTTACCATATTTCTGCAATCTCTGTCAACTCCTGCGAACTTCATAAGACCCCAGCCTGTACTTTTTTCTGAAAATCAGTTATAATATTTTTTGTTTGTAAAAAATTCTACCAAGGAGGATACCGGAAATGAAAACACAGAATCAGACTATGCTTTCTGAGAATACACTGACATCCCGGCCCACAGATATTATCGCGGGATTTCCTGTACGTCCCGGTTTTTTTGAATTAAATGGCGCTACTCCCCTTTCCAACGGAGTCAACTTTACCACACATACCCGTCACGGTACATCCTGCGAGCTTCTTCTTTTCCACTCCGGAGAAGAGGAGCCTTTCGCAGTTCTTCCTTTTCCCAATGCCTGTCGTATCGGTGATGTCTATTCCATGATCGTCATGGGACTGGACATCGAAGACCTGGAATACGGCTACCGCATCGACGGTCCTTATGAACCGGAAAAAGGCCATATCTTCGATAAGACAAAAGTTCTTCTTGATCCTTATGCCAAAGCCGTTGCCGGTCAGCGCGAATGGGGACAGCAGAAGATTGGAAGCTATCACGCCCGTGTGGTACGCGATTCTTTCGACTGGGAAGACATGCCTCAGTCCACCCGTAAGATCAGTGACCTGATCATCTACGAACTTCATGTCCGCGGATTTACACAGGACGCTTCTTCCGGTGTCACACACCCGGGAACTTTTGCCGGTCTTCGTGAAAAGATTCCTTACCTCAAAGAACTGGGAATCAATGCGGTGGAGCTGATGCCTATCTTCGAGTTCGACGAGAACATGAATGCCCGTACCGTAAACGGCAAGCGTCTTCTGGAATACTGGGGATACAATTCCGTTAACTTCTTTTCCCCAAACACCAGCTATGCTTCCAAGGCAGAACATAACTGTGAGGGAACCGAACTGAAAGAACTGATCCGTGAGCTCCACGAAAATGGAATCGAAGTAATTCTTGATGTCGTATTCAACCACACTGCCGAAGGAAATGAACTTGGAAAAACTTTCTGCTTTAAAGGATTTGACAATAAAGTTTATTATATGCTGACTCCGGAAGGAAATTACTACAATTTCAGCGGATGTGGAAACACCCTGAACTGTAACCATCCCATCGTGCGGCAGATGATCCTGGAATGCTTACGTTACTGGACGATCAACTACCGTGTGGACGGTTTCCGTTTCGACCTTGCCAGTATCCTGGGACGCCATGAGGACGGTTCTCCTCTTAACAATCCGCCGCTTCTAGAACTTCTGGCTTACGATCCGGTCCTTCGAAATGTCAAACTGATCGCAGAGGCCTGGGACGCGGGCGGACTGTATCAGGTCGGTTCTTTCCCTGCCAGCCGCAGATGGGCTGAGTGGAACGGCCGTTACCGTGACTGTCTCCGTTCCTTCCTGAAGGGAGATTTCTGGAACGCCTGGGATGCCGCATGGAGCATTTCCGGTTCCGGAGACCTGTACGGTGGTTTTTATTCCGATCACAACGACAACTATGCAGGATACAACTCCTGTGTCAATTTCCTTACCTGCCACGATGGTTTCACCATGTATGATCTTTATTCCTACAATGAGAAACACAACGAAGCAAACGGCTGGAACAATACTGACGGTTCCAACGACAACCGCAGCTGGAACTGTGGTGAAGAAGGTGACTCCACCAACCCGGAAGTTCTTTCTCTCCGCTTCCGCATGATCCGCAATGCCTGTGCAGTTCTCATGTCCAGCCGTGGAACTCCGATGTTCCTTGCAGGTGACGAATTCGGAAACACCAAACACGGAAATAACAACACTTACTGTCAGGATAACGAAACTTCCTGGATCAACTGGCATCTTCTTGAGAAAAATCATGATCTTTTCGAATTTTTCAAATTTATGATCCAGTTCCGAAAAAATCATCCGGTTATCTCCCGTAAGCTTCCAAATGCAGTGTGCGGTATGGAAAATATCCACACCCACAACGTTGATGCAAAGGATGTGACGATTCCACGAGACGCACACACCTTCGCTGTAAGTTTTGCAGGCTATGACAAGCGCAAAGGTGCCGACGATCTGATCTACATTGTCATCAATGCATACTGGGAAGATGTGACGGTTACACTTCCGGAGCTTACACGTCCTGGCGCATGGTATCTCTGTGTCAATACTTTTGGCGACGGAGAAGGTCGTTATTTCTATGAAGAAGGCCAGGAACCACGCATTGAGCACGATTTCTGCATGCGGCCCAGATCCGTTGCCATCTTTACCGGCCGCAACTATTAAAATATATATCTGGGACAAATTCTTTTTGTCCCTGTCTGAAAGAAATGGAGTATTTTGAATGGAATTAAAAAACAGAACTTTGTCTAATTTTGCAGAACTTGTAGAAACAGGTGAATGTAAAAAATTCCGCGGTCGTCTGAAGACAGGCATCGACCTTGGTACTGCCAATACCGTTCTTGCCGTTGTTGACCGGAATAACCGTCCCATAGCCGGAATTTCCGCACCATCCCATGCGATCCAGGATGGTGTGATCGTCAATTACTATGAATCTGTCCAGCTTGTGACAAGACTTAAAAATGAACTGGAAGAAAGGCTTGGCACAGAACTTACTTACGGTGCTGCTGCCATCCCTCCGGGAGTTTCTGAAGGCAGTGTCAAAAGCATCGGCTATGTTCTGGAGGGTGCCGGTTTCGAGGTTACAAATATCGTGGACGAGCCTACTGCCGCGGCTGCTGTCCTTAAGATCACAGACGGTGCTGTTGTGGATGTGGGTGGCGGCACAACCGGTATCAGCATCCTGAAAGACGGAAAAGTTATCTACACCGATGATGAGGCTACCGGCGGCAGCCATATGACCATGACAGTCGCCGGTCACTATAAGATCCCTTATGAGGAAGCCGAAGTATTGAAAACTACTCCGGAAAAAGAAGACGAAATTTTCCCTGTGATCAAGGCCACTGTAGAAAAAATGGCTGTGATCACCGAGAAATTTCTAAAGGGCTATCAGGTTCCGGCTGTTTATGTAGTTGGCGGTTCTTCCATGTTTAAGGAATTTACCACCGTTTTTGAGAAGAAGCTGAAGCTTCCGGTATACCGTCCGGTCCATCCGCTTCTTGTTACGCCCCTTGGCATCGCATATCACTGTGAGCTGCCAAAAATCTAAGATCTTCCCGGTCTGGTCCTGCGATTCTCCAGAAGACAAACAACCTCCACTGAATCGGTGAGCGGGAACATATCAACCGGCAGCATCTTCTTTACCAGGTAATCTCTCTTTGTGAGGCAGGCAAGATCTCTTGCCAGGGTTTCCGGGTTGCAGGATACATAAACAATTTTTTCCGGTGAAAGAGTCAAAAGGGAGTGAAGGAATTTACGGTCACTTCCAGAACGTGGCGGATCCATGAGAACAACATCCACCTTCTCTCCCTCTGCTGCCATTCCTTCCATAAACCATCCTGCATCTCCCGGAACAAAACGAACATTACGGATCTTGTTCTCCCTGGCATTCATTCTGGCATCACGGATAGCATCACGGTTCAGTTCTACACCAATGACATCCCTGGCATTCCCGGAAGCGATGATCCCGATAGTACCTGTGCCGCAGTAAGCATCGATCACCCTCTCTTTTCCTGTCATTGCCGCAAACTCCATAGCCTTTCCGTAAAGTACTTCTGTCTGCACAGGATTTACCTGATAAAAAGAAGATGGAGAAATACGGAAGGTCAGTCCCATAAGTCGATCTTTGATGAATCCCGGTCCGTAAAGTACGATATTTCGGTCTCCAAGCACCATGCTGGTCTGTCTGTCATTGACATTGAGAACCACCGTAGTGATCTCCGGATGCTCTTTACGGAGAGCTTTTACAAAGTTATTCTTGGATGGAAGTATTGGGGAAACCGTAACTAATACCACCATGATCTCTCCTGTGGAAAAGCCTCTCCGCACAAGCACATGGCGGAGAAGTCCATATCCCGTATCCTCATCATAGGTCTTGATCTTAAAGGATTTCAGCATACCACGTATGGTACGGATGATCTCCTGGCTTTTTTTATCCTCGATCATACAGTCATCTACGGAAACGATCCTATGGCTCTTCTCCTCATAAATCCCGGAAATTACGTTTCCCTTCCGGTCACGGCCAAAAGCTGCATGAACTTTGTTTCTGTAATAATAGGGATCTTCCATTCCAATGATCGGCTCTACTTTTCCGAATTTTTTCAGAAGACCTTCTGTAATTTTCTGTTTCCTGCGAAGCTGCTCCTTGTAGGATACACCCTGATAACGGCAACCGCCGCATTTCTTCGCAACTGAACAGACAGTCTCTTTCTGTTCCATTTTTATCTCTCCTCTTTTATGGGTACAAAAAAGATGTTCCCAGTTATTTTCACTGAGAACATCTTATCAGACCTTTTCTTTTTTTACAAGAAAATCCTTGGCCTACTCCTGATACGGTTCATTAAATACAAGAATATGTCTCTTCACATTCTCGTAAGTACCCTGTACCATAGCCTCATTGAGGTCAAAGAAATTATGCTTGTCTGTTGACTCCATATATTTCTCCACATGAGCTGTCAGGCTGTTAAAGCTTGCTGTGGCAATATTCACTTTACGGATGCCAAGAGAGATCGCCCTCTGGAAATCTTTATCAGTGATACCACTGCCGCCATGAAGAACCAGCGGAATATCCACTTTCTCATGGATCTTCTCCAATACATCAAAAGCAAGCGTCGGCGCTACCGGATAATTACCATGGGCATTACCGATGGCAACTGCAAGTGCATCAATACCTGTCTCTCTTGCGTAAACGACCGCATCATCCGGATCTGTGCAGCGGATACCGTGGTCACAGCTTCCATCCTCACTTCCGCCCACAAGTCCAAGCTCAGCCTCAACTGTAGCACCGTATTTACGTGCTTTCTCCACAACGGCCTTTACTCTGGCGATATTTTCCTCAAAAGGAAGCGTAGACGCATCCAGCATAACCGATGTAAAACCAAGCTCCAGAGCCTTGTCAACTGTCTCAAAAGTAAGACCATGATCCAGATGGACAGCCACATCCACCTTAGCCTCCTTTGCAGCCTGTACCATCATCGGTCCCATCAGGTGAAGCGGAGAATTTTTCAAACGCACCTCCGCGATCTGAAGGATGATCGGCGTATCCAGTTCTTCTGCTGCACGGATCGCACCTCTTACCATTTCCATATTACCAACACTGAAAGCACCGCAGCCAATATTTTTCTCTTCGGCACGTCTCAGCAGATCTTTCATTTTCACAAGTGCCATGATTTGGCCCTCCTGTCCTGTTTATCGTACACTGTTTGCATCTTCTTACAGAAAAAAGCGGTGTCAAAGCACTACTGGCTGATACCGCTTTTTCTATGCAAAGCGGACATCTTTATTCCGCTTAACTGTACATCAGCATGCACCTATTTCCCTGTCGTAATTATAAGCCTGTCTTCTCAGCAATGAATTTTCTTGCACGAATCGCATACTCAAGCGGATTAGCCTTAGCCGGATCCTGCTCAGCCTCAACAACCATATATCCTTCGTAGCCTGCATCCTCGAGAACCTTGAAGATCGGATCATAGTTGATACATCCATCTCCCGGAATCGTGAAGGCACCGGCTCTTACGCCTGCAAGGAAGCTCATATTTTCTTTCTTAACCTGCTCAACAACCTCCGGACGGATATCCTTCAGATGAACATGTTTGATCCTGTGAACATATTTCTTTACAACCTCAAGAGGATCCTCTCCACAGTATGTAAAGTGACCGGTATCAAAAAGAAGACTTACATATTCAGGATCTGTATTCTCCATCATACGGTCAACCTCAGCAAGGCTCTGTACAACAGTGCCCATATGATGATGGAAAGTAAGGGCAATGCCATACTCCTCTTTTGCGATCTTACCGAGCTTGTTCATGCCTGTGCAGAAGGTATCCCACTCTTCGTCATTCATCTCATATTTATGTCCGAAAACCGGAGTATCCATCTGACCCTGAACACTGTGGCTCTGCTCAGATGCGCCGATCACTTTCGCACCCATAGCTTTCAGGAAAGTAAGCTGTGCACGAAACTCTTTCTCAACCTCCTCAAACGGTTTGGTGATCAGGAAGCTTGAGAACCACTGATTACAGATCTCAACACCACGAAGCTCAAGAGCCTTCTTAAGAACCTCAGGATCCTTCGGATACTTGTTACCAACCTCGGAGCCTGTAAAACCGGCAAGAGCCATCTCACTGACACACTGCTCAAAAGTATTCTCTTTGCCAAGATCTGGCATATCATCATTTGTCCATGCAATTGGTGCAATACCAAGCTTTACTTTATTCTTATCAAACATTGGTCAATTCTCCTTTTTATTTGAATTATTCCATAATCTCAGAAATCTTAACCGGTCTGTGCTCCTCGCTGGACTTCTTAGCTGCAAGACCCATTAATACCGGTTTCAGACCATCATAAACATTAAGAGGTGTCTCTTTGTCATTAACGATCGCATCAATAAATGCTGCAACCTCTTTACCATAAGCATCCATGTATCTCTCAAGGAAGAAGAACATCGGCTTCTCACCTGTAACACCCTCAGCATTGCTGATCACTGTGGAAGACTGGCTGTCATTGGAAATAGCAGCCATACCATCAGAACCGAAAACCTCGGCTCTCTGATCATAGCCATAAGAAGCTCTTCTGCAGTTATCGATAACAGCAATAGCGCCATTCTCCATCTGAAGAGTGATAACAGCTGTATCAACATCCCCGGCCTCACCAATAGCCGGATCAACCAGATTTGCACTCTGAACATAAACCTCTGTAGCATCACAGCCTGCAAGATAACGAACCATATCAAAATCATGAATTGTCATATCCAAGAACATGCCACCGGAAACCTTAACATAATCAATGCTAGGCGGCTCAGGATCGCGGGAAGTGATCTTGATGATCTCCGGTTTACCAACCTTACCAGCTGCAACAGCCTGCTGAAGAGACTCAAAGTTATGGTCGAATCTTCTGTTAAAACCAACCTGATATTTCAGATTTGTGCCCTCAAGAGCATCGATAACCTCTTTGATCTTGGCGATGTCATGATCGATCGGTTTCTCACAGAAAACATGCTTGCCAGCCTTGATAGCCTCTACAGAAATCGGAGAATGAGTATCTGTAGAAGAACAGATCAGAACTGCGGAAATCTCAGGATCATTGATGATCTCCTTATAATCCTTAGTCGTGTGCTCAACACCCATGCTCTTAGCCCATGCAGCAGTCTCATCATTTAAGAAAGGATCTGCAACCGTCTTGATCATCGCATCCGGCACCCTTGTTGTGATACTGGTGATATGAACTCTACCAATTCTACCTGCTCCGATAATACCAACTTTAATCATAGTTTTGATCTCCTTTTGATTTATTTTCCCAATGTAATCTCTTTGCGTGTCCGAACACGCTCTTTATGCTTAATATAATATCATCGCAACACACAAATCGCAACCCCTAATATTGTACAATATTACCATCTTTTTTCTATTAAAAATGACGAGAACTATTTTTAGCCACAATATGTAATATTTTTAGGTCAACTTCACCGAAAACATCTCCAACACATCCCCATACAATCACCCTAATCATCCCACGCCCCACCACCAAGCATCCAGCGCAGCATCACAGCTCACATTCCTCCAAGCATCCAGCGCAGCATCACACCCCACCACCTCCAAGCATCCAGCGCAGCGCCGATGCCCACAACTCTCCCGGCAAACAGGCGCAAACTCAGCCCTTGCAGTCGTCCAGCGCAGCGCTGACGACCCACACCCTATCGTCAAACGACATTTTTTCTCGCTGGAAGCACCAGCCGCGGAAGGGGATGCTGTCTGGCTCTGCTTCTGCAGGAGGGGAGCTGATTCTTGGACGGTGGAAAGCTGCGTTGTTTTTCAAAAGTCCGCTGTCTGAGCGGCAGCAGGCCGCGAGTTCGGACTTTTTAAAAACGCTTTTAGCAGATTTCCGGCGTCCTAGAAGCCAGCCCCCGACGAAGCCGCAGACCAGACAGCATCCCCTTCCGCGGCGTCCCTCCGCACAAAAAAAGGAGACACCCCACTTCAGTGTCTCCCCTCCGGAATCGTATACTCATTCCTTATATATATTTCCGTAAAAATCTTCTCCCTCTCCGGCTTTTCCCCGTTAAACAGCAGCCGGAACAAAATCATCACCGGCTCATACCCCTGTATCCTGGCATCCTGCCCGATCAGAAAATGAATAAATCCTTCCCTCATCAGCTCATAATTCCGCCCCATAAAATCATTGGCAACCATCTTCACCTGGCCAGCTTTTCCCTCTCCTGCAATCGCCTCGCACACCCCCTCCTCACCATGAGAAGTAAGATATATCCCGTCAAGATCCGGAACCTCCTTAAATATCCCTTCCGTAATCTCCCTGGCCCGGCCATTCTCCTCAAAGCAATACTCCGGCCCAATGATCTCAATCCCTGGATACTTACGCACCATTTCCTCACGGAATCCAGTCACTCTGCTGCTCAGAGAAGTATTGGTGCTATAGCCGGAAATCACAGCAACCTTTCCTTTTCCACCGGTCAGTTCCCCCATAAGCCCCGCAGCCGCACGGCCACACTGCACACCGTTCTGCCCTACAAAGCAAAGCCTTTTCGTATCCTCCACATCTGAAGTAAACGTCACCACCGGGATCCGAAATTCCTCCACAAACCGGTCAATTTCCCTTTTCACACTTTCCTCATCCAAAGGAACCATTGCAATACCACTAACCTCTTCCATCCGCATCTTCTCCATGGCACGAATAACATCCTCAGCATTCTGATGCTCGATCTTATGGACCAGGACCGTACCACCAAGATTATCCACCTCAGCGCACGCCTCTTGGATTCCCTTCAGAACCTCCTTCATAAAAGGGGTTTCCGCACCCTGCAGGATCACGCCGATCTTAATATTATTTCTGCTCATGGATAGAGCACGGCCCAGTTGATTCGGCTTATACCCCATCTCATCAGCGATGGCACGGATCCTCTCAGCAACCTCCGGCCGGATCCTGCCCCTGTTATTTAACGCTCTGTCAACAGTACCTCTGGAAACACCGGCAGCTTCCGCAATCTGCCTTATAGTAACTCCCATACCAAGCACCTCTTTCTATGATAATCCGGATTCTTTTCTGTATTCCGCAGGACTTAAGCCCGTAAACTTCTTAAATGTCTTGGAAAAATAATGATAATCTCCAAAACCGGAACGCAATGCCACATCCTTAACTTTACAGTTTGTTTCTGAAAGAAGCTTCTTTGCACAGTCGATTCGAAGTTCCTGCACATAATTGGAAAAACCGATCTTCATCTCCTGTTTGAAAAGATAACTGAGATAAGCAGGATTCACCTCCGCCGCATCTGCTGCATCCTGAAGGCTGATCGGCGCTTCATAATGTTCCCGGATAAACTCCAGTGCTTTTTTCACAGCAGCAGAGATCCCCTCCGGAACAGCATCCTCTTCCCCCACAAAAAGCTGTGAAATACAGGCACTGCCCTTTTCCCTGAATTTCTCAAAACTTTCGATATCTCCATACCAAATGGGCTCTTTCTCAATTCCGGCTGTCTGATTCAATTTCTTAAGCCACTGTACCAGAAGTCTTCCATCGGTATAGCGGTCCTGACAGTCAGCGAGAACCTGTGTCCAGAGTTCCTCCGTTTTCTTTCGGTCTTTCCCTGCCTTCAGCGTGGAAATCTGCCCTTCCAGCTTCTCAGCACTTTCCGGCAAAACACTGTCCGCTTTCTTCCGTCCTTCAAAATAAAGGATCTCTTTTTTCTCATAAAAATGAAGTTTCATCATTTCTCTGGCCTGCTGATAAGCCTGACGGATCCCATCTTCTCCCATGCAGACACTGCTGACGCTGATGCCGAAATCCCAGAGTTCCTCCTGGCAGTGTCTGTAACAGATTGCAGCAGACTCTGTCAGTCTCTGCTGCATGGCCGATGTCCTGCAATCTCCGGAAAGATCAAGAAAGCAGCAAAAGATTCCTGCGCCAAGATAGATCACTTCCGTAAATTCACTTTCTGTCCCAAGAAGCTCCTCCGTACGTTCCAGCAATCTGTGGCGAAAATGATGGGAGTACTGTTCTACTTCCAGCGGCGTCCACTGCCTTTCACGCTCCGCCCATTTCTCCATAAACATACAGATCACAGCACTGTTAAAATATTTCCCGGCGATTCCGGCTTCCACACGCTTTTCCTCACGTGCCTGATTTTTCAGCATTCCCGAGATCAGTCCGTTAAAAAAATAATACTTCAGAGCGTGACTTCCCAGATGGATCAGCTTTCTCGTCCGGGCCTGTTCCTGGCTTTTTTTTCTGCGGTTCTCGATCAGTCGGGCTGATTTTTCCAGAGTGTCATAAAGACTGTCCTCATCCAGACTGTTCTTTAATACATATTCATCCGCCCCAAGACGCATGGCTTCTTTTACATATTCAAAATCATCGTGACAGCTGAGCACGATAATATAGATATCTCTGTTTTCCTCACGGATCTTTCTGATCAGCTCAATTCCATCCATCACAGGCATGGTAAGATCCGTCACAAGAACATCGATTTTTTCTTTCTGAAGAAATCCATAAGCTTCCTCCCCGTCTTCTGCATCATCCACGATCTCATATCCTGCTTTTTCCCAGGAATCCAAGGTTTTGAGATAGCTCCTTACAAGAAAATCATCATCTGCCACCAGTGTTCTGTACATTAATTTTTTCTCCCTTCTTCAGGCATATCATAGATCGCAGGCAGAAATACCGTGACCTCCGTACCGTTTCCACTGCTTGCGTATTCCATTCCTCCCTGTGTCCCGTAATAAAGCTCCAGGCGTTCTTTTACATTTGGAACCCCCACTGCGGAAAGTCCATTTGTTTTTTTTGCATGGCTGTTAAAAAGATCTCGGATCTGCTCTTTTGTCATTCCTCTGCCGTTATCCTTTACTATGAGGATCAGCTTTCCTTCACTTACGTTTCCGCTGATCCAGATCTTTCCTGTTTGCCGCTTGATGTCGATCCCATGAAGAAGAGCATTCTCCACAAGCGGCTGAAGGATCAGTCTCGGAATATAGCACCGGTATGCATCCTCAGAGATCTCATATTCCACCTGAAAGCTTCCCTGATAGCGAAAATCCTGCAGATGGATGTAATTTTTCAGTATATGGATCTCATCGGCAACAGAAAGGAAGCTTCCCTTTTTGTTGATGCTGGCCTGCAAAAGCTCCACAAAATCTCCGATGAGCCCTGCCAGCTCTTTTTCCCCTTTCAGAAATGCAGCAAATTTAATGGAGTTCAATGTATTATACATAAAATGCGGTGTGATCTGATACTGCAGTGCTTCCAGTTCTGCGTCTTTTTTCTGCTGTTCCTCTTCGATCACCTGGGCGATCAGAGCTTCGATATAATCCAGCATGTGGTTGAATTCTTTTCCGAGGGTTCCGATCTCATCAGCAGTAGTCACTTCTGTACGGAGACTCAGATCTCCTTCACCAACCTTCTCAACAGTGCCAGTCATGGATCTGAGCGGGCCGCAGACTACTCTGGAGAGCCACAGTGCCAGCAGCACAGCTGCCACAAAAACTGCACCAAATATTCCGATCAGAAAGAGCCGCATCCCGGAAAGTCCGCTTAAAACTTCTTTTTTCGGTACTTCCAGATATAAGCCGCAATCTGAAAAGCTGCCTCTGCTGAAAAAAGAGATCACACCGTTTTTTTCTGCATAGCCTTCCATATTTGGAACATCATGATCCGTAATCTCCGGAAATGTTTTTCCAATGTCACTGTAGTCTCCGGATGTCACGATTTCATCATTTCTGTCTACCAGAACTATTCTGGTGATCTTTTCATCATTGACAGCTTCCAGATATTCGTAATAAATTGCCCGTTCCCTGATATCTGCGACAACATAACCCAGGATCTCTCCGTTATCATCCTCTACCTTCTGGAGCACAGAAAGAAAGCTGCTGCCTTCATGGATCGGAGATTCCACAAGAACCGGAAAGGAATCCAATTCCTGTATTTTTTCCAATTCCTCGATATGTCCTTCTGAAATTCCCTGCTTGTTTACCGGAAATTCCTCAGAAGTCACAGCCATTTTTTTGTCCGGAAAGACAAAGTAAAGGGAGTTGATATCTTTATATTCCCGACTGTGTTCCCGGAGAAGCCCGGCCATTTTTTCCAGGCTGTTTTCATTTCCGGTACGGCTGTAGTCCTTCGCATTATTCCGTATATCTGTATCCCAGGCAGTTCTCGTATTCACATAATAAATCTCTTTCAGGGATTCGTCCAGATTTTTTATGGTCTGCTGCATCCGTCCGTACAGGATACCTGAATAATTTTCTTCGATCATCCCTGCTGCCCGAAAATAAAATACCACCGTAAGAGAACAGGCAGTAAACATGGTTACTGCCAGGATCGCCAGTAATATCTTTGCCCGGATACTTTTTAACATAGAACTCCTCCCTTCCGTAAAGCGGATATACGCCTCCCTCTATGCTATATGCCCATAAACGCAGGAAACAGCAGGAGCATCCTACCCCTGCCTGATTTCCTGTTTGCGGTTGAATATATGTTTTACAATAAAATATTTATAACTGTCCGTGTGCCTCGCGCTCGGTAAGCTCCTGCATGATCGCCGGATACATTTTGTCAAGCTTATATCCGAAAAGCGTTACAATGATCACTGCTGCAATGAGGATCGGCCCAAATTTATAAAGAGAAACGATCATCTCCAGTGCTGTTTCCGGCTGTGCAGTTATTCCCGCAGATGAGCTTACATATCCGGAACTGCTTAAAAGACCTGTGATCACTGCGGAGGCAAGACCTGCGCCAACTTTTGTTCCGATGGAACCGCCTGCAAAGATCAGGCTTTCCTGACGGATATGGTTTTTCCACTGTCCGAACTCTACTACATCACCAACCATACTGAATACAACTGCGTTCAGTGGAGCAAGTCCGATGGCACGTGTGACACAGCTCATAACCATGAAACTGAAGCTGTATGGATTCAGGAAAAACAGAAGCTGTCCGCCAAGTGCAACAAATCCGCCGACAAATGCGATATTTCTTTTTCCGAATTTCTTGATCAACGGTGAGCAGATAAAGATTCCCGCTACCAGAACCAATGTTTCTGTAAGGAACAGTGCGCTGTACATCCATGTGTCATTGTTAAAAATATATTTGCAGTAGTACGGAAGAATGGTTCCTGTGATCGTAAAGGATACACTCTGTACTGTCCACAGAAGCATTACTGCCCAGAAATACTGATTTGTAAAAAGCGCCTTCAGCATTGTCAGAATCGGAAGCTTCTCATCTTTCTTTCTTGCTTCGATCTGAACCTTCTCCTCACATTTGAAGAAGCAGAGAAGCAGAAGTGCAAGTGCAAGCACTGCCCATACACTCATAACCTTGATCCATGCAGCCTGGTCATTCCCCATAACCTTAACAAGCGGCAGTGTACAGGTTGCTGCAACGATCTTTCCGAGAGGTGACAGTCCCATTCTCAATACACTGAGTTTATCTCTTTCTGATGATTCACGGATCATCATTGAAGAAAGACTTCCATATGGAAGATTGATCGCTGTATAGCATATGGTCGTACAAAAGTTATAGGTTACAAAGAGATACAGAAACTGAAGCATCCCTGTTGTACGCGGCACTGTGAAAAGCAGTACTGCTGACAGCGCAAACGGAATGCTCATCCACAGAAGCCAGGGTCTTGATTTTCCCCATTTGGAATTGGTCCTCTCTACAATGACACCCATGACCAGATCGGAAAATCCATCAAAGCATCTGGAAAGTAACATTACCAGTCCTACTGTTGCTGCGCTTATCCCCACATAATCTGTGTAAAACAGCGTCAGCAGTGTTCCGATCATTCCGAACACGATATTACACCCTACATCTCCTCCAGCATAACACAGCCCTGTTGATACCGAAAGTTTTTTCTTCTCCATCTTATTATCCCGCCCTTTCATTTCTTTTCGTTTTTTTATTTTCGCTTTCCTTTTGATGATTCTATTTTATCGAAAATACGGGATTATCAAAGTATGAGAAATTTTAGTTTTTTCGGTATTATTTTTACCTGACTGTTAAATCTGTACCAAAGTTTTTCTGATTCTGATATCTCTACATCCTTCTTTTGTCCTATTTTTATGTTTTGTGTTTTATTTTTGGATGGAAACCTGCTTGTATCAGGGATGAGAATGTCTGTTATCCTTCATATATGTATCAATATTTTCTTCGGTAAGCACCTGGGAATCCAGAATCTCATCTTCTCCTGTTCCCTCTCCCTCCAAATCCTTCACAATATACCGGATGGTTTCGTAACCGATCTGATAGCCGGACTGCGCACCAAGCGCCACGATGCGCCCATCCTGAACCGCTTTCAAGGCATCTTCCTGAGCATCTACGGAAACAATGGAAATCTCCCGTCCTTCAGTTGCCTCTGAAAGCCCCAGAGCCGTCACTGCACTTGTGGTCATGATTCCGTTAAGATCCGGATACTTCCCCAGGATCTCATCCACATCCTTCTGGGAAACCCGCATATTACTGTATCCGCTCCGAACCATCTCAATGGTGATCCCAGGTTCTTTTTCCATATATTTTTCAAAACCGGTAACACGCATCCGGTGACCCGCCTGTTTAAAATCACCTGCGATCACACCGATCTTTCCTTTGTGATCAAGCGTCTTTGCAAGCTGCTCACCCAGCTCATAACCCAGCTTTTCATTGTCAATACCAATATAAGGGATTTCTGAATCCTCTATGGGAGTATCACAGGCATATACAGAAATCCCCTTTTCTCTTGCAAAATTTAAATAATCTTCGCATTCATAGGAATCTATAGGAGAAACTGCTATCGCCTGGATATCGGTTTTCAGAAGATCCCGGATCATATTTTTCTGAACCTCTTCTTCTGTTTCGGAATCCGGGGACAGAATCACCACATCTGCATGATATTTTTCTGCCGCATCTTTCATTCCGTCACAGACAGACAACCAATATTCACTGCTTTTAGATTTTGTAACAACACCGATCGTTACCTGCTCTTCTTCTGTTTTCTTTGCAGAAGACCCGCATCCGGAAAGGCTGCAAAATCCTATGACTGCCGCCAGAATACAGATATATTTTTTTCTCACGAAGGATATGCCTCCTTTTCTTTTGCTGCTGTATTTGCCACGGGAAAAAAGACTCCGGAGCCTTTTTCTCCGGTCCGGAGTCTTTTCTTATCTGGCAACGCAAGGTTTGCATTTGCATTTTACCAGAGTTTTCTGTAGATTTCTTTTACTTCTTCTTCTGTTACATCACGCATGGTATTCTGAGGACTTCCACTGTCCATAGCATCATGTGCCATTTTGTCGATAACGTTGAAGAACTCTTCTTTATTGATACCGAACTGTTCCAGAGTCGGAGTATCCAGCTCATTTACAAGTGCCTCTACTGCTTTCAGGAATTTCTCGGCTGCTTCCTGATCAGAATCAGATGCATCTGCCACACCGATATCACGTCCCAGAGCTCCGAATCTGTCGTATGCTCCAGGAAGTGCAAAGGTAAGGCACTCTTTCAGAAGCATAGCATTGGAAAGTCCATGTGCTACATGGAACAATGCTCCGATCGGACGGCTCATTCCGTGGATAATGGTAACAGATGCGTTGTTGAATGCGATTCCTGCCTCAAGAGCAGCTACAGACATCTGTACACGGGCTTCTTCATTCTTTCCGTCTTTGTATGCAACCGGAAGATATTTAAAGATTCTCTTTACTGCAGATACTGCAAAAGTATCGGAAAGTGTCTGTGCTTTTCTGGATGTATAAGCTTCCACACAGTGACAAAGTGCATCAAGACCTGTTGCTGCTGTGATCTTTGGAGGTGCAGTCATAGTAAACTGCGGGTCGATAATTGCAAGATCCGGCATGAGAACTTTGCCTTTAAGAAGCATCTTGATGTCTTTTTTGGTATCAGTGATAATCGTAAACTGTGTTGCCTCAGATCCCGTTCCTGCTGTGGTAGGGATCGCTGCCATCGGCGGCATCTTTACATCGATCACTTTTCCCATATAGTCGGAAATGCTTCCACCATTTACTACCAATGAGCCGATGGCTTTCATAGAGTCAATGGGACTTCCGCCTCCCAGAGCTACCAGGAAGTCACAATTCTCATCTTTATAGATCTGTAAGCCTTTTTCGATCATGGTATCTGTCGGCTCACCGCAGATGTCAGAATAAATGCTGTATGCAATGCCCTGATTTGTCAGCGCCTTCTCAACTTTTGCACAATTTCCCAGGTCGATCATTACTTTATCGGTTACGATCAGAGCTTTTTTACCAAGGAGTTTCAGTGCGTCTTCTGCCATGTCCAGTGCTCCGGAACCGGAAATAATTTCTCCAGGTACAATAAATTCTCTTGCCATTGTCAAAATCTCCCTTCAGTCAGTACAATTTTTTTCATAATAGCAGCAGGTCTACTGCCTGCTATTTACAACCCAGTATCAGTATCTCCGCATCCTTAAAACTCGGCGTCATGAAGCCAGGTATATCTCTCATCCTCGCAACGGTCTGTCTGCAGCCACGGATTTCCGTCAATGTGGCGGATCATCCAGCATGTATACATCTGATATCCAGGTGCAACTGCCTGCGGATGAAGCTCTCCTCCTGGAATTGCGGAAAAACTCTCATCTGTGCTCTTAAATACCTGGTCACCGACAAAGCTTGCTCCGAATCCCTCCGGATGATCAAATTTGAAGAAGTATGTCTCAGGCTGCGGATGTCTGTGCGGCAGGTATCCGGACCAGTTTCCTCTGTCATTGAGAACCTCACCAAGTACCATATTGGATTCCGGTGAAATGTCGTGATCAAAAATCGTATTTACTCTTCTCTTTGCCACGTTTCCGAATTTTCCTACGCTGGAATATCCCCATGGAGCGTCTTCCGGTTTGTAAAGCCTTGCGCCGAAATCTTTCTCATTCTTTGTGCACTGGACAAGGATCTGTGACTCCGCATTTGCCACAACTGCGATCTCAGTTCCTGTACATCCATGAACGCACCAAGGTCCCTCTGTGAACACATCTTTTCTGGTTGCTGCTGCTTCGTTTCCGTTCCATTTATAGGTGATATTTCCGGAGAGGAGGAGAACTGCTGTCTCCTCACCCTCTCTTAAAAATGTTCTTGTCTCCCCTGCCTTCATACGGTAAACACGGATGTCCATCATCATGGCCTTGTACTCATTATCGTATGTTGTAAGAATCTTTTCACCTTTTTCGTCATATTCAGGATAACCAAATACTTTACTCATTTTCTTACCTCCCAGATTAGTACAGTCTTGCCTCTTCACGGCCTTTCATAACTCCCTCGCAGGCCTTTCTTACACTTTCTTTCTCAGATGTTGTTGCGATTCCTACATCCCACCAGGACTCATATCCGTCTGTCATGGTCTTCGGGATAACCTTCAGATCAAAGAGGCATGCAATCTCCTGCTTTTTGGCATCTTCCAGAGCATCTACCAGTTCCTGGATAGTGCGGCAAGTATAAGTCTTCAGACCATAGCCTTCGCCAATCTTTGCATAATCTACAGGGATCAGATCTCCGGTCGGTTTCTTGCCGTCTGTATAACGGAACTCCGTTGCAAGGCTTCCGATTCCGTGATTCATCTCAAGGTTGTTGATGCAGCCAAATCCGCAGTTATCAAATACCATGATATTGACTTTCTGTCTCTCCTGCATGATAGTCATGATCTCACTGTGGAGCATCTGGAAGCTGGAGTCTCCAACTACACAATATACTTCGTTATCCGGCTCTGCAAATTTCACACCAAGGGTAGCGGCAACCTCATATCCCATACAGGAATATCCGTACTCTGCGTGATATCCGCCACGTTTGTCTGTTCTCCACATACGCTGCATACAGCTTGGAAGGGAACCGCCTGCTGTGATGATGGTTGCATCTTTGTCGATAGTTCTGTTGATCGCTGCAAGTGCTGCTGTCTGTGTGATCTTTCCGTTTGTAAGCTTTACATATTCCGGGATTGTACGAGGATCTCTTGCCTTGATCAGCGGCTCAAAATCATCTCCTGTGTACTCAATACTTCCAAGGCGCTCCATTTCTTTATCCCATACAGCTTTTGCTTTCTCGATCTCATCTGTATATGCAGATTTATATCCTCTTGCACGAAGCTTCTCCGCAAGTGCTTCTACGGTAGCTTTTGCATCGCCCACAGCTTTTACTGCATCCATCTTGTATGCGTGGAATCTGCAGTTGTTGATGCTTACAAACTGAACATCCTCGTTCTGGAACAGATGCTTGGAGCTTGTTGTAAAGTCAGACATTCTTGAACCGATAGAAATTACCACGTCTGCGTCTTTACCGATGATGTTGGAAGCATAGGTTCCTGTTACACCGATACCGCCAAGGCAGTATGGATTGCCGGACTGGCAGGCACTCTTTCCGGCCTGTGTCTCACCGAATGGGATCTTGAATTCCTCGCAGAATTTCTCAACAGCTTCTCCAGCTTCTGAGTAACGGACACCACCACCAACAACGATAAGCGGCTTCTTTGCTCCTGCGATGATCTCTGCCACATCCTCAAGCTCTTCCTCTACTGCAACCGGTCTTGTGATCCTGTGTACTCTCTTCTTGAAGAAGTACTCCGGGAAGTCAAAGGACTCACCCTCAACATCCTGACAAAGTGCGATGCAGCATGCACCTGTTTCAGCCGGATCTGTAAGAACTCTCATTGCGTTGATCAGAGCTGTCATAACCATCTCCGGTCTTGTGATTCTGTCCCAGTATTTGCAGACCGGTTTGAATGCATCGTTCGTACTGATGGCAAGGCTGCTGCTCTGCTCCAGCTGCTGGAGAACCGGGTCAGGCTGGCGGGATGCAAAAGTATCTGCCGGGAATACAAGAAGCGGAATGTTGTTTACAGTTGCTGTTGCACATGCTGTTACCATGTTTGCAGCTCCAGGTCCGATGGAGGAAGCGCATGCAATGATTTTTTTGCGGTTGCTCTGTTTTGCAAAAGCGGTAGCAACGTGGCACATACCCTGCTCATTTCTTCCCTGAAGAACCTTCAGCTGTCCCGGATTTGTATCCAGCGCCTCGCCAAGTCCTACAGCAATACCGTGTCCGAAGATCGTGAAAAATCCTTCTACAAATTTTGTCTCCACTCCGTCCATGGAAACATACTGATTATCCAGGAATTTTACAATTGCCTGTGCAGTTGTCATTCTTACTGTCTTTGCCATTTTTTCCACTCCTTTTCTTTATACTCTTGCGATCATTTCGCCGAATTTTTCTTTTTCATCTTTAATAAATGCATGAACCTCATCCGGTCCCGGAAGGGAATCAGAACAGTTGTTGCTCTTAACCATCATGGATGCCTCTGCAGAACCGAACTCCAGACAATCGAT
Organism: Ruminococcus sp. AF20-12LB; assembly: GCF_003478985.1. Classification (NCBI taxonomy): domain Bacteria; kingdom Bacillati; phylum Bacillota; class Clostridia; order Eubacteriales; family Oscillospiraceae; genus Ruminococcus; species Ruminococcus sp. AF20-12LB. The sequence goes on along the minus strand of NZ_QUGH01000004.1, from coordinate 163,537 downwards.
GATCTCCCAGCCCTGATACAGTCCATACAGGAATCCGGAGCCGTATCCGTCGCCGCCGCCGAAGCCTTTTCTTGCCTCAACCGGAAATGGCTTGATACTGAACTTCTGTCCGTCAACTGTGTAGGCTGTGGAACCCTTCATACCGTGTTTGATGACAACGATCTTTGCATTTTTTGCCTGCCAGTAAGCTGCGCTCTCCTCATCAGTCATACCTTCTTTGATCAGCTTCTCTGTAAGGTCAAACTCTTCTCTGGAGCCCATGATGATGTCAGCTTCCTTAGCTACGATGGAATAGTAGATGGAAATCTCATCTGCATTCTTCCAGTTGTACTCTCTGTAATCAATATCAAAAATGATTTTTGTATTTACTTTCTTAGCAAGCATAACCGCTTTGATCGCTGCTTCTCTGGAAGGGCTCTCTGCAAGAGCAGTTCCGGAAATGAGGATTGCTTTTGCATTTTTGATATAATCCTCGTGGATGTCGTCTACATGAAGCTGCAGATCTGCGATACGGTTACGATACATGAGGATACTGCTTTCCTTTGGAGAAAGCATCTCGGTAAAGGTAAGTCCCAGCTTCTCTCCGTTTGTACATTTGGTGATCTGTGAGGTATCGATTCCTCTCTCATCAAAATAATCCACAACATACTCACCGAACTGATCATCAGAAACCTTTCCGATGAATCCTGCTTTCAGACCATGTTTGGTGACACCTACAGCAATGTTTGCAGGAGATCCTCCTACAAATTTCTCAAACATATGTACCTTCTTCAGGGGTTTGAACTCCTCCTTCACCTGATCGTTGTAAGCAGGATTGAAATCAATGGCAACTCTTCCAAGGAGCACCAGGTCCATTGGTCTGGATTCATCAAATTCGATATACTTCATGATCTTACCTCCGTTTGTTTGATGGTTTATTTTTTACTTCTTTTTTTGTGTGCTTTTTTGTTTTGCGTGCTTTTCTTTTATTCAGCGTGCTTTATTGCGTGTTTCTTATGATGTTAATATAGCACTGTTTTACAGTTTGGGCAAGTGCTTCTTTTCATTTTTCTTTTTTTCAGTTATTCTATACAATTTTTGTAGTTTTATTTTGTTCAAAGTAGCTATTATCTACATGTGCATTTGCGTGTTGATATTTTCGGCACGCTATTAGCACGCAATCAAATGTATCCAGACAGTTGTTTTCTCGGAATCTATATTTCATATCGTAGTATCTTACAGATTTCCTGTAATATAAAAAAGCCTGCAGTTTTCATCCTGCAGACTATTTTATATGATACTTTGCACAATACATGTTCAAAGGTTATATTTCGTTTTGATCTTGATATCTGTAAAGAGATATTCTCTCTCCGGCTCCTGTCCTTTTGTCAGGATATCCGCCAGAATCCTTGGCGGTTCATATCCCTGGACATATCCATTCTGGTCGATCAGAAAATCCACATGATCATTCTTCAGTGCCCGTTCATTCTTCGGAGTCTGATCATAGATCACAACGTAGGGCCTGCGGTCAAGTCTCAGTTTTTCAAATGCCTTTCCCACTCCTTCCTGGCCTCCTGATACCACCAGGATCCCGCTGATCCCCGAAGTATTCATCATGGCATTTTCTATAATGTGCTCCACCTCAGCTGCTTCATCAAAGCTTCCGTGAACACCTGCGATCTCCAGATGAGGAAAAGCCCGCTTGGCTTCCTCCACAAAGCCATCCACCCGCTGATTATCAACATGATTGCTGAAATATCCGGTGATGATCAGGATCTTTCCGATTCCTCTTGTCAGCATTCCAAGAAGTCCTGCCGCAGTACGTCCGCTCTTGCGGTTATCCATTCCCACAAAACAGGTTCTTCTCGTTCCTACAATATCAGAATTAAAGGTTACCACTGGGATATTCTTCTCTTCGATCAAAGCATTCAATTTCTCCCGGACAGCCTCACTGTCCACAGGCATGACCGCAAGTCCCCTGATTCCTTCCTGTTCCAGTTCTTCAATGGCCTGCAGCTGTTCCTCTTCATCAACAGAAAGACCCTCTTTCAGAATCAGCTGGATCCCTTTTTCTTTTAGTTCCAGGGCCGCCTTCACAATACCACGGTTTACTTCCTGCATAAAAGAAGATCTGGCAAGCTGTGTCACCACTCCGATCTTCAGTCTTTCATCTTTAGCTGTTCTGGAATGTTTCCGTTCTTTCTGTACATATCCCATCTCGTCCGCCAGACGGCAGATTCTCTCTGCCACCTCCGGATTGATCCGTCCTCTGTGGTTCAATGCTCTGTCCACGGTTCCCCTGGAAACCCCTGCCTGTTCGGCAATCTGCTGTATTGTTACCGCCATAAATCCTTCTCCTGCCTCTGCCTTACTGTATCAATGCCAACTGTTCTGTTCGGCAATAATCTTTCTATATACATTTATATAGTTTTTTCGAAAAGGTGTCAATATGTAAGTGCATTATACGCGGCCCCTCCGATCTTATCCCCGAACAGCCATATGATATGCTTCTTTATAGGAAATCCCTGTTTTTTCACAGAGTTTTTTTACACTTTCGTATTCCGGATAAAAATATTCCTGTCCGTCAAAAGTGCAGACCTTCACTTCTACCTTCCCAAGCGGAGTTGTAACCGCTCTTTTCTCTCTTTTCAGAATGGTTCTCCCCATCTCCTGGCGACGGATCCCAATGGTTGTTGTTTCTCTGAAAATGATCTGCTCCATCACTGAAACCTGTTCTTCTTTACATAGAACGGTAAGCAGCCATGCCGGACGGTTTTTCTTCATAAATACAGGCATGTAATTGGCCTCCCTGGCTCCTGCCTCATACAGAAGCTCCATAACATAGCCAAGCGTTTCTCCTGTACAGTCATCAATGTTGGATTCCAGCTTTATAATGGTATCTGTTTCCGTACAAGTATCATTGCCTGAAGCCTCCTCCCCGGATCCCCGGATCAGCATGGCACGGAGAATTCCCGGGCACTCATACTGGCGCTTGCCTGCTCCGATACCGATCTTCCTCACCGTGAAATCTTCAGGCAGTTTTTCTGATGTAAGGAATGCCGCCACAATGGCTGCTCCGGTAGGCGTTATCAGTTCACCCTGCACCGATGTGATATGCAGCTTCAGCTGATGAGCACTTACAATATTACTTACCGCCGGTACCGGTACCGGAAGGATTCCGTGCTGACAGCGAATCGTTCCGCTACCCTCACAAAGTCTTGGAACGATCACTTCCTCCACATCCAGATCATCCATACAGATCGCAACTGAAAGAATATCCACAATGGAATCCACTGCACCCACTTCATGGAAATGGATCTGATTCACCGGTACATTATGGGCTTTTGCTTCTGCCTCGGCAAGAATCTTAAAAATCCTTTTTCCATAGGATTTTGCACGATCTGTCATATCTGTGTGGTCGATAATCTCCATGATCTCGTTAAGGCCACGGTGCTCGTGATGATGGTGTCCATGCCGGGAACCCCCATGATCATGATGATGTTTTTCATGATTATGACCGTGAAAATCCCCATCATCTCCATGCAGATATTTCATATCATGATCATGATTCTCGTGATCATGATCCAGCAGTACATCAAAATCACAGGCATCGATCCCTGATTTCATCACACGGCTGATCTTTATGTCGAAACCTTTTACCGGCAGACTTTTAAGAGTTCTCACCAGTTTTTTCTGATCTGCACCCAGATCCAAAAGGGCCGCAACTGTCATATCCCCGCTGATCCCAGAGGTACACTCCAGATATAATTTGTTTCTCATTTATTTCCCCTCCGCAAGCCGATTGATCTGGGTTGCCAGATATCCTGCCCCAAATCCGTTGTCAATATTTACTACTGCAATTCCGTTGGCACAGGAATTGATCATTGTCAGAAGCGCTGACAATCCATGAAAGCTGGCGCCATATCCCACAGAAGTAGGTACCGCGATCACCGGACGTTTCACAAGACCACCCATAACACTTGCCAGTGCACCCTCCATTCCTGCTACTGCAACCACGCAGTTAGCCTCCTGGATGGTATCCAGTCTGGAAAAGAGTCTGTGCATACCACTAACTCCCACATCATAGATCCTCTCCACATGTGTGCCGAAATACTCTGCTGTCTGGGCAGCCTCCTCCGCAACAGAAATATCTGCTGTTCCGGCTGTACACACTGCCACTTTTCCGATATGCTCCTTCTCTTTTTCAATCTTCAAAATTCCGGAAATCGGATCGTAGACCACATTGGGAAGAACCTTTTTTACCAGTTCATACTGATATTCTGACGCCCTTGTTCCAAAGACTTCTCCATCTTCCTCATAAAGCTTCTGATAGATATTCAAAAGGTGTTCGTCTGCTTTTCTCGCACAGTAAACTACCTCTGCAAAACCGGTCCTCGCTTTTCGGGTAGTATCCAGTTTCGCATAATCCATTTCCTCATATCCCTCTTTTTTCAGAAGGCCCTCTGCATGCTCCACAGAGAGCTGGCCATTTTTTACCTCTTCAAGAATCTGCTGTAAAGTCATCTTTTTGCCTCCCTGTTTTCTATAATAGAATAACACAATAGCCAGACATTTGCCTGCACTTTTGCAAATAGTCTGGCTATCCGCCATTCGGACCTTTTACTGTCCGGTTTTTTATTTATGCAGCTACTTTGGCCGCCTTCTGTTCTTTATCTGATCATCTCTGCATATTTGGCCGAGATCTCATCAATATCTCCATATGCGATCAATTTTCCTTTTTCAAGTATCATTGCTTTATTGCACAGGCGCTGTACCTGTTCCAAAGAATGGGATACAAACAGTACCGTAACGCCCTTATCAAACATACTTAAGACTTTCTTTTCACTCTTTTTCCGGAATTTGGCATCTCCTACAGAAAGGACTTCATCAAGGATCAGGATATCCGGTGATACCAGTGTGGCAATGGAGAATCCAAGCCTTGCCTTCATACCGGAAGAATAATTCTTAATAGGGACATCGATAAATTCTTTCAGCTCAGAAAACTCAACGATCTCATCAAATTTCGATTCCAGAAACTTCTTGGAATATCCGAGCATCGCACCATACAGAAAAATATTCTCACGTCCTGTATACTGCGAATCAAAACCGGCTCCCAGTTCCAGAAGAGGGACCAGACGTCCGTTTCGGACCACCTTGCCTTCAGTAGGCTTGAATACACCGGCAATTACTTTGAGCAGAGTACTTTTTCCCGCTCCGTTAAGTCCCAGGATTCCTACACGGTCACCTTTTTTCACCTCAAAATCAACATTCTGAAGAGCCCAGAATTCATTATATTTAATTTCTTTTTTTAAGAATTTAATCACGTAATCCTTCAGGCTGTCTACCTTTTCTTTACTGAGATTAAACTTCATACTTACGTTATCTACAACTACTGCAGGTTTTTCCATATTTTTCTCCTGTTAAATATAAAGGATAAAATCATCCTGTTTCTTCTTGAAACAGAACATTCCGATGGCGATCGTCACAAGACTGAATACCAGTGCGTATGCCGCATAATGAAGATTCATCGGCTCTCCGAACATTCCTGAACGAAAAACATCGATGGTACAGTACAGCGGATTATATTTCAGGATCCATGAAAAACCGCTTTTCAGCAGTCTGGACGGATAATAAAAGATCGCACAGGTATACATGATCAGCATCAGCGCTACTGACCACAGATATTCCATATCTCTGAAAAAAACGCCAATCGTAGCAAGGATCATTCCGCAGCCATAGGACAGCAGAAATACCAGGATCAACGCGATCGGGATCTGGAGCATATAGAGTGTCGGCTCCACACCAAGTACTGCTCCTACCGGAACCAGCACGATCAGCGAGATCAGGAAGATCACGTAGTTAAAAAGCACACTTGACAGCGGATAGAGATATTTTGGCACATAAACCTTCTTGATCATTGCCGAATTCGCTCTTACTGATTTCAATGCCGCTTTTGTGGCACTGGAATAGAATGTGTACAAAAGACGTCCTGTCAGGATATATACAGGAAATGTCCGATCCTTGTTTCCAAACAGGGTACCGAATACGATCGTCAGTACGATCATGGTAAGCAGCGGCTCAAGAAGAGACCAGATGATACCAAGATAGGAACGTCTGTACTTCAGTTTGATTCCTTTTTTTACAAGCTCTCCCAGAAGAAACCTGTAACGTATAAAAGTATTTACGTATTCTTTCATAGCATCTCCAATATTCAATTTTATTTTTTCACACGGCTGTAAATCATAATATACTATTTTTAGAAATCTGGCAACCTTATTTTCGCCAAAAAAAGAGGCTCCAAAGGGCGCCTTTTTGAAAAATATGCTACTTATCCAGCATCTCTTCCATCTGTCTGTGGTCGCATCCCGCATTCGGTCAAAAAACCAGGGCCGGAACAGGATTTCTCCCATACCGACCCTTTGGTACTCTTGGCTTATTTGTAACAAACAAATTTTATGGAAAACTTTTCTTATCTCTTAATATTGAAAGCCTGAAATCCCGGATATACTGCTGCATCACCAAGCTCTTCCTCAATACGGAGAAGCTGGTTATATTTTGCCACACGTTCGCTTCTGGAAGGAGCTCCTGTCTTAATCTGGCAGGTATTCAGTGCTACTGCAAGATCTGCGATGGTTGTATCCTCTGTCTCACCGGAACGATGAGAGGAAATCGCTGTATAACCAGCTTTATGTGCCATTTTGATAGCTTCCAGAGTCTCGGATACGGAACCAATCTGATTCAGTTTTATCAGAATGGAGTTTCCGCAGCCAAGGCTAATACCTTTCTCAAGACGCTCTGTATTTGTAACGAACAGGTCATCACCTACAAGCTGTACTTTTTGGCCAAGCTCTTTTGTCATGATCTGCCATCCTTCCCAGTCTTCCTCGTCAAGGCCGTCCTCGATGGAATAGATCGGGTATTTCTCGATCAGGTTCTTCCAATGCTCAACAAGCTCTGCAGATGTGAATTTCTTTCCGCATTTCGGAAGAACATACTCGCCTTTCTGGCTTCCTTTCCACTCGCTGGATGCTGCATCCATGGCAAGAACGAAATCTTTTCCCGGTTCATATCCTGCTTTCTTTACTGCCTCAAGAATGTACTCGATGGCTTCCTCGTCGCTTCCAAGGTCTGGTGCGAAACCACCCTCATCACCAACGCTTGTTGCAAGGCCCTTCTCTTTCAGAAGTGCTGCAAGTGCATGGAACACCTCTGTGCACCAGCGAAGTCCTTCTTTGAAGCTCGGTGCTCCCGCAGGCATGATCATGAATTCCTGAACATCAACAGTATTCGCAGCATGTGCACCACCGTTTAAGATATTCATCATCGGAACCGGAAGTCTGTTTCCGTTCACCCCACCAAGAAATCTGTAAAGGGGAATGTCAAGAGAAATCGCAGCTGCTCGTGCGCATGCGATAGATACTGCAAGAATAGCATTTGCGCCAAGTTTGGATTTGTCCTTTATTCCGTCTGCATTGATCATGGCAGCGTCCACTGCATAAATGTCAGATGCATCCATTCCTGTCAGTGCATCGTTAATTACAGTATTGATATTTTCAACGGCCTTGGAAACACCTTTTCCTCCGAAACGGCTCTTATCCTGATCCCTCAGTTCAAGTGCCTCGAATTCTCCTGTGGATGCACCACTTGGAGCTGCTCCTCTTCCGATAGTTCCATCTGCCAGATAAACCTCTGCCTCTACGGTCGGATTTCCTCTTGAATCAATGATCTCTCTTCCAATGACTTTCTCGATCTCTAAATATTCCATTTGATATTTATCCTCCTGTCTGGCTTTTTCGCCCTGTCCGTAAATTTGTCCGGGCCGCATTTTGCCAGAGGATACGGCCCGCCACAATTATTTACGCAATAGTTAGAACCTGCTAACCATATATAAGTTTACTGTATCTAACTTTTATGGTCAAGGGGAGTTATTGTCATTTTTTTCTCATTAGAGCAGCTCCGTCTATTTTCAGAAAGCTTAATAAAAATGTGCAAATTTTACATATTGACATCCTTACGCTGATTATGATAATATAATCGCCGGACTTAAAACTAAATATGGTTTATGACAAAATCCTGTCATATATTGGAAACGCACATTCTCCTGAATGATTAACGAACAACACATGCTTTACGGTTTTACATCACCACTTAATCATTTTAAAGGAGGATTTTTTATGCCAAAAAACAAATTTCAGGAAGTTATCTTTACCATTATCATGGTATTTTTCATGGTTTACGCCATGATCTGCTACAACATTTCTCTGAACACTGGGAGTATGACAAACCATGTGTTCCTTGACGCTTTTCATGAGCTGGTGATCATGGGACCGATTGCATTTATCCTTGACTTCTTCCTTGTATCCAAACTTGCTTTTGGTTGTGCAATGCGCATGGTAGATTTCAAAAACTGCCATCCGTTCAGCAAGATTCTTGCGATCTCCGTTCCTTCTGTTGCTTTCATGTGCCCGTTAATGAGTCTTGCCGCAACCATTCTCTTTAAGGATGCCGGAAATCAGTTCGTAGCTGTATGGCTTCAAACAACCGCCTTTAACTTTCCGATGGCATTCTTCTGGCAGCTGATCTATGCAGGTCCGATCGTACGTTTTATTTTCAGACATATCTTTCCTGAAAAACAAAATGTAAAAGAAGCGACAGCAAATATGTAAAATAAAGAAAGCACATTGCTATGGTTGAACCACCCCAAAAGTCATACTTTCCGGTGGCGGCTCATTCCATACAATGTGCTTTTTATTTTTCACACGGATCTTTCTCATCTGATTTTCGGATCTCTCAGACTGTTCTCTTTAATTCCGACATCCTAAGGATCTTCACGATCAGCGGGATCACCATGATGATCCACACGATCGGTTCTGCCACGATCACGCCGGTATATCCGAGAAGCGGCACCAATGTCACTGCGATCACCACTTTTCCGATCATCTCCAACGCACTGGAAGTCAACGGGATCACCATTTCTCCAAGTCCCTGCATAGCATTTCTGAGTACACTGATCACAGCCGTTACAAAATAAAAAAGCGTATCGAATTTAAGATAATTGGTGGCGTTTAGGATCACCGTCTCATTGTGGCTTCCTGTGACCAGATAGATCAGCTGTTTTCCAATGGTAAAACTGAAGATCACAGTCATCACGGACCAGATGCAGGTATACAGAACTGCAAGACTGATTCCCTGGCGCACCCGGTCCATACGCCCTGCACCTGCGTTCTGTCCGCAGAAGATTGCCATAGTCTGCCCGAACACGCCAAACATGATCATAAACATTTCCGTAATCTTACGGGCTGCTGTATGTGCCACGATGATATCTCTTCCAAGTCGGTTGATGGAGGTCTGCAGTGCCAGTGTACCAAGATTTACCAGAGAATTCACAAGTCCCATGGAAAGTCCTGCACTCAGCATATTTTTCATCATATTTCTGTCAGGATCAGAAAAATCCTCTTTTTTCAGCCGTAGGATCTCATATCTGCGGATCATGTAAAACCAGCACACCAGAAAAGCCAGCGTCTGTGAAAGTACTGTGGCAATGGCTGCTCCCTGAACTCCTGCTTTTACTACCAGAATAAAAAACAGATCTCCTGCGATATTTAAAGTTACAGACACTGCCAGGATCACAAGGGGCGTCACCGTATCCCCAAGTGCACGCAGAGATGCCGCACAGGTATCATAAAGAAATGTTGCCAGCATACCTGCAATAATGATAAAGATATACTGTCTGGCGATTCCCGTCAAATGATCCGGAACATTCAGGAACCTCAGGATCGGATGCAGAAACAAAAGTCCCAAAACAGTCAGAATCAGAGAAAGCACGCTGCCCATTACAAGAGACAGCGCAAAGGATTTTCGCACTTCTTCCCTGTTTCCTGCACCGAATTTCTGTGCAGTGACGATGGCAAATCCATTTGCAAGGCCCATCAGAAAACCGATGATCAGCCCGCTTAAAGGACTGGTGGCCCCTACTGCAGCCAGCGCATCTTCTTTTAAAAAGCTCCCCACGATCCTAGTATCTGCCAGGCTGTACGTCAACTGCAGGAGATTTCCCAGAAATACAGGAAGTGCAAAGGACAGGATCAATGTGGAAGGTCTCCCTTTTGTCAAGTCTTTCATGTCATCCTCCCTCAGTCAACGATATCATTCTGAAAACGGGAAAGATGCTCATAAGGAAGAATCATCCTTCCGCGGAACAGTCCGCAGCCATCATTGATCAGGCTATTATTTACCGCACCAAACATATTGACATCCAGTTTTGCAAGATCCAGTCCAAGAAGCCGCATCCCCCGCTCATAGGCCTCGTCAAAATAAATACATTCCCCCTGGGGAATCGCGTCCCTTCTCCTGCGTTCACTTTCCTGTTTTTTCTCATAGCTTAAATGGTTGGCGGAACCAATCTCCGCAACATCATCCATGTCTTTGGTCCGCAGCTGTACTTCCATATAGCTTCGGGAACTGTTATCATAAAACGTGATATGCAGGGACTGATAATCATCCTCACTGTTGTTACAGATGTAATCTCGGTAATAAGGTCTGACCTCCTCACTGAGCAACGGAGAAGTGCTTTCCTGTACCCCTCTGGCCGGCTCTGCGGTAAATCCTCTTTCTTCCAGAAATCCCGGAAGTATATTGGCAATTTCATAAAGATAACGAAGCTCTTCTTCTCTGACATTCTCTCCATTTTTCAGATGACATCTGGGCATGGCGATAACGATCCTGTACGCAATAAAATCCCGAAAACAACTTAAGCGCTCCTTGATCTGTGACACGGAAGGATATTCACCGTGTTCTTTGTAATAGTCATAAATAAACTCCACTACATATCCATTAAATTTTTCCTCCGCACGGATCAGAGATTTGATCCTTCCCTTGAAGGTAAACGCCAAAAACGGATATTCCCCTGCCATGTATTTATAAAATTCCCGGATTTTCTGAGACTGAGCAGTAAGGAAATCATTATGCTCCAGAAGCTCCTGGATCTGGATCAGAAAATTACAGTGTACCAGATCGATCTCGTTGTGTTTTTCCTTCGCCTCTGTTCTAAGATCCCGGATGTATTTCTTCAGTATCCGGAGAAGAGTATCTCCGGAATACAGATAATCGTTTAATGTTATCATTTGTGTTTCTCTTTTCTACTTTTAGTCTTTTCAGGATCACATATTTACAACAACTGCCGGATGATCTGTGCTCCTGTCTTTTATTTATTTCAGTTTTTCACGGAAAAATTCCGCAATCCGGTTCCATACCTCATCCTGAAAAAACTGGATATCTGCATGGTCTGCACCATCCAGTGTCAGCAAAGTGACATCACAGCCATTTTCTTCAAGAAGGACATATAAAGTTTCCGACTGAACATAAGGAACGACCTGATCGCAGTTGCCATGAATGATCATAAATGGCGGTGCATCCTTCGTAACCTTGGAAACCGGACTGCTCTGGTATGCCATTTCTTTATTTAACATAGAATTAAATCCAAGCAGAAGGGATTCTGCGGAAGAAGCACATTTTTCTGCAGATTCACACGGAAATGCGGAAAGATCCGTAGGCGGATACCATGGGCAGGCAGCCTGTACCTTGCTGGATTCTTCCAGGTACTCTCCCACATCCAGAGCCGGATCATTGTCCAGCGCAGCCATACATGTAAGATATCCTCCGGCAGACTCTCCCATAACTCCTATCTGCTCTTTGTTGATGCGGAACCGGTCTGCATGAGCCTTCAGATAGCGGATGGCTGCCTTTACATCCTGCAGCGGCATCGGATACGGGCCCTGATTGGAAGTACGATACTCCACACTTGCCACTACAAATCCATCCGATGCCAGTCTGCTCAGATAAAGATTATGTGCGGATTTATCCATCATCAGCCATGCACCTCCGCAGATCCAGAGGATGCAGGGATAAGTTTTTCCATCTTTTGTTTCCGGGTAGATTATATCCAGTTTCAGATCCCGCCTGCAATGTCCGAACCAGTAATCCACCTGTGCGTAAGTAATATCATTTACTGTAATATACTGAGGCTTCTCTGCCGGAAGCTTCAGTGTCTTTTTTTCTGCTTTTGTCATAATCTATTTTCCTCTTTTCTTCTGATCATTTTATCTTTGAAATATTTTTCTTTTATTTTATCACAACACTGCTTTTTCTGCTTTTATTTTTCGGAGAAAAAGCACTCTTTTTCTGCAAAACAGGGTTTTGATCTTTTTGTTCATAAATCCCTCCTCTTTGTAAGTAAAATTGTTTGTCAGCAATAACAAAAAGCTGCTATAATAGATTTTCTCTATTGTAACAGCTTTGTTTTCCTACTTTTGGAATGGATTTATTATATTATAAGTTTTTTCTCTGTCAACGCCCTCAGACAATTTCACAGCTTTTCTTTATCAGTAAACCTGTATCCTGCTTTCTCAGATCTGATACCAACGAATCTCATTAGCTTCCAGATGAAGGTCAAAGCTCTTTCCATCCCCTGTGTAAACCGTAGTATCCTGTGGCTCATAGGTGTTGTTTACCACACAATACTTTTTATTTTTCACATAAGCATGTACTTCCACATTATAATTGGAAGAAAACCAGCAGAAAAGCTCATTTTCTGCTGCGGCTGACCAGAGCACCGCACGATAAAGGATACGACTGTTGCAGAAGCTGTACGGAAGTCCGCTGATGTAAACACCTCTGCCTTTTCCGAAGGTTTTTACTGCCATCTGGACTTCCTGATTCTTCTGGATAAGAATCTTTGTATCCGGAAGTGCGAAGATATTCTTTTTCCCCTCACCGAAATCTACAGTTTCGTCTGTATCCTCCAGGATAAAATGATCTTTATGCTCTTCCCAGTTGTATTTATCTGTATTAAGATTAAATCCTCTTTCTTCCTCTACACCAAGAATATCATCCAGCTGGAAGAATTTTCCCTGCCACTGATGAGCCGCTGGCTCGCCCACTCCAATGAATCCGCCTCCATTATAGACAAATTTCCGCACAGCTGTAAGAATCTTCGGATCTGCCCAGTTCTCGCCACCGGACTGCGCAGTGTCCGCATCACCTACATTGATGATCACATCAAAATCATTCAGCAGATCTTTATCCTGACGGATGTCATCAAAGCTGATAAAGGACACATCAAAAGGCGCACCACTTAATGCCTCGATGATTCCGAAATAGGAATAATTCTGCTTGTAATAGATGGCATGATGTACCATATGGTTTCCCCAGGAGCGCATTTTTCCCCAGCAATTTAAAACTGCCACACGTTTTACGCAGTACGGTGTGGTTCCCCGGATGTTGTCGTAGAGCACACGGAATTCCTGGCAGACTTCCTTGATATACTGTACAAAATCCGGAAATTCCAGAGCCAGCTTCAGATAACCGCCATATCCAATCCTCTGGATCGGGCTTCGAAGGATGGCTCTTCTTGCAGTCACCCAGTTTACTTTTGCCTCTTTTACAGGATCCCCTCCCTCATGGAAGGTATCCGGGAAAAAGTACGGCAGAAATCTTCCCTCCGTATATTTTACATGTTTAATATCACTGAACAAACGTAAGGTCGCACCGTTTCCAACGCTTCCCACTACCGCATCCAGCCCGATGGAAGCAAACTCATCCATAAAGGGCTCCATTCCGATCCAGTGATCGCCCATGAACATCATGGCTTCTTTTCCATATTCATGAACAATGTCTACCATTTCCTTTGCAAGCTTCGCCACTTCCCGTCTCTGAAAAGCCTGGAAATCTTTAAATTCTTTTGATGGGATCCGATAAGTGTTGTTCATGTATCCCTGATCAATGATAAACTCCGGACGGAACTTATATCCCACTTCCTGCTCAAACTGTTCCAGGATATATGGACTCACCGAAGCGGAATATCCGAACCAGTCTACATATTTTTCCCGTGCCATCTCATCAAAAATCAGTGTGAACTGGTGAAAAAAGGTAGTAAATCGTACTACATTCACATAATCATGGGAATCCAGAAATCTGCGGAGGCGATCCATAGAATGCGCACGTGTTGCAGGCTGACGCACATCAAAAGTGATCTGAGGCTCTACATCCTTCCAGTCATTGACAACTGCATTATACATATGTACCGGATCCCACATGATATATGCAAGAAAGCTTACCGTATACTCATGAAACCCTTTCGCCGGTCTGATCACAACATTTCCGTTTTTTTCATCGTATGACCATTCCTCTGTACTGACAACTTCCCCGGTAGTCCGATCAATGACTTCCCACCATCTTCTGATATCATCTCTTGTATTCACCGCCAGCATATCCGGATACAGATGATCCATCAGATGGATCTCCAGAGTATCCGACACTGCCGTGTGAAAAGATGTCATGATATACATCTGCTGGATTTCTTCCGGATGAGCCTTTGCCCAGGCATTATCCTTTCTGGTGGTATAATAAGTTGCATAAATCTTTGCGCCGGTTTTCTTCAGCTCTGCCGGAAATTCTGTTCCATCACAGTCACGGATGGCATCTGCCCCCCATTCGTCCAGCATTTTCAGTGTCTCCGGAATCACATCCAGATCTGTCGGAATAGTCACTCTTCCTTTTGTTTCGCTCATCGCTTTACCTCCATTGTAAAAACCTCTGTTTTTTATTTCTGATATTTTTTCACGATCGTCTGCATAGTGTCCCATTTCTGTTCCATATCTGCCACCAATTTAAACTGTGTGCGGCAGCGGTCCAGATTATGTTCTTCCCGGTCGATTTTAAAATAATGATCTCCCTCCAGATAATCAGTAAGAAAGCGAATGCCGCATTCATAGGTCATCACCTTAGCTCCCATGGGAAGCATTTCGATCTCTTTTGCACTAAGCTTATCTCCACAGCTTTCCAGAAAGCCTTTTACATAAATTTCATAGAGTTCCATATCACAGGATACTTTGCTTAAATCTTTCTCATCCTCCAATGCAGTGCTGGCCCCGAAACGAATGGAATCCCCAAAATCATTCATGGCAAGTCCCGGCATAACCGTGTCCAGATCCACTACACAGATTCCCTTTCCTGTTTCCAGATCGATCATAACGTTATTCAGCTTCGTATCGTTGTGCGTTACCCGAAGGGGCACCTCACCTTTTGCCAGAAGCTCACCGAATACATTTGCCAGGTACTCATGCTGAAGCGCAAATGCAATCTCTTCTTTTACAGATTCGGCACGATGGCAGCTGTCCTTCTCTATGGCATTTTTCAAAGTCTGAAAACGTTTCTTTGTATCATGAAAATCCTTTATCGTTTCATGCAGAGTCTCTGCCGGATAATCTGCCAGCATTTCCTGGAATTTTCCAAATGCAACTGCACTTTCATAAAAATCCTCCGGTTTTTCCGCCAGATCATAGCTTACTGCATCGGTAATAAAAATATAAGCTCTCCAGCATTCTCCGTTTTCATCTGTCAAGAATGCCTTCCCTTCTTTCGTTGGAATCAGGTTCAGAACCTCCCGTTCCGGATCTCCTCCCTTCTGAAGAACTTTCTTTTTCAGATGCCCAGTGACTCCGGCAATGTTCTCCATCAGTTCTTCCGGTTTCCGAAAGATTTCCCGATTGATCTTCTGAAGGATCACCTTAATGGACCCCATCTCTCCGA
This sequence comes from Ruminococcus sp. AF20-12LB, assembly GCF_003478985.1. Classification (NCBI taxonomy): domain Bacteria; kingdom Bacillati; phylum Bacillota; class Clostridia; order Eubacteriales; family Oscillospiraceae; genus Ruminococcus; species Ruminococcus sp. AF20-12LB. Next base: position 147,970 of record NZ_QUGH01000004.1, on the reverse strand, counting down.
TCCGATATCTTAGCATATAGGTTCCGTTAATATGCCCGCTTCCGCAAGGGCCGCACGAAACCAGTTCTCCTGTAAATGCAAACTGATCCGCTATTCTTTTTATCTCTTCTTTTGCTGTACCTTTCATTTTACCTTCTCTTTCCCAGACAACAGTAAAAAGCATACCGTCCGAAAACAAATATGCTTTATACTTTTTGCTGTGATCATTTTTTCCGCTTTAAGATCCTGGTGGCAAGCGGAGCCACATTTTCATCCGATGATCCATAGAGAACTTCGTAATCCCCCGGAACAGAAACTGTTTCTGTCTTTTCTCCGAAGTTCTGGATAAACAGATATTCCGTATCCTCATTTTCTCTGGTTGTCACAGAAATACATTCCGGTATAAATGTAATCGGCATCTTCACGCCTGCTTCCTCTGCTGCCCTTCCCAGAAAGTCCTCATAAAAAGCCGCTTCCATATCTGCCGCCACATAATAAACATGGCCCTTTCCGTATTTCTTGTGAGTCAGCACCGGATACCCCTGATAGAAATCCCTTCCATAACGCAGCAGCACTTCCGCATCGGAAACCTTTGCAAGCTCGCAGAGATTTTTACAGGTATAGCTTTCTGTAAGTCTGAGATGATTTCCTGTTTCCGGAACACCTACGTTTTCTTCCCAGTCATAAAGTGCATCGATCTCTTCCGTACGGATACCGGCTGCCTCCATCAGTCCGTGAGGGGTTCCCTCAAGATAGCATTTATCTGTTTCATCTACAATTCCTGACCAGTAGGAAAGTACCAGAGTACCACCATTTTTTGCAAAAGTGCGTAGCTTTTCGGCATATCCGTGATAAAACATGTAGGCCATCGGTACCGTTAACAGACGGTACTGGGACAGATCATGTTCCATATTGATGATGTCTGTATTATAGCCTTTTCTTCGGAGGGCACGATATTGTTTCTGCACATTTTCCTGATAATGCATATCCTCGTTTCGAGGTCCCTGCGCATCCTTCAGCGCCCAGTCATTTTCCCTGTCATAGAGAACAGCCACCGGAGACTTCGTCACGCTTCCAGCAGTTTCCCGGATCTGCTCCAACGCTTCTCCTACCTCTGTCACTTCGCGGAAAATACGGGTATCATCCCCACCGTAGTGATCGATCACCGCACCATGGAATTTCTCAGAGGCTCCCTGACTCTGACGAAGCTGGAAATACAGAACACTGTCTGAACCATGAGCAACTGCCTGCAAAGAAGCAGCCAGATGTATTCCTGGTTTTTTCAGCTTGTTGACAGGCTTCCAGTTGGTCGCAGAGGGACAGGATTCCATCAGAAGAAACGGTGCTTTCTTGATGCTTCGCATAAGATCATGCTGCATGGCTCCGTCCAACGCTGTGGTATAATTGTCTTTTTTATGCCAGCTTGGGTAATTATCCCAGGATGCAATATCCATAACATCCTTAAATTTTTTATAGTCCAGTCCGTTGTAGTCATACATCAGATTGGCGGTTGCCGGAAGCTCGGAACCACCTGCACGGATCGCAGAAATTTCATGCTTCATAAAATCCACAGTCCTGTCTGTAACAAAACGTTTCCAGTCCAGGGTAAGTGCATGAAGAGCATTTTCCCCTTTTGGCGAAGGACTTTCGATCTGATCAAAGCTGTTATAGGTATGGCTCCAGAATGTTGTGCACCATCTGGAATTTAAATTTTCGATGGTTCCGTATTTTTCTTTCAGCCATTCCCGGAATTTTTCCTGGCACAGAGGACAGTGGCATTCTCCGCCATATTCATTAGAAATATGCCACAAAAGCACTGCGGGATGTTTTCCGAAACGTTCAGAAAGCTTCTTATTAATATTGTAGACTTTTTCCCTGTATACCGGAGAAGTATAACAGTGATTATGTCTTCCACCGAAAAATCTTCTTGTGCGGTCCGAATCCATGCGAAGAACTTCTTCGTATTTATCTGCCATCCATTTCGGTCTTGCTCCGGATGGTGTGGAAAGTATCGTATAAATTCCTTCTTTATACAGATTATCGATCACCTCTTCCAGCCAGTCAAAATTATATCTTCCCTCTTCCGGCTCCAGCACTGCCCAGGAAAACATTCCCATGGAAACGGTATTGATATGGGCTTTTTTGAAATATTCGATATCTTTTTTCAGAATATCCGGTCTGTCCAGCCACTGCTCAGGGTTGTAATCGCCGCCGTGCAGATAATGGTCATATCTGATCTGCTCTGCCATTTTTTTATCTCCTTATAATTTGATTCGCATCAAGCGGACAAAAGCATCCGCTGCGCTGCGAAGCTTTATCCCAGACAACTGCTCTGGTTAAGAAAAGGATGCTACATAATCCAGTTAAAGCATATTATACAATATACCTAAAGATTTCAGCAGCATCCTTTTTGTGTCAAGCGGGTATTCGCAATCCACATTCGGTTAAGATTATTTTACAGCTCCCGTAATACCCTCCGCAAACTGTTTCTGCAATACAAAGAATACAATCATAGTCGGAATGGAACAGAATAATACACCGCACATCAGCATACCGTAATCTGTTACATATCCTGTGATCAGATTGGCGATCAGCATCGGCATTGTCATCGCCTTATTATCTGTCATGATTACCTTCGGCCACAGATAAGAATTCCATGCATTCATAAATGTGATAACTGCTGCCGCTGCATAAGTAGATTTCATAGTCGGGATAAACATCTGGAAAAAGATCCTTACCTCGCTTAATCCGTCAATACGTGCTGCTTCAATGATATCAACAGGAAATGCTCTGGCATTCTGGCGGAACATCATGATCATAAATGGTGTGGAGATGATCGGGAGAATAAAACCTACCGCTGTATTTAAGAGTCCTGCTTTGGAAAACATCTTAAATAAAGGAACCATCGTTGCAACCTGCGGAACCATCATTGCAAGAAGCAGGGTGGAAAACAGTCTGTCTTTCCATCTGTCATGATATACCTCAAAGCCATAACCTGCGATAGAACAGATCAGAAGGCAGATCACTGTAGTAAGAACTGCATAAAACAGAGAGTTTCCAAGAGCTCTCCACAGCGGCTGCTGTGCAGTCAGGTTTTTAAAGTTCTGCATAAAATATGTACCCGGAAGGATACGGCCTCTGGATACATCTGTGGATGTATTGGTTGCCGCAGAGATCATCCAGTACAGTGGAAATACAGAGATAAATGATACGATGATCAGAAAAATATATGTAGGGATCAATCTTCTCTGAATTGCGGATTTATTCTTTTTCTCAGTCACGTGTATCACCTACTTTCAAATTGATAAAGGCCAGGATCGCTACCATGATAAATATGATAAATGACATTGCTGCCGCATATCCGAAGTTTGGCACGTTGATGAAGCATGTATTATAAACATAATGGGACATTGTGATGGTTGAGTTCGCCGGGCCACCTTTTGTCAGGTTGACAGACTCATCAAACAACTGCAGTGTACCATTGATCGACATAATAAATGTCATGATAATTGTCGGTTTCAGAAGTGGTACGGTAATTTTCCAGAAGGTCTTCCAGCCATTGGCACCATCGATCTTTGCTGCCTCGTATACAGAATATTCAATATTCTGAAGACCTGCCAGATAGAACACCATGTTATATCCTGTCCATCTCCAGATCAGTGCGATGATGATCACGATCTTTGCACTTGTGGAGTTACCCAGGAAGTTATAGCCAGTTGTTAAAATTCCAAGTTTGATCAGGATGCTGTTGATCAGACCGTCTGTTGCAAACATAGAACGGAAGATCAGAGAATAAGATACAAGAGATGTTGCACATGGAAGAAATACACATGTACGGAAAAAGCCTTTAAATTTCAGATCCTTGTTATTCAGAAGCTGTGCAAGCAGGATCGCAAGGACCAGCATGATCGGTACCTGAATAATAAGATACAGGAAAGTATTGACGATGGACTGCTGGAATACCTTATCCATCATGATACGTTTATAGTTACTGAAGATCGGATCCGCAAACCTCATGTTTGCTCCGGCACCTGTCTGTAAAGAAATGATAAATGCACGGATCATCGGATAAAAACTCATGACAGCGATCATGATCGTTGCCGGTGCCAGAAAGATCCAGCCTGCCGCTCTCTGTTTCGCTACCAGAGACATGCCACTTTTTTTGGAATTCACAGGAACTCCTCCTTTCAAACATCTAAACCTTTACATAAGACAAGGGACTGCATGCAGTCCCCTGCTTTGTATTTCTTTAATATTTCAGCTTTACTCTGTCATCTTGAATGCCAGTGTATCCTGTGCTTCCTGAAGTGCAGATTCTTTGTCTGTGCCATTTACGATATTGACAACAGCTGTGTTGATGCACTCTCTTGCCTCATAGTGGTACGGAGTTTTTGTAAATTCCGGAATGTGTGAAGAGTACTCTACAATTGTTGAGAAGATCGGCTGGTTATTGAAGAACTCGCTTGGCTCATTGTAAACCTCAGACTCACCAGCCGGCAGGTAGCAGGAAATTGCACCTGTTTCCGGAAGGATTGCATCATAGAAGTCTGTGCTGGAACCAAATGTGCTTGCAAGGAAGTCCTCAGCAAGCTCTACATTCTTGCAGTTGGATGTAATGTACCAGGAAGATCCGCCATTGTTTGCATAATTTGTAGCTGTATCAACGCCATCGACCTTCGGCATTGTTGTGATCTGCCACAGACCCTTTTGATCCTCTGTTCCCATCAGTGTAGCTGTGATCCAGTTACCGTTAACGATACCGGCAGCCTCTCCGCCTGTGATCGTGGAGATGTACTCATCCCAGTTATTTACTAATTTAACAACATTGTTCTTTACAAGATCCACATAAAGATCTACGCATTTCTCTGCTGCATCGTTGCCAACGATATAAGCCTCTCCGTCATCATTTACGAAGTTTGCTCCACAGGACTGGATCATCATCATCAGAGTATCGCCACCTGTTGCTTCACTTGTAAGGAGATATTTACCTGTTTTTTCGTGAACGTCTTTTCCGATCTCCATGAATTTGCTCCATGTGATATCTGTAAGATCATCAATGGTATATCCTGCTTCTTCCAGGATATCTGTACGATAGCAGGCAATTGCTGCACCGTTATCAAACGGAACTCCGTAATGTGTGTCATCTACCATGGAGTAGGACTGTTTCAGTTTTCCGAAATCATCCCAGTTGATATCCATATCCTTCAGATCTGTGAAGGCATCCGGATAACTCTTCAGATATTTCTGATAGCTGTTGTCCTGCATCAGAACAATGTCCGGAAGTGTGCTGTAATCTCCAGCGTTTGCTGCTGTTGTAAGTTTGGTCTGGCAGTCGTCGGAAGATGTCTCAACCACATCAACCTTGAATCCCTCGTGATCCTTTGCATACTGCTCACCTGCAATATTCATAGCCTTGATGTTGAAGTTCTGATCCCATGCCCATACGGTCAGTGTGTTATCATCACCTTTTGCATATACTGCTGTAGTTGTTGCAACAAAAGACATTGCCATGATACCTGTCATTAACACTGCGAGTAATTTTTTCTTCATTTACTTTTCCTCCTTTATTAAGCATTTCCCGTTTGCTTATGAGTAGATTATAGCATCCGCATTCCGGCCATAGTTTGCAGAACCGTTCATATAATATGCAATTTCAACCATTTTATTGATTATGCACTATTATCACGCTGTATTTCCATAAAAAATATGCCCTTTGAGGATTATCTCTTTTCGCGTTCGTCAGAACGTAAAAAAAAGCCTCCTTTTTCGACATTATACGAACATTTTTCGTCAAAAAAGAAGGTTTTTGTTTCTATTTCATAAAATTTCATATTGTTTTTCATACATTTTTCACAAACATTTGAATGTATTATGCAAAATAAACCTTTTCAGGAAACTGTGTTTTCATCGTATGCAGCATTTCCTCCGTCAGATCAAGAAGAAGTTTTATTTTGCGTCCATTTTCCCGGATGATCATTGTATAGTAAGGTACATCATCTTCATAAGAAGTATAATCGTATTTTTTCAGTTTCTCCGTTCCGGTATTCTTTTTATATTTTGCCACTTTTTCATGATAGTGAGGTACGGTCACTTCCATTTCCTCAAGATTCAGCACGTGAGCTGTTTTGCGATATTTTTTGCCATAGATCACATCTATAGTCAGTTGTCCGTTTTCCAGGGTATATTCATAGTCTCTCTGGCTGAATATGTCATAAACAAAATAAAGCAATGCCAGAAGAAATCCCGGAAGCATGAATGCCTGAGAGATCGTGATACCCATCAGTACAAAAATTGCCGCAAAGATCACCATTACTTTTCTGAGAGCTCCTGACATATGTTTCTTTTTTCTGGAGACCTGCTCCACAATCCTGTAATCGTACATTTCTTACCTCTTTCTATCTGCCTGCTCCGCATACAGTCTGATATTTCTATTCTGTCGTGTCAGATCCACAGATCTGGTTTTGTTGTTTTACCAGCCTTCCTCTGAATGGATGTCAAACTTAAGAAGCTGCTGTTCATAGTTCTCCGGACGTTTTCTCCACTCCAGAGGTGTCATTCCCGTAACCTGGCGAAAATTCCGGTTAAATGTGGAATTGGTGGTAAAACCACACTTATGTGCTATATCTGCAATTGGCTGATCTGTTTTTTTCAGATAATCACAGGCCGCCTGAATACGGATCGTATTGATATATTCCAGCGGGCTCATCTTCATGTAAGTCGTAAATATCCGGCGCAAATGAGTTTCACTGATATGACAGTATTCTGCCAGTTCGTCAATACGAATATCCTCCATGTAATGATCAGAAATATAATCCTGGGACCTGGAGATCATATCCATGACTTTCCCTCTGCCTTCGCTGTAACGTTCTTCGCCTGAATCCCGGTTTATCCTTGCGATTTCCACAAGAAGCGATGCCAAAACTCCCTTAGCTTCTTCCAGATAAAATTCCTCTCCATACCGCATGATATCCAGAATCTTAAGGATCTTACCTGCCATGGATCGGTTTTCTTTTTCATTCAGAAAAAGCGATCTGGAGTTGATCCGCTGAACGATTTTTTCTCTTTTTACTGAATTATTAATAAATTTATCCAGGAATCCTTCTACATCAATAAAAAGATACTCCCAGCGGCTGATAGTTCCAATATCACTGTTTGTGGTATGTGGATAATTGGCTGGGATCACCGAAAATATCCGGTCATGAAACTGTACCTTATCCTCTCCCAGTATCATAAATCCCTGTCCTTCATAGCAGAACCCGATTTCCAGATAATTATGAAAATGGAGATAATCGATATCGTTCCCATAATTCTGGACCCACTTCTGTCCGAGCAATGCAAGGATGGGACTCCCCTCCGGCATCTTATAATATCGCAGCTCCATTTTGGGTTTTCGTTTTTTTGCCACAGATATTCCTCCGTATGTTTTCTGTTCCGATATTTACTGATCTTTCTGTTATATTACAGCCATACATAAAAAAAAGCAACCTGCAGGATAACAATAATTAATAACTCTTGTTTCTGCAGATTGCAATTTTATTTATATCAGCTAGTTACTTTTTATCTATTTATTCCTCGTCCAGGTAATATTTTCCATATGCATCTGCCGCTTTAATTGCTGCAAATACAGTTTCCGGTGTAACTTCAAATGGCATGTTGTGAAGTGTATCATTCTCCGCACATGCAGTTCTAGCAACTTCCATAAGCTGCTCATCAGTTACCTTCCCAGCTCCAAGCTCTGCCAGAGTAACAGGAAGTCCTACTTCAATGCACCATAAGATGATCTCTTCCAGATCTTCCTGGGGAATATTCTCCAGTACCAGCTGTGTGATGGTTCCGAATGCGACTTTTTCTCCATGATACATATGATGGCATTCTTCCAGTACAGTAAATCCGTTATGGATCGCATGTGCACCTGCAAGTCCTGCACTTTCAAAACCAATTCCAGAAAGAAGTGTATTAGCCTCAATCACTTTCTCAACTGCCGGTGTGCATACTCCTGCTTCCAGAGCTATCTTAGCTTTTACACCCTCATCCATCAAGGTATTAAAGCAAAGTTCAGCCAGTGCCATGGCAGCCTCTGTTGTCTTACCTCCCGCGCAGGAAGTCGCTCCGCTTCTCTTGCATGCCCTTGCCTCAAAATATGTTGCCAGTGCATCTCCCATACCAGCCACAGTAAGACGAACCGGTGATTTGGCGATGATATCTGTATCCATCAGAACAAGATTCGGATTTGCCGGAAGAAACAGATATTTTTCAAAAACTCCTTCTTCTGTATAAATAACAGACAAAGCACTGCAAGGGGCATCTGTAGATGCGATCGTCGGACAAATAAATACCGGTGTTCCCGCATAATATGCAACTGCCTTCGCTGTATCAAAGATCTTTCCTCCACCAATACCAATGGTAAGATCACACTGCTCATCTTTTACGATCTTTACCAGACGATCGATCTCACTGTTGCAGCATTCTCCGTTAAAATAATCAAAAACCACCTCACAGGAACTCTCAGCAAAGCTCTCTTCGATCGTTTTACCAATTCTTTTATATCCGCCTTTACTGATCAGAACCAACGCTTTTTTTCCGCTCTTTGCAGCATAAGTTCCAAGATTCTTCATTTCTCCCGCGCCCTGTAAATATTTGGACGGACTGATTAAAATTTTCGCCATTTTTATATTTCCTTTCTTTGTTTTCAGAAGTCAGCCTCCGCATCCGGCTTTTGCATTTATATTATAATTGCTGTATTTTTTTATTGCAAGGAGTATTTGAGGATTTATACAGCATCACCTGATCTGAAAAGCTGTTAAGCAATTTTCTTTTTCTCCCAGTCAATCTACTATCCTGCATATGTCAGAAAACATTGCAGTGCCACCCAAATTTGCATCGTTTTGGAATTTACAGCTTACGACTTCTATATAAGGAACATGGTATGTTTCAGGGGAATTAATTGATTTGATCAAAGTGCAGTGTTTTATGATATTTGGCATACTTCCTGAATATGCAATTTTCCATCTTTTACTGTATATTGGCGCTTGTAACTGCTATTTCTGGAATCATACGAAGTACTCACTGTAAATCCTTCATTCTGATTCAAAATTTTCTGTCTGTTTGCTCTGTTCCTAGTAATATACTTTGTGATCACATGAAAATCAGTTACAGCCAGCTTTCCAGAACATCATTCAGCTTATTCATATCCAGCGGTTTCGCGATATGTCCATTCATGCCTGTATTTTTGGCCAGCTGTACATCTTCTGCAAAAGCATTGGCAGTCATGGCAACAATAGGCAGTTTTCCCTTTTCACCCGGAAGGCTCCTGATTGCTGCAGTTGCCTCATAACCATTCATGACAGGCATTTGGATATCCATAAAAACAAGATCATACAATCCTTCCGGAGAAGCTTCCACTTTTTCAACTGCAATTTTCCCATTTTCTGCCGTTTCCACTTTTGCACCTGTCATCTGCAAAATTTCACCAGCAATTTCTCTGTTCAACTCATTATCCTCAACCAGCAGAATCCTTTTTCCCGTGTAGTCTGATTCTGACAGCTTCTCCAGATAATTTCTTGCTGTTTTTTCTTTTCTTCCTGAAGTAAACTGCCGCAGTGTTGCCGTCAGCCTGGAACGGAACAGCGGTTTTGCAATAAAAGCATCTACACCTGCAGCCTTTGCTTCTTCTTCAATTTCGCTGAATTCATAGGATGTCAGTACAATGATGGGGAGCTCTTTTCCTATCCGTTTCCGGATCTGTCTGGCAGTTTCTATACCATCCATCTCCGGCATCTTCCAGTCTAAAATAACAGCAAAGTAATCATCTTTCAACTCATGCCGTGCATAACAGCGCTCAACTGCTTCCCTGCCAGAGAGAACCCATTCACCCATAATACCGATTTCCTTTAATGTTGCAACTGTACTTTCACAGCATGTCCTATCATCATCCACAACCAGGACCGGCAGATTCATCAGATCTCTGTCCTGTTCTTTTTCTTTTTCCTGAAGCTCCAGATAAATTGTTACTGTGATTTTAGTTCCCTTGTGCAAGGTACTGTCCACTTTAATAGTGCCATTCATCAGGTTCACAATATTTCTGCTGATTGCCATTCCCAGACCAGTTCCCTGGACTCTGGTTGTCCGGTGGTCATCCGCGCGGCTGAACGGCTCAAACATGATTTTCTGGAATTCCGGTGACATACCGATCCCATTATCCTCAATCGTAAATTCATAGCATCCAAGTTCTGAAAATCCATTTGGCTTTTCCTCTATGGAAAAAATAATATTCCCGCCATCCGGTGTATACTTGATCGCATTACTCATCAGATTCACAAATACCTGCTGAATCCTCAAGCTGTCACCACAGACAGCCTCATGTTCAATATGATTGATGTGTATATCAAAATTATGTTTATGTTCATCAAGCACCGGTTTCGTAAGTGTAATAAGATTATCTACCAGCTCTGACAGATTGAAATCTTCCTGTGCCAGTGTCATTTTTCCACTTTCAATGCGTGCCATATCCAATACTTCATTGATCAGCCCCAGCAGATGGCGGCTTGATTCTGTGATCTTGCCGAGGCATTCAATGACTCTGTCCTGGCTCTCAACATTTGCTCCTGCGATTGCTGTCAGACCCACAATCGCATTCATTGGTGTCCGGATATCATGGGACATATTGGAAAGGAATTCTGTTTTCGCACGATTTGCATTTTCTGCGGACCGGTAAGCCTCTTTCAGTGCCTGACGGGATTCAATCTCTGCTTTCTTCTCCTGTGTCACATCCATGGATGCCAGCAATACCTTTTCCAGCTTTCCATTCTTCCATTCCAAGGGAATATAAGAAGCGATTTTATAAGTCTTTTCATCCAGGCTGCAATACTCAAACTTATAAATATCATTTTCACTTTTCAGTTTTTTCCGAATATTATCCGGGGCTATCAGGATATCTATAGCTTCCAATGGTTCCAGTGTCTTATATTTTTCAAGAACCTGCATCTGAAAATCATGATAAAATCCCAGAGGTTTATATATCATCTGTCCATTCAGATTGTAGAATTCATATCTGTCATTTTCCAGATCACAGACAACAAAGCGGTCAACCAGACGCACTATGCTCTGGATCAGCTGCTCCATGGAAGCATTATCTGCTGCCATCTGCAGATGCCGTGCGCTCTCTACCTTTGTCTCTGTGATATCACGCAGAAAGATCATGGCATATTCTGAATCCTCTATTTCGCCACGTATGACCACATTGCGGACCCATCGTTCTTCTCCATTCAGAGTGATACGGCACTCTAAAGCCAATTCGGTTTCCAGCCCCTTCAGCCTTTCTGCAATATAACCACGGTCGTAAAAAGAGGATACCGCCTTCTTATCTGTCTCCACAACATAGGAATCCACAAAATGCCGGATCAATTCATCCCACGTATGACTCTGTTCAAAGACGGTCATCAGGGACGGTTCAACCTTAAAGGTATCAAAAGTATTCGCTTCCAGATTCACATAATACTCGCACAAATCTGCTTTCGTAAAAGCCCGGTGGAAAGCAGCAGATTTTTGTGCCTGCATGATTTCTTTTTTCTCCCCATCAATGTTAATAAAAATCCCGGCAATCCTGCTGGCAGAACCATCCAGACGGCGTATTACTTCTGCCGATGCCCGAAACCACTGGTATTGATTATCCTTCATTCTCATACGATACTCTACCTGGTATTTTATCTGGTTCGTCTTATCCTTAATTGCCGCCTGAAGCTGCACCATTACTCTTTCTTTATCCTGTGGATGCAGAAGATCTGACCAGGATTCCAGTTTATTCGGAAAGTCCAGGGTGTCATGATAGCCAAGCATTTTTCGAAATTCATGACTCCAGTTTGCATTCACAATCTCACTGTTTTCGTCACAGTCAAAATACCAGAAGCCGGAACAGATAGCCTCATTGAGCAGTGCCAAATTTATATGATCCCAGTTGACCTGTACGGACATAACCCAGATCTGTCTGCCCGCCTCATCTGTCGCATCCTCTTTACAAAGCCGTACATTATTCACTGTACCGTCTGCTGCAAGGATCTGTGCTTCCCCTGTTCCGTGAAGCTGCAAAAAACGGTCTCGCTCCAGTATATCTTCCTCGTCATAAAAGAAGTTTCTCAATGAGCCTTTTGTCTGTTCCATGAAAGTATCGAATGTATATCCTGTACTATGCAACAGCAGATTATCCACAGACAAAATAGACAGGTTTTGGTCATAAGATCCTGTCATTATACCTACCCCGCCATTATTTTCCAGTGTTTTCTGTACGGCCTGTGACATGGCCTGTGTCTGCCCCGTTACAGTCTCACCTAAGGAATATATTTTGTCTTCATAATTTTTCATTTTATAAAAGTCCTCTCTCCGTCTTATGCCTTCTTCATCCTGCTTTTATCTGTATACAGAAAACCTGTCCCTGCTAGTTTTGTTACCCATTTTTGCATACAAAAAGGACATCTGCCAAAATCTGCCAGTGTCCCTACTATATTCTTTAAAATCACACATCTATATAGTATAAAAGGTATCGGAATCTCTTCTGTTCAAACATCTTTTCCATATATTATGATGATATGGAAACAGTGGCAACCGGCTGACATGGTCAAGCTTTCTGACTTTAGTCCCTTCTGGCTTTGCGACCCTGCCTTTCAACAGGTTTGCCTTTAAAATAATTTTCATTTTTTCCAAAAATAAAATACCATGTGGTTTTTCTTACGTCAATAATATTTTGGTGGAAAATTTACATATATTTTAACCGAATCAAGTAACTCCCCTGTGGAGGTTGCGAAAAGCAATAAGCAGTGGGTGAGAACCTCTCTATTCTTTTTAGTGCATGTTCAACAAAAATCCTTGATTTTACTGACTTTGCTGAACAGTTAATAAGTTACATATATCTCCAAAATAGAGTTTTCTGGATATGAAGTGACTTCATGGAGTCCATTTCTGATGATTTTAGGTACAAGAAATAAAACGTCTTTATTTCTTCTTATGAAGGCCTTCCTGTTTCCTAAATCCACCTACAGTAACTAACCTCTCATGTCTACCAGGATCACCATCCTCTGACGGATCCTAAATCCCTTCGTTCTGCTTATCCATAGTTGGGTGCTGCTCATGCTCCTTTAGCAGGGTCGTTGCCCTATAGAAAATGTCAATGCAGCTACTGGCTCTACTTTGTCTTATATATTTTGCATTCCTGTTTCACAGCACCATTGATGGCGGACGCTTTCCTGTTTACAGTACTTTTTGCTCAGGCAGCTATTATGTCGCTTTTTCGGTGGATATCTGACATCATTTTAAATCTGTCATACTCCACACCTTTCGTTAATACCGCATAAAACACTCGGATCAACTTACAGCTGACGGCAACCATTGCCTGCCTTCGTTTCAGCGGATTCTTTACACGGGTTACATAGTAATCATAGATTTCACGGAACTCCTTGTTCCTTGCAAGCAGCGGTACCCTTACCTGATACAGGATCTTTCTGAGTTTCCTTCTCCCGCGTTTGCTGATCCTCGTCCTTCCTTTATGCTTTCCTGAACTGTTTTCTACCAGTTCCAGTCCTGCATACTTCTGGATCTGTTTCGGTGAATCAAAGCGTCTGATATCACCTACCTCAGCTATGAATCCTGCTATTGTGATGCTCCCTACTCCTTTAATGGCGAGTAACTTCTCCACATGTGGTACTTTTAGGATCATTTCCTCAAGTACTTTATTGACGGATTCTAACTGCGAAGTCCATAAGCGATGCTCTTCAAGCAGCATATATAATTCACTTTTTGTTCCAATCCCTCCGTCAAGTCCAACACTGTTGTGCGCAGCTTCAACCAGGGTCTTTGCCCTATCTTCAGTAACTCCTCTGCCACGCATCTTTTTATCATGCCAGATCTTTCGGATCCCATTTACTCCAAGCGCGATCACATCTTTTGGCAATGGTGCTTTTTCAAGCACTGCCAGGCCGCTTATTGCATCAAATCGTGTGTATAATCCCAGATATTCCGGGAAATGTATTGCAAGCCATCTCTGGATCCTGTTTGCAGATATGTTGTGCTGCTTCATGATCCTGTCACGGCTGTATACCAGGTCTCTTATTTCGGCATAAATGCCTTCTGGCATGTATGGGATTGAATATCTCCCATCCACAACTAGTTTTGCGATTGTTTTTGGATCTTTTGAATCTGTTTTCTTTGGACTGTTATCATCAAGTTCCTTGATCTTCTTAACCGAGAATGGATTGACCATTACTAATCTTTTCTGATGATCATTTACATACTTCGCAAACGCAAACCAGTAATGACCTGTTGGCTCGCAGCCGATCAGAACTGCAGTCTTTTTATTCTCAGTCTTAAGTGTCTCTACCCAAAGGTTGAAAAAATTGAACCCTTCCAGATCGTTATGAAAAAAAAATACGTTTTGTAAGTTCGCGTCCTCTGTTATCAAAAGCTCTTGCATAATGTATCTGGCTTCCGATATCAACTCCGACAACCATTGTTGAATCTGTTACTTGCTCAATCTTTTCATTCTGTGTATAATTCATTTGGAACCTCCAGTGCTTGATTGTTTTGTTTACATCCGCCAAGATGCAACTCAATCA